>JAIRJZ010000020.1 GCA_031260355.1 Burkholderiales bacterium
TGCCAGATTTAACAGGAAAAGTAAAAGATACAGTAAAAGCTTTGAGGCATTGAACGATACGTTGCTATTGTTCTTTCATCGTAAACAGTACAATATCAATATAAAGTGAACAATCTATCCAGAGGAGGGGAATGGTTTGCCATCCGAGCGTGTCATTATCGAAAGCCCCACTCGCTCCCCCCTCCTTTGGAGGGGAATGATTTGCACTGCACCGGGCAAAGCATGCTGTTTCCCGTTCGCGCCCTCTCCAGACAAGGGGAAAGGCTTCTCTGATACCGGGCTAGATCACTCTCGAATACCTGCCCTGCGTTTCCGTTTCGCGCAGGTGACGGTCGAAGGCCATCGCCACCGTACGCACAAGAAGGCGGCCGCGGTCGGTCACTTTGATCCGGTCAGGCAAGCACTCGATCAAGCCGTCTTCGACGAGCGGCGGTAGCGCCGCGCGCTCGGTGGCGAAATAATCGTCGAACCGGATTCCCCATTGGGCTTCGACTTTCGCCGGTTCCAGTTCAAATTGGCACATCAACTGCTGAATCACGGCACGGCGCAATTCATCGTCGCGCGTCAGCGTATAGCCGCGCAACACCGGCAGTTTTTGTGCGTCGAGCGCCGCATAATACTCGTCCAGCGTTTTGACGCTTTGCACATAGGTCGCGCCGACCTTGCCGATGCCGGAAATGCCGAACGCCAGAAGGTCGCAGTCGGCATGCGTGGTGTAGCCCTGAAAATTGCGGTGCAGCGTTCCCTCGCGCTGGGCGCGCGCCAGTTCGTCGTCCGGCTTGGCGAAATGATCCATCCCGATGTACACATATCCTGCGTCGCCCAGTTTTTCGATCGCCAGCGCCAGAATGCGTAACCGCTCTTCCGGCTTCGGCACATCTTCGAGCGGAATGCGCCGCTGCGGTTTGGCCATGTGCGGCACGTGCGCGTAGTTGTACAGCGCGATGCGGTCGGGCGCCACGGCAATCACGCGGTCGAGCGTTTCGGCGAAACCGCCAAGCGTTTGTTTGGGAAGCCCGTAGATCAGATCGATGTTGACCGAAACGAAACCACGGGCACGGGCGGCATGGATCACCGCCAGCGTTTCTTCTTCGCTCTGAACGCGGTTGATCGCTTCCTGAACCTCGGCATTGAAGTCCTGTACGCCGACCGAAATACGGTTGAAACCGAGTTCCCCGAGCAGGCCGACGGTCGTTTCATCGACTTTGCGCGGATCGACTTCGATCGACACCTCGGCGTCCGGCGTAAAGGTGAAATGCTTGCGCAAATGCCCCATCAAATCGCGCATTTCTTCGTGCGACAAAAAAGTCGGCGTGCCACCGCCCCAATGCAGTTGTTTCAACGCCCTCGCTTCGCGGTCTTCGGACTGACGCGCGGCCAAATCGAGTTCGCGCGCCAGATAGCGAATGTATTTGGCGCTGCGGCCATGGTCTTTGGTGATGATCTTGTTGCACGCACAGTAATAACAAATCGTGCTGCAAAACGGCAGGTGCACATACACCGACAACGGTTCCGGCGGCGACATTTCGCGACGCGCCGCCAGCGCTTTCCGGTAGTCGGCTTCGGTAAACCCGTTGTGAAACCGGTCGGCCGTCGGATAAGACGTGTAACGCGGCCCGGCCTCGTCGTATTTACGGATCAATGCCTCGTCAAAGGCAACCTGTTTTGAAAAAGGTACTGTCGACATAACCCGATCTGCGCGCGCCCGTCGTGTTCCCGGTATGCGCTTCCATGAAAGAGGTCAGATTGTAGCCCATTCCTGCCCCGACTTCCCCCGGAGGGACAGCCCCAGGCCAGCCCCAAAGAACAATGCCCGGAAGTTCCGGGCATTGTGTCGGTAATGATTTTTCCCTTTTATTCGCCAAACAGCCGCGCAAACCAGCTTTTTTTCTTTTTGGCTATCTTCGCTTCGTCTTTGCCGAACTTGGCGATCAGGCTGGCCGAATAATTGGCATCCTCGCTTTTGATGTGCGTGATAAGCCAACGCACCAGCGTGTCATGCAATTCTTCGGCGATGTCTTCGCCGGCGACAAAACGCTCTTTGTATTTTGCGACGCGCCGAATGAAAAGATCATGGATGCGCTTGTGCGCCCGCAGGTAGGGATACCCCGCCTCCTCCATCATCGTTTCTTCAAACGCGAAGTGCGACTCCGTATATTCAACGGTGTCCGCCAACACCTCGGCCAAAAGCGCGCGGTCATGCAAATTATCATAGAGTTTGTTGACATACTCGATGATCCGTTGATGCTGCTTATCGACCGCATCAATGCCGACGCTCAACTCGTCAACCCATTCCACATGCGCCATAATAAATACCCCTACCTCTCTTGCGGATAGATGGGTTCCATGTTAGCAAAAAGTCGCCGCATTGTGACATCCATTTGGCAAATAAATCCTATTGGCATGTCAACAATTGTGAATACAACAATGACAACGCCGTCGCCATCGCCGACAAGGTGTAAGGTTCCGCCGCCGCCCGCGCCGCCGTGCGCAAGGCTAGGCGCCCCTCCTCCGTCTTTCGGCAAGCCAGCCAGTCTTTCAGAGCCGTCTGATAACCCGTCACATCGAGCGCGTCGCACACCCAGCCGTCGTGACCCTCGGTAATCCATTCTGCCGCCCCGCAGCCCGTGCTCGTCAGCAGCGGCAGGCCGCATGCCAGCGCCTCGATGCAGGCATTGGGGAAAGGGTCATACAACGTCGGCAGGAAGAACGCATCGGCGGCGCCATACACCGGCTTTACGTCATCGACTGCGCCCAGAAAACGCACCCGCGGCATCACGCCCAATTCCCGCGCCAACGCCTCATAATGCCCCCGCCGTTTGTCTTCACCGGCAATCACCAAGTGAACCGACAACAGCGGCGCTATCGCCCGCAACGCGGTTTCCACGCCCTTGCGCGCGAAGCCGGAACCGACAAAAGCCAGCAGCGGCGCTTCCTCATCGATGCCCCACTGCGTACGCATTTCGGTGCGGTAACGCGCCACCTCCGGGTGAAACGTCGCGGTATCCACGCCGTTATACACCACCGCCAGTTTTTCGGCGGGTACGCCGAAGCGGGCAACGATGTCGTCACGCACCATCCGGGAATTGCAGATCACACAACGCAGCGCCGGATGCGTGAACATCGCACGCTCGGTGCGGCAGAGATAACGGTGGTACATGCTCCAGCGCAACGCCATCCTTCCAAACGCGCCGCGGGCGCGCGCCTGATGGTCAAGCCAGGTCGCGTGTACGCCATCGCCGGCGCGAAAAACCGCCGCGCCGGGAATGCGTTCGTGGCTTTGCAGCAAATCGTATTCCGCCGCCCGACGGTTGACCGCGCAGGCAAACGACGCCTCGCGCCAAGTGCGCCCCCAATAAAATGGATCGGCCCGCTGAAAGCGCCAATCACGGGAGGACGCCGCTTCCTCTGGCCAGTCGCGCGCCAGCAAGGTGACGGCAACCCGCCCTTCGGCGCTCAATGCTTCCAGTGCGCGCGCCACAAACCGTTCGGCACCGCCGTGCGGATTGTAGCGCTGCCGCGCGATCGCCAGCCGAATCATGGTCTTACCGCGTCGGTCCAGAAGTGCGGGTGCCGAGTATCACCGGCAACAACAGCCGGAACGGCACCAGCAGGAACACCGCCATCGCCAGTTTGACCCCCAAGTCGCCTATTGCCAGCGTCAACCAAGGCATCTCCGTGCCGGCGAAAGCGCAACTGAAAAAGATCGCCGTATCGAGAATCGACGCCAGCGCCGAAGCGATCAGCGGCGCCCGCCACCAGCTTTGCCGACGCAGTCGGTGAAAAACCGAAATATCCAGCAGTTGTGAAAACAGAAACGCGATGCCGGAAGCCGCCGCGATGCGTACCGGCGCCAGCCAGGCCGAAAGGCAAACCGCTACCGCAAACCCCAGCCAGGCCACCTGCCGCGCCGCCTGCGGCCCTGCACGGCGGTTGGTCAGCCCCGAAACCAGAAACGCCACCGGGTAGGTAAACGCGCCATACGTCAGCCAGTCGTTGATCGGAAACTGCACCAGCCAGTTCGATGCCACGATCACCACGACCATTGCCAGCATCGCCGGCCACAGCCGCAAGAGATCTTGCCATTTCAGCGTCGTCGTATCAGACATCATGCGCGGACTTCAAAAAGTTTTCCCGCTTGGGCGCCCTTCCTGCGGAGCCTTTCTGCGGCGAGATGAAAGGGAGAGAGTTTACCGCAACGACACGGGAAATGCCTGCGCCTTTCTTTTCAACGGAAAAGCCAAAAACCACCATCCACAGATTTTGTGGATAACTGTGTGCAGGAACAGGCATGAATCGCGGCGAGACGTTTCCCGCCGCACATGCGCAGATTTTGAACGCCGGAAGGTTCCGTTGACTTGACAACGTCTTTTCGACCGGCGAAGCGGCACCCGCGCCGCCTGCCCGCCGTTCCTTGGCGCGCTCCCGTCGGTGCAACGGCTTCGCTATAATGTGCCATCTCTTTTCCGTACGCTTTGCCGTGTCCGCGCAACGCTCTGACAACTCCCGGCGTCCCGTCCTGTCCCTTTCGGGCATCTCCAAGCACTATCCGAGTGTCGTCGCCAACGATGACATCCATCTCGACGTGATGCCGGGAGAAATCCACGCCGTGCTCGGTGAAAACGGCGCAGGCAAATCGACGCTGATGAAAATCATCTACGGCGCCGTCGCGCCCGACGCCGGTGACATCCGCTGGGAAGGCCAGCCGGTGATCATCAACAGCCCGGCGCAAGCACGGGCTCTGGGCATCGGCATGGTATTTCAGCATTTTTCGCTTTTCGAAACCCTGACCGTCGCCGAAAACATCGCGCTGGGCAGCGCCCGGCGCTGGCCTGCCGATGTTTTGCGCCAGCGCATCACCGAACTGTCGCAGCATTACGGCCTGCCGCTCGACCCCGACCGCCACATTCACACCATGTCGGTCGGCGAACGTCAGCGGGTTGAAATCATCCGCTGTCTGCTGCAATCGCCACGGTTGCTGATCATGGACGAACCGACTTCGGTGCTGACACCGCAGGCGGTCGAAAAACTTTTTGAAACGCTGCGCCAACTCGCCGCCGAGGGATGCAGCATCCTGTACATCAGCCACAAGCTCGACGAAATCCGGGCGTTGTGTCACCGCGCCACCGTATTGCGCGGCGGCCGCGTCTCCGGCTCCTGCATCCCCGCCGAAAAAAGCAACGCCGCGCTGGCGCAGATGATGATCGGCAGCGAATTGCCGCGCCCGAAACTGCATCCGGTGCTGCGCGGCAACCCGCAACTGGTGATTGAGCGATTGAACTACGTTCCCGACGATCCGTTCGGCACCGCGCTCATTGATGTCTCGCTGGAGGTGCACGCCGGTGAAATCGTCGGCATTGCCGGCGTGTCCGGCAACGGTCAGCGCGAGTTGGTCGCGCTTTTGTCTGGCGAAAAGCCGCTTCCCGCCGCGCAACAACGCGCCGTCCGACTGTGCGGCACGGCGGCGGGCGCGCTCGATACCGAAGCCCGCCGCAATCTGGGGCTGGCCTACATTCCGGAAGAGCGGCTGGGACGTGGCGCCGTTCCTGAAATGACGCTCACCGAAAACACGCTGCTCACCGCCCATCGGCAAAATCTGGTGCGCTGCGGCCTGATCCGTTTCGGCGCCGCACGCCGTTATACGCAGGAAACCATCGTCCGTTTCGGCGTCAAGGCGGCTGGCGCGCATGTGTTGGCGCACAACCTGTCGGGCGGCAACCTGCAAAAGTTCATCATCGGGCGCGAAGTGCGGCAGAACCCGCGCGTGTTGCTGGTGGCGCAGCCGACCTGGGGAGTCGATGTCGGCGCTTCCGCCCAGATTCGTCAGGAATTGATCGATCTGCGCACGCAGGGTGTCGCCGTGCTGGTGTTGTCGGAAGAACTCGACGAACTCTTTGAAATCTGCGACCGGTTGACGGTCATCGCGCAGGGGCGTTTGTCGCCGCCGATGGTGCCCGGCGAAACCACGCCGGAAGCCATCGGGCTGATGATGTCCGGCGCTTTCTCCACCTCTGTTGTCGCATGATGCTGCGTCTTGAGCCCCGTCCCGAACCATCGCGTCTGGCGGTATGGCTGTCGCCGCTCGCTGCGCTGCTGGCGACGCTCGTGATCGGCGCCGCCGTTTTCGCCTGGCTCGGTTTCGATCCCTGGCAGGCGTTGTTCGTTTTCTTCGTCACTCCGGTCAACTCGTGGTACGGCGTCAGCGAACTGCTGCTGAAAGCCGCCCCGTTGATACTGATCGCCAACGGACTGGCGCTCGGCTTCCGCGCCAATGTCTGGAACATCGGCGCCGAAGGCCAACTCATCCTCGGCGCGCTCGGCGCCACCGGCATCGCGCTCGCGTTCGACGGCGTTGAAGCCTATTGGTTGTTGCCGCTGATGCTGGTGTGCGGCACGCTCGGCGGCATGGCCTGGGCGGCCATTCCGGCGTTTCTCCGTACCCGTTTTCGCACCAACGAGATTCTGGTGTCGCTGATGCTGGTGTACATCGCCGGCTACCTCTTGTCGTTTCTGATTCACGGCCCCTGGCGCGACCCCGAAGGTTACAACTTCCCGGAATCCAAACTGTTTTCCGCTTCGGCGCTGTTGCCGATAGTAAGCGATGAAGTCCGCCTCAACATCAGCATCTTTTTTGCGTTGGGCGTCGCCTTGTTGTGCTGGTTTTTCATCAAAAAAAGCTGGCTCGGTTTTCAGATGCGCGTGGCGGGACTGGCGCCGACGGCGGCGCTGTACGCCGGTATTCCGGCCAACCGTACGGTGTGGATAGGCTTACTGGCCGGCGGCGCCGGCGCCGGACTGGCCGGTGCTTGCGAAGTGGTCGGGCCGCTCGGCCAGTTGACCGCTTCGGTATCGCCCGGTTACGGCTTCGCGGCGATCATCGTCGCCTTTGTCGGTCGTCTGCACCCGATCGGTATCGTCTTTTCCGGCTTGCTGTTATCGCTGCTCTACCTCGGCGGCGAATCGGCGCAAATCCACCTGGGACTGCCGTCGGCGGTCACCGGCCTCTTCCAGGGGGCGCTGCTCTTTGTGCTGCTGGGCGCCGACGTGTTCATCCGTTACCGACTGCGTTTCTTCCGTTCGGCAACCGTTGAGGCGCCATCCCTTCCCGAATCCGTCAACCCGACATTGCCCGCTTCGCACCACTGATGGAAACCTTCATCCACCTGATCGCGCTCACCCTCGCCGCCGGCACCCCACTGGCACTGGCGGCACTCGGTGAACTCGTCACCGAAAAGTCGGGCGTGCTGAACCTCGGCGTCGAAGGCATGATGACGGTCGGCGCGGTGGCGGCGTTCATCGTCGCCGTCAACACGAACTCGCCGTGGCTGGGCATTGCCGCCGGTGCCGGTGCCGCGATGGTATTGGCGTCGATCTTCGCGTTCATCGTGTTGTCGCTGATGGCCAATCAGGTGGCCACCGGCTTGGCGCTCTCGCTGTTCGGTGTCGGGCTGGCTTCGTTCGTCGGCCGCGATTACGTCGCGAAAGTCATCGACGGACTGCCGGCATTACACCTTCCCGGTCTTTCCGATCTTCCGCTCATCGGCGAATTGCTTTTTTCGCACAGTCCCATCGTTTATCTGGCACTGGTGCTGTTCGTGCTGGTGCATTGGCTGCTGACGCGCACGCGCGCCGGGTTGATCGTCCGCGCCGTCGGCGAATCGCCGCACGCCGCTCACGCCATCGGTCTGCCGGTAAACGCCGTGCGCTTTCTCTGCGTTCTCTTCGGCGGACTCTGCTCGGGGCTGGCCGGCGCTTACCTGGCGGTCGCTTATACGCCGCTGTGGGCGGAAGGCATGGTGGCCGGCCGCGGCTGGATCGCCGTCGCGCTGGTGGTATTCGCCACTTGGCGACCTTGGCGGGCGCTGGCCGGAGCCTATCTGTTCGGCTTCGTCACCCTGGCGCAATTTCAGGTACAAGCCTTGGGCACCGCCATTCCGCCGCAATTTTTGTCGATGCTGCCCTACTTGGCGACCATCGTTGTGTTAACGTTGATCTCGCGCCATGCGCTGACCGTTCGGCTGAACGCGCCGGTATCGCTCGGCAGGCCTTTCCATCCGGGCGACTGACCCGAACCGATACGTTATTTTCCATCAAGGAGAAACCGATGAAATGGAGTCGTTCCCAAACCCTTTTGCTCACCGCCGCGCTGTTCTGCGCGTCGTCGGCAACGACGGCGGCGCAAGAACCCGCCAAGACCGAGCCGCTGAAGATCGGTTTCGTTTACGTCAGCCCGATCGGCGACGCCGGCTGGACGTACCAGCACGATCTGGCGCGCGTCGCCCTCGAAAAGAAATTCGGCGACAAGATTCAGGTCAAATACATCGAGAGCGTTCCTGAAGGCGCCGACGCCGAGCGCGTTGTCCGCGACCTGGCGCAAAACGGTCATCAACTGATTTTCGCCACCTCGTTTGGTTTCATGAACCCGACGCTGAAAGTCGCCAACCAGTTCCCGAAAAATTTTTTCGAGCACGCCACCGGTTTCAAGACCGCCAAAAACATGGGCTTTTACAACGCCCGTTTTTACGAAGGCCGTTACCTCGCCGGCATCATCGCCGGCAAAATGACCAAAACCAATACCGCCGGCTATGTCGCCGCTTATCCGATTCCGGAAGTGGTCATGGGAATCAACGCCTTCACGCGCGGCATGCGCAGTGTCAACCCAACCGCACAAGTCAAAGTGGTGTGGACCAATTCCTGGTACGACCCGGGCCGCGAGCGCGAAGCCGCCGACACGCTGGTTTCGCAAGGCGCCGACGTTCTGACCCACCATTCCGATTCGACCGCCGCCGTGCAGGCGGCAGAAGCCAAAAAAGTTTATGCCGTCGCTTACCACAGCGATATGTCGAAATACGCGCCGAACATGCAACTCGCCGCCGTCACCCACCGTTGGGAAAACTACTACACCGGCGTCGTCCAATCGGTGCTCGACGGCACGTGGAAACCGAGTCAAGTGTGGGGCGGCGTCAAGGAAGGCTTTATCCAGGTCGGCCCGATCCACTCAGCCATCCCGGCTGAAGTCGTCGCGCAGGTCAAAGCGGCTGAAGCCAACATCGCTTCCGGCAAACTGCATCCGTTCACCGGCCCGTTGCGCGACAACGAAGGCAAAGAGCGCCTCGCCTCCGGTCACACCATCGCCGACGAAGCCTTGCTGAAGATGGACTACTACGTCGAGGGCGTTCAGGGCAAACTGCCGACCGCGAAATAGCACCGGAAGGAATCAGCCTCCACCACCGCGAGAGCAATACCCGAAGCGGCCCCCCAAAGCCGTCCCGTATCACTCTCGCGTTTGAAACACCACTTTCTTCCTTCTCCCTCCCCTTGGGGGGGAGGGAAAAAGTGTACGCATTTGAACCAAAACCACTCTAGCGCAGAAAATGAAGCGTTGCTTTTTTCAGGTATTCCGTCGCAGGGAGGTGAAACTTTCTCTCCGGCGATACGTCGCTGCCGCCAAAGCAAGAAGCACGACCAGAGCCATCATTCCTCCCTGAGACAGCGTGGGAATGTGTTCCAGATAACGCTGGACGGTTGCCGTTGCGGTATTGTTGCTCGAATCGAGATCGCCGGGCATATCCACGACTGCCGTATTGACAATCGAGCCGGTGCCTCCTATTTCGACCTTAACCGGCACGGTAACGGAATAATCAGCGCCATTTACCAACGCGCCGACCAGACACGTCAGCGTCCGGGTTGCCGTGGCGTAGCTACAACCGGCAGGAACCGCCGTTAGCGAGATTCCCACCGGCAAGACATCGACGACCTGAGCGCCCTGTGTTGTCGTGACATCCTCCGGGCCGTAGTTATGAACCGTAATCGTGTAGTCATACGTGGTGCCCTGAGTAACTCTTGGTTTTGAGGCCGTTTTGGTGATACCGAGATCGGCTCCAGTACCCGGTAGCCCGCTTCGATTGGCGGTCGTGGTTTCCGTCAAGCTGTTGCTGAGCGGATAAGGGTCTTCCTCATCAGCAGAAGCAGAAACCTCCACCAGGTTGCTTCCCGACAGCAAAGCAAGATTGATAAGGGCTTCCGCCTTCATTTCGTACGTAACGGTTGCCTCCTCGCCAATGCCCAACTGCGGCCATGTACACTTCAACTGCCCGGCGATGGTACCTATGGGCGGTTCCACACAACTGCCGCCATGGGTCACCGTCAACGCTCCCTGATAACTGAAATCAGCCGTTCCCGTGCTGAAAACAGAAACCATCGTCACATGGTTGGCAAGCGACGGTCCGGCGTTTAACACCTTGATGGTGTAAGTCGTCAGATCACCAAGAAGAATCGGATCGGGAAAATCGCCGACATCGACCTGTATGTCTGCCTGAGCGGCGGTGATTTCGATTTGCGCCGCCGCGGTGTTATTGGTCAGATCCGACTCGGGGTCAAACGCCGTGGTGTCGATAAGCCCCACTACGGCAGAACTGGTAACGATAGCCCCCACCGTGGCAGGAGCCATGACCTCATAAGAAATGACCCGGCTGCCGTTCGCCTCAATTCCCGCCGGCCATTCGCAAGTCATGGTTCCGCCCATGGGAGCCGTGGGAGAAGTGCAATTCGTCACTGTCCCCACCCATCGAACAAACGCTGCATTGGCAGGAAGGGTGATGATCACTTGCGCTGTCGGCGCTCTTGACAAGCCGATGTTTCTGACGGTTGTCGAAAACGCAACGATGGAATTGGCGGGCGCGTACGCTGACGTCACGCCGCCGCTGCTGGCCGTGGTGCTCACGGTCAAATCGTAAACGGCTTTTACCTCGCTGGTTATCGTGGAACTGTTGTTGCCATGATCCGGGTCACCCACATCGGCAGAAAACACGGTTGCCGTATTTGCACGATTGCCGGTAGCGTCAATCGTGGGCCGCACGGTGATTTCAACAACGGCGGTTTCGCCAAACGTCAGTGATGGGAATTCGCATGTCACCGTACGTGAGGTTCCGTTTAAAGGAAAGGTGGGGGTGGTCAGGGTGTCCACGGAGCACGCTCCGCCTCCGGCGGGGAGTGTCGTAATCACGACATTCTGCAACCCTCCCGTAGCAAAAAGTGACGACAAGGCATCGGTGAGGGTGACGTTGGTGGCGGTATCCAGCCCCAGATTGGTTACAGTCAGCGTATAGACAAGATCCTCACCGGCGTTAACCGTCGGCGCGCTTGCTGTTTTGACAATTTGAAGGTCGGCGCTTTCCGTGGTTGCGACAACAACCGTCCCTCTCGTATCATCAGAGCAGTTATTGCCAGGTATCGTATCGTGGCGCCAGTTCGACGGCGTAGTGCCGGGGATTCTGGGAGCAAGAGAAACGCAGGCAAGGTTGTTGATCGTAACATCATCCATGATCCGAACCGGGAGCGTGATCGCAGGGGTGGTGACCGTACTGCTGGCAACGAGCCCTTGGAGATACTCGCAGGAGACGGTAACCGGGTTTGCCGTCGTGCTGGTCACCGGGTAAACGGTGACCGGGACACCGCTCTGGGAAACAGCGCAAGTCCAGTCGGTGCCGGTGGGCACGCCCGTGATGGCGAGTTGATTGGGCAGCACATCTTCAATGATGATCGGCTGCCCCGGCGGAACACTCCACGGGCCAAGATTTCTTGCCGTCAGGGTGTACGTGAAATCCTGTCCGACCACGGCTACCGCAGGAGTGAAAGAGGCTCTCTTGCTTATTGTTATGTCAGCCAAGCCGTCAACGTTGATCGTGACGTCGTGGGAATTGTTATCCGTTACCGGGTCTTCTCTGCCGCCGCCCAACGCGATCTCCGCCTGGTTCGTGGCATCAGTCGCACCCACGCCCGGGGCTGCCGTGAACTGGATGACGGGCATGGCAGTGCCGCTGGCGCCTGTGTACCCCATCCGAGTGCACGCAAAAGTCATGTTGAGGCCTGACGCGGTAGGCGTGGAACAGTTCCAACCATCGAGGGAAGGATCGGTAACCCAACCGATAAAATTGAAATGCGCAGCGGCGTACGTGTCAGTGACAGTAATCGGAACGGTGGTCAGGGGATCACCTTCCTCATAGCGCGGCGTCAGCGTATAGGTCAGCACGCCGGTGGTCTCATTAAGAGAAACTGTTTTTCTGATGCTGACATCGGTGCCCGCAGAGATTTCGATGGAAACGGCCGCCTCGTTGTTGAAAATGTCAGGGTCAGGCACTGCCGAACCATCGAGATTCCTGGCGCGAACAGAAAAAGTGGCATCGACTTCGCCGGAAACCGTACCCACCGCACGAGCGTTAATCGTCAATGGAAATGTGGCGTTGACCGCCATAGGGCCAGATCTTGTGCAAGTGACCTGAGTACCGGCAACTCCGTTGGGAGGAACGCACGTCCAGCCGGCGCCGGAAGCGCTGGTCATACGAACGTTGGCAGGAACCTCAAACTGCACGACAACGAAACCGTCAGAGGGAACCGAGCTGGCACCGTTATTCTTGACAGAAAGCGCATACTGAAAAACCCCACCCGCCATCACGGGGGTCGTCGGACCGCTGGCCGTCAGCTCAAGGTCTGAAGATTCTACCGTTGTCACAAACCGCTCTATCCTGTCGTTGGCAGGATCAAGGTCGGGCGTGTCTGAAGCGACAACCCCTTCGCTGATCCACACGCCGGGAGTGCCGCCAAGGGTATAGACGACAGTGACGGTAGCCGTTGCGCCAGGATTCATGTTGCCGAGAGGACACGTAAGCGTCACCCCCGACAAGGTGCATCCGGTATACGAATCAAAATTGAAAGTTCCGCCGACCGGTGCTGCGCTTAAGGTACTGGTCAGCACCGCATTCACGGCAACACTAGGCCCGTGGTTGAGGATGGTAAAAGTACTGGTGAATTGACCGTCCGCAGGGCCGTTGCTTGGGTTGAAGGTCTGGCTGACATCCAGGTTGGCATTTTGCGCATAAGCAGCACCTGAAAACAAAAGGCCAAACACCACCAGCAAAAAACCGTGCGACACCGTCCCGCACGAAATACGGCTATCTTTTTTGACGCACTCTATTTTTTTGCCGGCTTTCTGAAAGAAACGAAGAAAGAATGGAAGCCGCATGTTATTCCCCTATATATGAAAACATGAACTACGATCCGCACCTATTTCTGCGGGTGGCTTTAGGCAGTAATATTTTGCCTCACATACACAACTTTTACAGTCTAGCATGGCAGGTTATAAACTGTTCCTTTTGCCAACCCATTCGAACAAAAATGTTTCATGTTTTTTCAAATGCATCTTTTTTAAACAGCGCATTTCTGTATAACATCAAGCGATCATGAAAAATCAGGCGCTTTCGCACGGCTTCGGCATGAATTGTTTCTGAAATGTTTCGTCGCGTAGTGACGCCCAGGGTCTGTTAACACTATTTTCGCCGATCAAAGTTTCCCGACTTCCCGCTCGGCTCGTTGTTCGGCCTGCTGCAAACGCCACATCCGCGCGTACAACCCTTTCGCCGCCAACAACGACATGTGTCGTCCGCGCTCGACGATCCGACCGTGTTCCAGCACCAGAATCTCGTCGGCGTCAACAATCGTGGACAGGCGGTGCGCGATGATCAGCGTCGTATGCTCACGGGCGATGTCGCGTATCGCCACCTGAATCTGTCTTTCCGAACGTGAATCGAGCGACGATGTCGCTTCGTCGAAAATCAGAATCTGCGGGCGCTTCAACAGCGTACGGGCAATCGCCACCCGCTGTTTTTCGCCGCCCGACAGTTTCAATCCACGTTCGCCGACTTGTGTCGCGTACCCCTCCGGCAAACGGGCAATGAAATCTTCGAGTTGCGCCATCCGCGCCACCGTTTCGATCTCTTCGTGTGCCGCCGATGTCCGCCCGTACCCGATGTTGTATTCGAGCGTGTCGTTGAACAGCACCGTATCCTGCGGCACGATACCGATCGCGGCGCGCAGACTCTCCTGCGTGACCGAGCGGATATCCTGACCGTCGATGGCAACAGCGCCTTCGGTCACGTCGTAAAAACGGAACAACAGCCGCGCCAGCGTCGATTTCCCGGCGCCCGACGGGCCGACAACGGCCACCGTTTTTCCGGCGCCGACACAAAACGATACGTTCTCCAGAATCGGACGCGACGCCTCGTAGTGAAAGCTGACGTTTTCAAAACGGATTTCGCCGTGATCGACCCGCAACGGAAGCGCCTCCGGCGCATCGGCGATTTCAACCTTCATCTCGTTGAGCGTGAACAGCCGCTCCATGTCCGCCAGCGACTGGCGGATTTCACGGTACACGAAGCCGAGGAGATTCAACGGAATGTACAACTGGATCATCAGCGCGTTGACCAGCACCAGATCGCCGATCGTCATCGTGCCGTTGACGACGCCGACCGTCGCGCGCCACATCATCAGCGTCACTGCCACGGCGATGATCGCCGACTGCCCCAGGTTCAGTACCGACAGCGCGGTCTGGTTGCGGATGGCCGCCTTCTCCCACAGCAGCAGGTTCTCATCGTAATGCGCTTCTTCCCAGCGCTCATTGCCGAAATACTTGACCGTCTCGTAATTCAGCAGACTGTCGGTCGCCCGGGCACTGGCCTGCGAGTCGAATTCGTTCATCCGCCGCCGCATGTTTGTCCGCCATTCCGTCACCAGAATGGTGTGCGTCAGGTAAACCACCAAAGCCCCCACCGTGATCGCCATGAAGGTCCAGTCGTAGCTGTAAAACAGCACGCTGAGCACCAGCGTCACTTCGACGAGGGTCGGCAAAATCGAAAACAGCGTGAAATCGATCAAGGTCGTGATACCACGCTGCCCGCGCTCGATATCGCGGGTCAAGCGGCCGGTTTGCCGCTGCAAATGAAAACGCAGACTCATCTCGTGCAGATGGCGGAACACCTGCAACATCACCGCCCGCGTGGCGCGCTGCGTCACCTTGACGAACAAGACCTCGCGCAATTCGGTGAAAAGCGTTGTCGAAATGCGCAGAGCGCCGTAGGCCGCCAGCAACGCCAACGGCACCATCAACGGCGCGTGGGCGGCATCCAGCCCATCGACAATCCGTTTCATCACCAGCGGCACCCCGACATTGGCAATCTTGGCGATCACCAGACACAGCAACGCCACCGTAATACGAACAACGTAAGGTCTCAGATACGGCAAAAAAAGCCCGATCACCTGCGAATTGCTGTAAGCCGCGGGACCGGGACGGATTTCGGAAGATGGTTTCACCTGCGTTTTGTTTTTCTCGGTACTCGATAGAACGATACTATAAAACAAGTTTGTTTCTTGTCACCGCCATGCTCATGGCGTCGGCGTCAACCCCGGCCAGCCTCCCCCCAGCGCATTGATCAGCGCCACGCTGGCCGTCAATTGGCGGCCACGCAACTGGATCGTGTGGTTTTCGGCATTGAGCCGCGCCGTTTGCGCGATCACCACGTTGAGATACGTCGTCGTGCCGGCTTTGTACTGATTGATGATCAGCGTTTCGGTATCACGCGCCGCGCTCAAGGCAGCCTGTTGCGAGCGCCATTCGTCGTCGAGTACGCGCAGCGCTGTCAGTTGGTTTTCCACTTCCTGGAACGCAACCAAGACGGTTTGCTTGTAATCGGCAACCGTTGCGTCATACGCCGCGACGGCGCTGTCCTTCAACGCCGAGCGACGGCCACCGTCAAAAATCAGTTGCGCCAATCCTGCGCCCAGCGACCAGACCCGTCCCGGCACATCAAACCAATCCGACCAGTGATTTGCCTGATACCCTCCCGAAGCCGACAAGGTCAGCGACGGATAAAACGCCGCCTGCGCGACGCCGATCCCGGCATTGGCTGCCGCGACCCTGCGCTCGGCGGTCGCGATATCGGGACGACGTTCCAGCCACTCGGAGGCCACCGCCACCGGAATTTCCGGCAATTTGAACGGCAGCGTATCAAGTGGCACGATCGACAATTGCGACGGCGCTTTGCCGACCAGAAGCGCCAGCGCGTTCTTGCTCTGCACCCGACCGATCTCCAGATCGATCAACTGGGTGCGCGCCGATTCGAGTTGCGTCTGCGCCTGCGCCACATCGGCGCGGGTAATGATCCCCGCCTGGTAACGGTTCTGCGTCATCTCCAGCGAACGCGTGTACGCTGCGACGGTTTCCGTCATCAACCTCTGTTGCGCATCGCTGACCCGCAATGCGATATACGTCTGCAACAAAGTCGTCTGCGTGCTCAACCGCAACGCCGCCAACTGCGCTTCGCTGACCTGGACGTTGGCGCTCTGCGCTTCGATCGACCGCCGCACGCTGCCCCACAAATCGGCATCCCAAGCTGCGCTCAATGAAAAATTGTACTGATTGGTCGGGCCGCGCGGGATTCCGCCGAGGTTGGCGCTCTGCCCCCTGCCGACCGTGGTGCTGGCGTTCAAGGTCGGGAAAAGGCCGGCGGTCACCGCGCGCAACTGCGCCTGCGCCTGCCGGTACCGCGCTTCTGCCGCTTTCAAATTCTGGTTGTCGATCGCTACCTCGCTCATCAACCGGTTCAAGGTTTCGTCGCCGTAAGGCTCCCACCAGAGCGCGTCAATGGGCGCGTCGGAAGGATGGGCGTGTTTCCAGCCCGCCGCCGGTTCGCTGTACGCTGCGGGGATATCGAATGGCGGGCGCACATAATCCGGCCCGACCATACAGCCGGTCAGCAACACCGCCGGCAACATCCACCCGCACTTGCCGATCTCCCAAATCGCCTTCATCCGTTTCATCAGATCACGCCTCCACCGGCGAAAGAGGGCCGGTCACCGTCTTGCGTCCCGTGAGACGCTCGCGCAAGCGGTAAATATAAAGATACACCACCGGCGTCGTGTACAAGGTCAGCAACTGGCTCACCAGCAAACCGCTGACGATTGCTTGCCCCAGCGGCTGCCGCAATTCGGCGCCGTCACCGCGTCCCAGCATCAACGGCAACGCGCCCAGGATCGCCGTCATCGTCGTCATCATGATCGGGCGGAAACGCAGCAGACACGCCGTGAAAATCGCCTCACGCGGCGCCATCTGTTGTTGACGTTCCGCCGTCAACGCAAAATCGATCATCATGATGGCGTTTTTCATGACCAGCCCGAGCAGCAGCAAAACGCCCAGCAAGGTGATCAAGTTGAATTCCGTCCCGAGCAATTCGATCGCCAGCAAGGCCCCGACCCCGGCGGAAGGCAGCGTTGACAAAATCGTCAGCGGATGGATGAAGCTCTCGTAGAGAATGCCCAACACGAGATAAACCACGATGAGCGCCGTCACGATCAGGATCAGTTGCGTTGACATCGTTTTCTGGAACTCGCGAGCCGTTCCCTGAAAACTGCCGACGATCGATACCGGCAAACCGGTACGCGCGACCGCTTCGTGTATCGCCATCGTGGCTTCCGACAACGACACCCCCGCCGCCAGGTTGAACGAAAACGTCGCCGTAACGAATTGCCCTTGATGGTTCACCGACAATGCCGTGTTTTCCGCCGCGTATGAGGCTACGGCCAGCAACGGCACCAGACTGCCGTCCTGACTGATCAAATGAACGTTCTGCAAATTCTGGGCGCTCTGGGTAAACGGCGGCGCCGCTTCCATCACCACCCGGTACTGATTGCGCGGGTGGTAAATGGTGGATACCTGGCGTTGACCGAACGCATCGTTCAAGGACGCATTGACCTGAGCCACCGTCAGCCCCAGCCGCGCCACCGCATCGCGGTCGATCGTCAACATCGTCTGCACACCGCGGTCGTCCTGATCGGAATCGACATCGGTAATCTGGGGAAGTTGCATCAACGCCTGCCGCACCGGCAACTCCCACCTCCGAAGTTCGTAAACATCATCAGCCTGCAACGTGTATTGAAATTCGGACGCGGCTTCACGCCCGCCGATCCGGATATCCTGCGCCGGCATCATGAACAGCCGCGCGCCCGGTTCTTTCGACAGGGCTTTCTGCAAACGTGCCACCACCTCACGCGCCGAAATCCTTCGCTCCGACAGCGGCTTCAACGAGATAAAAATTGAACCTCGGTTTACTTGCCCCTGGCCGCCGATGAAACCGCTCACCGCCTCCACCGCCGGGTCTTGCCGAACCACCTGGATAAAACTCTCGTACTTGTCCTTCATCGCCTGAAACGAAATGCTTTGGTCGGCGCGGATGAAGCTGACGATACGACCGGTGTCCTGCGTCGGCAAAAAACCTTTGGGAACGATCATGTACAAGAAAACGTTGAGGCCTATGGTCGCCAGAAGAACCACCAACATCAGCGGTTGGTGGTTCAACACCCACGAAAGTGAACGGCGATAGCCGTTGTGCATCGCCTGAAAAACGCGCTCGCCGAACAGATACAGTTTGCCGTGCTCTTTGGGTTTCTCCTTCAGCCAGTGCGCGCACAGCATCGGAATGGTGGTCAACGCCACCACCAGCGACACCAGAATCGCCGCCGACAAGGTCACCGCAAACTCATGGAAAAAGCGCCCCACCAACCCGCCCATCAACAGAATCGGGATGAACACCGCAATCAGCGAAAAACTCATCGACACCACGGTGAACCCGACTTCGCGTACGCCGTCCAGCGCCGCCCTGAACGCCGATTTGCCGGCTTCGCGGTGGCGGTTGATGTTTTCGATCACCACAATGGCGTCATCGACGACGAAACCGGTCGCCACCGTCAGCGCCATCAGCGAAATGTTGTTGAGCGTGAATCCACACGCATACATCACCGCCAGCGTGCTGATCAGCGACACCGGCACCGCCACACACGGCACCAGCGTCGCCCGGCCGTTGCGCAGAAAGAGAAACACCATCAGGATCACCAGCCCGACCGAGATCGCCAGCGTCCGGGTAACTTCGCGCAGCGACGCGCGAATCGTCGTCGTCCGATCCTGCGTCACGGTAAAGTCGATGCTGCTCGGCACCGACGCTTTCAATACCGGCATCAGCGCCTTGACCCGATCCACCGTCTCAATGATGTTGGCGCCGGTTTGGGTGCGAACAACCAGCAACACCGACGGCTTGCCGTTCGACATCCCGGCGTTGCGCACGTCTTCCACCGAGTCGATCACATCGGCGATGTCCTCCAGACGCACCGGCGCGCCATCTTTATAGCTGACGATCAAGCGCCGGTATTCGTCCGCCTTGAACGCTTGATCGTTGGCGCCGACTTGCCATTGCCGGTCGCCGTATTCGATCATTCCTTTCGGGCGGTTGGCGTTGCTGTTGGCAATCGCCCGCCGTACGACTTCCAGCGACAAGCCGTAATGGTTGACCTGCATCGGGTTCAATTCGACGCGCACCGCCGGCAGCGAACTGCCGCCGATCGTCACGTCGCCCACCCCTTCGACCTGCGACAGTTTTTGCGCCAATACGGTGGCCGCTGCATCGTACATCTGTCCACGCGTCATCGTTTCCGATGTCAGCGCGATGATGACGACCGGCGCGTTGGCTGGATTGGCCTTGCGATACGTCGGATTTCTCGGCATCCCCGACGGCAACATCGTACGCGCCGCGTTGATCGCCGCCTGCACGTCACGCGCCGCGCTGTCGATGTCGCGCGACAAATCGAACTGGATCACGATGCGCGTACGACCGAGCGAACTCGACGACGTCATCTCGGTGATGCCGGAAATGCTGCCCAGCGCCCGTTCCAGCGGTGTCGCTACCGACGACGCCATCGTCTCCGGGCTGGCGCCCGGCAACTGCGCCGACACGAAGATGGTTGGTATATCGACCTGCGGCAACGGCGCCACCGGCAACATCCGCCAGGCGACCAACCCCAGCAGCGTCACGCCCAGCGTCAACAG
Source organism: Burkholderiales bacterium (assembly GCA_031260355.1). Classification (GTDB taxonomy): domain Bacteria; phylum Pseudomonadota; class Gammaproteobacteria; order Burkholderiales; family Casimicrobiaceae; genus UBA931. The sequence continues at coordinate 19,706 of JAIRJZ010000020.1, forward strand.
AGACGTGGCGACCGGTCGCCGGATCACCGCTGCAAAAAAATTCATCGCTGCAACCCTTCGGCCATCGGCCGCCGACGCCGCCAATGCGCCAGATTGTCGAACAGGATGTAAATCACCGGCGTCGTGAACAGCGTCAACAACTGACTGACCAGCAACCCGCCGACCATCGTCACACCCAACGGCTGCCGCAGTTCGGCACCCATCCCGGTGCCGAGCATCAGCGGCAACGCCGCCAGCAGCGCCGCCATCGTCGTCATCAGAATCGGCCGGAAACGCAACAGGCACGCCTGATAAATTGCATCGCGCGCCGACAGATTTTCATTGCGCTCGGCGTCGAGCGCGAAATCGATCATCATGATCGCGTTTTTCTTGACGATGCCGATCAGCAGGATGATGCCGATGATCGCCACCATATCGAGGTCGAGTTTCGCCAGCAGCAGCGCCAACAACGCGCCAATTCCCGCCGACGGCAACGTTGACAAAATCGTGACCGGATGAATGTAGCTTTCGTAAAGCACGCCCAGCACGATGTACATCGTCACGATCGCCGCCAGAATCAACCAAATCTGGCTGCCGAGCGACGACTGGAACGCCAGCGCTGTCCCCTGAAAAGCCGTCTGAATGTCGTCCGGGAGTCCGATGTCGCGTTCGGTCATCTGGATCGCCTTCACCGCCGCGTCCAGCGAATAGCCGGGTGCCAGGTCGAATGACACCGTCGCCGCCGGAAATTGCGAAATGTGATTGATCGCCAGCCTCGTCGGTCTTTCGGAGAAACTCGCTACCGCCGACAGCGGCACTTGTTCGCCGCGCGACGACATCACGTGCAAGCGGCTCAACGCCATCAGTCCATCCTGAAATTCGGGAGCGACTTCGAGCACCACACGGTATTGGTTCGCCTGTGTGAAGATCGTCGAAATCAACCGCTGTCCGAACGCGCTGTAAAGCACGTTGCCGATGTCGGCAACCGTCACACCAAGCCGCCCGGCGGCGTCGCGGTCAATATCAACGTACGCCTGCAATCCCTGATCCTGCAAATCATGATTGACGTTCATCAGTTCCGGTAACCGCACCAACCGTTCGGTCAACCTCGGCGTCCAGACACTCAAATCGTCCGGGTTGGTTGCCTGCAACGTGAACTGAAAGCGCGTGCGCGTCACCTGGCTTTCAATCGTCAAATCGTTGACCGATTGCAGGTACAGTTGAATCCCCGGCACACTTTCCAGACGTTGCTGAAGCCGTTGAATGATGGCCGGTGTGCGCGCGCCACGCTGTTCGAGCGGCTTCAGGCTGATCAATACGCGGCCGGTGTTGAGTGTGGCATTGGCGCTGTCCACCCCGATGAACGACGACACGCTCTCGACATCGGGGTCTTCGAGAATCGCCCGCACCAGATTCTGTTGACGCTCGGCCATCGCGCCAAAGGAAATCGATTGCGGCGCTTCCGAAATTCCCTGAATCAGGCCGGTATCCTGGATCGGGAAAAAACCTTTCGGCACCACGACGTACAACCCGATGGTCAGCAGCAAGGTGCTGATCGCCACCATCAACGTCAATACCTGATGGTTCAACACCACCCGCAACGCCCGTCCGTAAACTCCGATCAAGCTGTTGAACGCCGCTTCCGATTTTTTGTAAAACCAGCTCTTCTGGTCTTCCGGCGTATGGCGCAACAATTTCGAACACATCATCGGCGTCAAGGTCAGCGACACCACCATCGAAATCAGGATGGCAACTGCCAGTGTAACGGCAAATTCGTGGAACAAGCGCCCGACCACGTCGGTCATGAACAACAGCGGAATCAGCACCGCCACCAGCGAAAACGTCAACGAAATAATCGTGAACCCGATCTGCTTGGCGCCACGCAATGCCGCCTGCAACGGCGGATCGCCTTTTTCGATATAGCGCGAGATGTTTTCGATCATCACGATGGCGTCGTCCACGACGAAGCCGGTAGCGATAATCAACGCCATCAAGGTCAGGTTATTGATCGAAAACCCGGCCAAGTGCATCACGACGAACGTGCCCACCAGCGACAACGGTACGGCAAGGCTCGGAATGACCGTCGCCGGCACGTTGCGCAAAAACAGGAATATCACCATCACCACCAGCGCAATCGCCAGGAACAACTCGAACTGTACGTCACGGATCGACGCGCGAATGGTGACCGTGCGATCCGACAGCACCGTCACCTGTAACGCTCCCGGTAGCGCCTCTTCCAATTGCGGCAGACGCGCCTTGATGCGGTCAACCACATCAATCACATTGGCGCCGCTTTGTCGCTGAATGTTGATGATGATGGCCGGATGATCGTTGGCCCATGCCGCCAGTCGCGCGTTTTCGGCGCTCTCGACCACTTCGGCAACATCGCCCAAGCGAATCGGCGCGCCGTTTCTGTAGGCGATGATGAGATTGCGGTATTCGTCGGCAGAGCGCAATTGGTCATTGGCATCGATCGTTGACGATTGCTCCGGACCGTCGAAACTGCCTTTGGCCTGATTGACGTTGGCGCTCGCCACGGCAGTACGCACATTCTCGATGCTGAGTCCCACTGCCGCCAGCGCCCGCGGGTTGACTTGCACCCGCACCGCAGGACGCTGACCGCCCGACAGCGTCACCAATCCGACGCCCGGCACTTGCGAAATTTTCTGCGCCAGCCGGGTATCGACCAGGTCTTCGAGCCGCGTCAACGACAAGGTGTCCGAAGTCACGGCCAGCGTCAGCACCGGCGTATCGGCGGGATTGACCTTGTTGTAAATCGGCGGCCGCGGCAAATCGTTCGGCAGCAAATTGCTGGCGGCGTTGATCGCCGCTTGCACTTCCTGCTCGGCCGTATCGAGCGATACGTCGAGGCTGAATTGCAGCGTGATGATCGAAGCGCCGCCCGAGCTGGTTGACGACATCTGATTGACGCCGGCCATTCTTCCGAACTGGCGTTCCAGCGGCGCCGTCACCGACGACGTCATCACTTCGGGGCTGGCGCCGGGATGCAGCGTCACTACCTGGATCGTCGGATAATCAACTTCCGGCAATGCCGAAACCGGCAGAAAGCGGTAGGCCACGATTCCGGCCAACATGATCGCCACCATCAACAACGAGGTGGCAATCGGCCGCAGAATGAAAAGGCGTGAGGGGTTCATGCGCGGTTCCGCGACGGCGCAATTCCGTTACGGTTGTTTTGCCGACGTTGGAGGAGGCGTTTTTTTGTCCGCTGCCGGTAACGTTTGCGGCTTGCCGTCGAGCGTGATGATTTCAACGCTGCTGCCCTCGCGCAGCCGGTCGGTTCCGTCAGTCACCACGCGCTCATCTGCCGTCAACCCCTGGGCAATCACCTGTTTTCCGGCACCTTCCTCGCCCGGCGTCACTTGCCGCACGCTCACTTTTCCGTCATCGCCGATCACATAAACGAAGGCGCCGACGCTGCCGCGTTGCACGGCGGCAGACGGCGCCAGCAAGGCATTCTGCAATTCGTCGATCTTCATCCGCACGTTGACGAACTGGTTCGGAAACAACCCATGATTCTTGTTGTCAAAGCGCGCTTTCAGTTTGACCGTTCCGGTGGCGATATCGATCTGGTTATCGATCGTCATCAGCGTTCCGCGCCCGAGCAGGTTTTTTTGTGTCCGATCCCAGGCTTCCACCGGAAACCGCACGCCCGCATACACTTTCTGCACCACTTTCGGCAACTCGTTTTCCGCCAGTGTGAACATCACATCGATCGGCTCTTCCTGCGTGATGACGACGATCCCGTTGGGGTCGGAAGCGCGCACCATATTGCCGACATCGACCCGGCGCAATCCCAACCGTCCTGAAATCGGCGCCGTCACCCGCGTGTAATCGAGGTTGAGTTTGGCGCTGTCGATCTGTCCCTGGTTGTATTTCAGCAAGCCTTCGTATTGCGCCACCAGCGCTTCCTGGGTATCGACTTGTTGTTGAGACACCGAATCCTGCTTCAACAAAATACGGTAGCGCTGAAGATCGGCCTTGGCATTTTCGAACTGCGCCCGATCGCGCGCCATCTGTCCCTCGGCCTGCGTCAGTTGCACTTGATACGGCCGCGGATCGATTTCCGCCAGCAGCACACCCGCCTTGACCGAGTCGCCCTCTTTGAAATGCAGCTTCAGCAGTTGCCCGTCAACACGGCTGTGCGCCACCACGGTTTGCGCCGCCGTCACGGTTCCCAGCGCTTCCAGATAAACCTCAAAAGCGCCGCTCTGAACAGTCGCCGCCTGAATCGGGATGGCCCGACCCGGATCGTTGCGCCAGGGCGATGCCGCCGGTTTTCCGGCGGTCGATGCCGTTTTGTGGTTGTAATAATAAAAACCGCCGGCGATCAGCGCGGCGATGATGAGCAACCCGCCCCAGAGCGAAAACTTGCCGGCAGAGGCTCCCGGTTCCGATAATGTTTCTTGCTTGTTCTGATCCAGCGCCATCATTTCCCCGATCGTCAACAAGGGTTATACCGACAGTTTCCATTATCCCTGAAGCGGGATCTGTTCCCTGTTAAGCGTACGTTAAGCCTTGTAACCCTTGGCTCCCGCCACGAAAGCAACGCCGGATCAAACGTCAGCCAATCCCAAAACATCTTCCATCGTATAAAGCCCGCCGCCACCCTCGGCGCGGCGTGCCGCGACAAACTGCGCCGCCCGCAGCGCCCCAGCCGCGAAATTGCGGCGCGACCCGGCGCGGTGCGTCAGTTCCACCCGCTCGCCGTCACCGCAGAACAATACCGTGTGCTCACCGACCACATCGCCACCGCGCAATGTCGCAAACCCGATGGTTCCCGGTCGCCGTTCGCCGCACATGCCTTCACGAGCATAGACCGCCGCATCGGCAAGCGACACCCCGGCACCTTCGGCGGCAGCCTCGCCGAGGCACAGCGCCGTTCCCGACGGCGCATCGACTTTGTGCTTGTGATGAATTTCAACGACTTCGATGTCGTAACCGCTCAGCCGCTGCGCCGCCAGCCGCACCAGCTTCAGCATCACATTGACGCCGACGCTCATGTTCGGCGCCACCACCATCGGCACACGGCGCGCCAACGACGCCAGTTCGGCTTTGGCTGCTTCGTTCAACCCCGTCGTTCCGATCACCATCGCGCAGCGATGGTCAGCGCAGTAACGCGCGTGGTGCAGCGTTCCTTCCGGCCGCGTGAAGTCGATCAACACCTCCGCTTGCCGCACCGCCGCCTCAACATCGTCCGTTATCAAAACTCCCGACGCCTGCCCGGTCGCCGCGCCCGCTTCGCGCCCCAGCAGCGGCGAGTTTTTTTGTTCGAGCGCCGCCACCAGCATGAACGATGCCGGTGACGCCAACACCCCCTCGACCAGCATCTGCCCCATTCGTCCGCCCGCGCCGGCAATCGCCACCCGTACCGGAGCCGATGACACCGTTCCCATCACTCGTCTCCAAACCAGCGAAGCAACCAGCCAAAAAATCCCTCATCGTAGGCGGACGGCTCAATCGGCAACGCCCGTGCCCCCGCGATCCGATTCAACTCGACCTGCGAGACGGGCGCCTCATCGCCCTCCCAACGCTCCAGCTTGTCGTCCTTGAAAAAAACGACGAACTGGCGGCGCTCAATCTCCTTGCCGTTTTTGGTATAGGAATACACATAATCCCAGCGATCGGCGTGGAAAGTGCTCGCCATCAGCGGCGTTCCCAACATCGTCCGCACCTGCAGGCGCGTTTGCCCGGCCTTCAGCTTTTCAACCATGTCCTGCGTCAGGTAATTGCCCTGATTGATGTCCATCCTGTAAACCCCGAGTTGGCGAACATCCGGCAAATACGTGTTCATCGTCGAGCACCCTGCCAGGCAAAAAAACAGGGCTGCCCCACAAACGCGCATTAACAACATGGAATAAAAGGACGGCTGTCTCATGCGGCTCTCAATAGGAAATAAACGGAAGACTGGTTATTATAGCCGTACTCTATGCCGCCCCTAACCCCCTTCAGATGACGACCACGCCGCAAGACCTCAAAGACCGGGGATTCAAAGCCACGTTGCCGAGACTTCGCATCCTCCGCCTTTTCGAAACGTCGCACGACCGTCATATGACGGCAGAGGACGTCTATCGCAACCTGAAATCGGACGGCCTCGACATCGGTCTGGCGACCATCTACCGCGTGCTGACCCAATTTGAACAGGCCGGATTGCTGCTACGCCACCATTTCGAATCCGACAAGGCGGTTTACGAAATCAACCGCGGTCACCACCACGACCATATCGTCTGCCTGCATTGCGGCAAAGTCGAAGAGTTTTTCGACGCCGAAATCGAGAAACGACAGAGCAAAATCGCCGAAGGAAAAAACTTTGAAGTCGTCGATCACTCGCTCTGCCTCTACGGCTATTGCGCTACCGGCGAATGCGCCGAGCAGCGCAGCGTCGAAGCGGAAGAGAACACAGATTCCCCCGGCTAAGGATCCTCTGAAAACCCCTTCCTGTCATTCTGCGCGTAGCGAAGCGAAGTCGCAGAATCCAGACGCCGCGCGGATCCTGCGACTTCGCGCAGGATGACAAGCGGGGGATAGCAGGGTTTTCAGAGCGTCCCTAACGCTAACGCCGGGGAGCTGTCTGCGACCACATAGCGTTCCGCCTATTCCCGTGCGTTCTGTTTTTTCTCTTCACAAACGCCGACATCCGCCGTTTTACTTTGTTTTTACGTCGCTTTTCTTTCCGTAAGCTATCGTCTGTCAAATACTGTGCAAAAGTGCACCAGGTAGCAAGGAGATTACGGTGCAAAAGTGCACCACTCCTTGCTTAATGTAAGAGACTCCGTATATTTGCGGAGCATACCTGGGATGATTTG
>JAIRJZ010000024.1 GCA_031260355.1 Burkholderiales bacterium
TGTCGCCGCATCGCAAGAATCGGAAAAAACCCAAGACTCAGGATGGTCGAGAGCTTCGCCGATACAAGCGGCGCTGGATCGTCGAGCGGTTCTTCGCATGGATCAAACATAAGCGTCGAGTGTTGAACCGCTGGGAATTCCATCCGGAGAATTTCCTCGGTTTTGTGCAGATTTCAGCAGTCAGTCTGTTGCTCAAACAATTTTGAGATAGGTTCTACTTACAACAACAAAAAAACGCACAGAGAGAAATATTCCCGGAGTCCCGCGAAAGCGGGAATCCGGAAGTGCTTACTCAAACCCAAACCGCGCTAAAAAACGAAGCCGCTTTGAGAGATTTTGGTGGTCTCTGCGTTCTTTGCAGTTAAATGACCTTCTTCACTCCGTATAAAGCGGCTTGCCGTATTTCCACTTGTTGTGGATCCACAGCCAGTCTTCCGGGCTTTGCCGGATTTCGCGCTCGAGCACCCGGGCGTAACGGCCGATCAACTCGGTGTCGTCCACGCGGTCATAAGGCGGCTCGGCGATTTGTTCGAGCCGTATTTTGTAATACCCTCTCCGGACACGCCGCATCACCACGAAAAATACCGGCGCTCTCAGGATTTTGGCGAGCTTTTCGGTACCAACAAAAAATGCCGTGTCCTGATTCAAAAAATGTTCCCAATGTTTGTCGTCGGCTTTCAGCGGCGTTTGATCGGCGACCAGCGCGTAGGCATTGACTTTGCTGCGGCGCTTGATGACTTCCATCGCGAACGTTTTGTGCGGAATCAGCGTTCCGCCGAAACGGGTGCGCGCGCTCTTCAGAAAACGGTCGACGTCTTCGTTGCGCTGCTGCTTGTAAACCGCCGCGACCGGCATCGGCAGCGAAAGTCCCGCCGCCAGAGTCAACCACTCCCAGTTGCAGAAATGCGCCGCCATCAACAACACCGACTGCCCGCGCTCGGCGTAGGCTTTGACGACTTCGGGGTTTTCGACTTCGACCCGCGCCCGCAGATTTTCGGCGTCGGCGCGAAGCCCCCACAAGGCTTCCGCCAGCACTCTTCCCATGTTCCGGTAATGACGGCGCAGGATTTGGCTCCGTTCCCGTTCGCTTTTTTCCGGAAACGACCGCGCCAGATTCGCCGCTGCAAGTTTGCGCCGCCAGCGAACAAGATAGAATGTCAAGGCGAATACCGCATCGCCGACACCGTATAGCACCGGCAACGGCAGGTAAGACAATCCTTTCAATAACCCGAGTAGCATCCGATCCTTACCGAAAACTGCTTTCCCTAACAATGGATCATACAGGCAATACTCCGTTTTCCGAAACCGTCCTGGCGCCGCAGCGGTTACCGGTCGAGATACCCGGTGTTTCGCTGTGGCAGGCGACGCTCGCGCAGCCCGACGCCGTGATCGCGCAGTGGCACGCTTGGCTGACACCCGAGGAAAAGCAACGCGCCGAGCGGATGGCGCGACCATCGCTGCGCCACCGTGCCGTCGCCGTCCGCGCTTTGTTGCGCGGCATACTGGCACGGGAGTTGGCGCAGGGGTTAACTATCTCGCCGGAATCGTTGCGTTTTCAAACCGGCGCGCATGGCCGTCCGTATCTGGCGGCAGCTTTCGCGGACGGCGCGGTGCGGGATTTCAATCTTTCGCATTCCGGCGATAGCCTGCTGGTCGGTATTTTGCACCATACCGCAGCGCCTTCCTGGCAATGTCTCGGCGTCGATCTCGAATCGCTGCAACGTTCCCGCGACACCACACGTTTGGCCCATCGCGTTTTGAGCGCGCGCGAGCAAGACACGCTGGAGAGACTCAACCACGAAGAACGCCAACGCCGTTTTCTCCATTACTGGGTACTCAAAGAGGCGTTCTCCAAAGCGGTCGGCGCCGGTTTTTCGCTGGGCTTCGAAGCGATGGATTTCGATATCGATGCGACGCCCGCGCCGCGCGCACGCGCGTTGCCGGAACCGTACTGCCCCGATGACTGGACGCTGCGGCTCCTCCCCGTCGCCGCGCCTTTCGTCGCCGCGCTGGCGCTGGGGAACCGGGAATCAGAACCGATCCCCGGTTCCTGACTCCTTATTCCTCCACCGAACGAACGGTGATGAAGAAGTAATTGCCGTTACGCAAGACCTGCAAGGTCACCGCCGCCTTTTTGTCGAGTTTTCCGAGCACGCCATTGAGTTGCGACACGTTCTTCGCTTCGACCATCGCGCCGCGCAGGATCACCGCGATGATGACGTCGCCGGGCTGGAGGTTGCCGCGAATACGGCCGCGAATGTCCTCGATGAGCACGCCGTTCCTGATTTCGAGCTGCTTTTTCTGTTCAGCCGTCAGATCGGACAGCACCAGCCCAAGATGATTGGGTTGGGCACCGCTTTTACCGCCCGGCGTCCGGCCTGCCGTGGCGCCGCTGTCGTCCTCGCTCTCAGCGATGGTGACGGTCACGTTTCTGGTGGCGCCATCGCGCCACAGCGCCAACTCTGTCTTGCTGCCCGGTCGCAGCATTGTGATGATGCGCGGCAACTCGCTGCTGTTTTGTACCTCACGGCTATCGGCTCTCAAGATGATATCGCCGGGCTTGATGCCGGCCTTGTCGGCCGGGCCGTCTTTCTCGACGGAATTGACCAGAGCGCCGACCATCGATTTCAGGCCGAATGCTTCCGCCGCGTCCTTGCTGACTTCCTGAATGACGACGCCGATCCGTCCGCGCGTCACTTTCCCGGTCGCCTTGATCTGGTTGACGATGTTCATCGCTACGTCGATCGGAATCGCAAACGACAGTCCCATGAAACCGCCGCTGCGCGAATAGATCAACGAATTGATACCGACCACTTCGCCTTTCAGATTGAACAGCGGGCCGCCGGAATTGCCGGGATTGATCGCCGTATCGGTCTGAATGAACGGCACCAGATTTTCCTGCGGCAGATCGCGCCCTTTGGCGCTGACGATACCGGCGGTCATCGTGTTTTCCAGTCCGAACGGTTTGCCGATCGCCACCACCCACTCGCCCACCTTCAATTTTTCGGGATCGCCGATCGTCACCGTCGGCAAGGGGCGGTCGGTATCGATTTTCAGCAGCGCCACGTCGGTGCGCCGGTCGAAGCCTACGACCGTGGCCGTGTGTTCGCTCTTGTCAGTCAGCTTGACCTTGACGTCATCGGCTTTATCGATCACATGCGCGTTGGTGACGACGTAGCCGTCAGACGAAATGATGAACCCCGAGCCTGTTGACTGCGGCCCTTCCGGCTCACCGCGCCGTTGCTGTGGCGGCGACATGCCGAAACGCCGGAAAAAATCGTAGAACGGATCGTCTTCCGACATCCCCATCATCGGATGGCCGCGAATCTTCTGGCGCACGTCGATCGACACCACCGCCGGCCCCTGTTTTTCGTAAAGCCCGGTGAAATCGGGCAACCCCGTCACCTGAGCACGCAGCGCCGGAACGCCGAGCAGCATCAATGCGGCGCAGCACCATACCAACACATCTCTTGCTTTGCGAGAAGAGCGCAACATCTTGGAATTCCTCCTGGAAGCCTGAAACCGAGCAACCGCCCACCGGAGCAGACGAATAGCGCAATATACTATTTGTAAACGAGTCCTTGCACAATCAAACGTAACGTATCGTTTGGCACCCGCCCGATGGCGGTGATCTGATAAGGCCCATCCCGCCGCGTGGTCGCCGTCAAGAATCCCAGACTGATGTCTCCGGTCGCGGAGGCAATTGCCTCTTTTCCGACCCACTCGACGAAAACGCTGACCGCCGCCAGCCCATCCGAATACACCAGCACGGTCGTCGCTTCCGGCCTGCCGGTAAAGCGGCGCGTCTCTTCGGCAATCTTGGAGAAACCGGGCGGCAAAACCGACGCCAGCCAGCCGCTGTCAACATTTTTCCTGCCGTCGAATCCCGTCTGCTCGACTTTCCAGTCCGCCGGCAGTTCCGGCCAGGCGATGACCAGCGATTCCGGCAACGGGATATTGATCTCGACATCGACGAAGACAAACCGTTCGATGTCCCGCTGTGTCGAAAGATCAACCGTCCGACCGGCGAGAAACAACCCCGTCTCCTGATCGACCCAGATTCTTTGTTCGTACCGGTAGTTGTCCCGGGGAGTAAAAACGATGATTTGCGCGACGCGCCCGGCGACCCGCTCCTCCCTGGCTCTGGTGAAAGTGTAATTTTTGAATAATGTCTCGATATCGCTCTGGATGTTGTGCTGCATCACCCCCGGCGGAACGTGGCTCAGCGTATGCGGTATCACCCGAACCGTTTTGAGATCGGGGAGGTAATAGCGAACGACATCGTTGATCCTGATGGTTTCGCGCAAGGAACCGTTGAATGTTTCCGTCCGCAAGTATTCCTTGTTCCCCTGCGCATAGTGCTCGACTTTCGAAAACTCGGAACGCTCGTTCCGCGTGTCCGGCGACAACGAAATCGAGTACAACATGACCCCTTTATAGTTCAGCCGATGCGCCGCCGTTGCCGCCCGGTTCAGCCATTCGGCCGCCTCGCTGGTTTCGGCAAGCGCCTGCCCCGAAAACAGAAAAAACACCACGCCCAGCGCCAGCCCCCACCATCCCGGCGCCCTGCGGAACCGCTCGCAAAACGGTATGTTTTTGATCATGGCATCGTCTGTCCGTCAGGCTGCCCATGTCCCCATGCGCCGCCGATCCGTTGATAGGCATCGACGCCGGGCCACATCGACACCGGCGGCAAAAATTCCTGATGCGTCATCAGATAATCGACCGGTATCAACGCTTCCGAAACAGGATTGCCGGGCACTTCCCGGACCGGCTCCGCTGCCGGCGGTATGGCCGACATTGCCGCAGGTTCCGCCGAAGCCGCCGAGGCGACCGTTTCTTCTGTCTGCCCTCCGATACCGCCCTGCAAGGCAAACGCCACCCAACCGACCGCCGCCGCTCCGGCCACCATCGCGGCCAGCGCCCAAGCACGATAGTAGGGCTTCGTTTCGAGGGGCGCCGCCCGGGACGGGACGGCGGCCTGCGGCGCCGGCATGATGGGTTCTGCCTCCAGCGCCTGCATCACCCGCGCGGTGAACGCTGCCGACAACGCCTCACCCCGCGCCTCGCTTTGAGCCCCATCGCGCAACACGTCGCCGATATGGTGGTACAGCGTCCAGGTGTCGCGTCCGGCCTCGCTACTCAACGTCGCGTCAATGGTCCTTTCGACCTCTTCGTCGGTCTCGCCGTCCATCCACTGTGAAATTTTTTCCTGCGTCGCAGTCTCGCCGGGTACACGGTTCGTCACCATCTTCGATTCTCGTCGGTATTCAACAGCGGTTTCAATTCTGCCGCAATCGCTTCGCGCGCCCTGAAAATTCTCGAACGCACCGTCCCGATCGGACAATTCATCATTAAAGCGATTTCCTCGTAACTCAAGCCCTCGATTTCTCTCAACAACACCGCAGAACGCAACTCCTGCGGTAACGCTTCCATCGCGCGGTTCACCGTCAGCGCGATTTCCTTGCTCATCAGTTCCCCTTCCGGCGTCGCCGTATCGCGCAATTGCTCGGCTTCTTCAAAGCTTTCGGCATCTTCCACGGTGAACGTCGCCGACGCTTGGGCGCGACGGCCGGAAGAGGCCAGATGGTTTTTGGCGGTATTGATTCCGATGCGGTAAAGCCAGGTATAAAACGCGCTGTCTCCCCGAAAATTCGGCAGTGACCGATAGGCTTTGATGAAAGTTTCCTGAGCGACATCTTCTATCTCTACCGGATCGCGAATCAGACGCGACAACAGCCGCGCCAGCCGACGTTGATACTTCGCCACCAGCAGCCCGAAAGCCTGCTTATCGCCTTGCTGCGCCCGCATGACAAGATGCTGGTCGACCTCTCGCTCGCTCATTGGCCTCTCTGTCTCCCGTTCTTTCAACGTCCTCTCGCTACTGCTACTACGGGGACAGTGTCAACTGAAGGCCGCATCGCACGCGCCTCGTCTTCACCAGAGACCGAAATAAACTGGAAAAGTTTTACGCCAAAGTCATTCTCTTGCGAAAGTTTGATTTGCCTCAAAATGACACAACCGGTTTCACCGGACGCGCCGCTGGCGACGACGGCGTTTCCAGAGCGTTTTTTGCAGAACATATTTCCCCCTTAACGACGATCATACCGCAACTGATGGCGATTCTTCAAAGCGGGTAAGAGCCTGATTGTCTGCGTACTTCACTATAATGAAAGCCGTTTTCTGTGATTCTTGCCCAAAACCATGACCTCCATCACCCGCCGCGCCGACGGTACGCTCATCACCGTTGAACACACGTCATCCGTCCTCGCCGACAATCCGCTGGGAGACCCCGCCACCCGCCGTTTTCCGGTGTGGCTGCCGCCGCAGTACGATCAAGGTGGCGCCAAGGGGAAACCGCAGCGTTTTCCGGTTTTGTATTCGCTGGCCGGTTTTTTTTCGAGCGGTGCAGCGCATACCAACTGGCACCCGTTCGAAGAAAATACCCCCGAGCGTATCGCCCGCCTCATTCGTGACCGCAAAATGGGGCCGGTCATCGTCGTCTTTCCCGATTGTTTCACATCGCTCGGCGGCAACCAATACATCAACTCGCCGGCACTCGGCCGCTACGCCGATTATTTGACGCGCGAACTCATCCCATTCATCGACCGCGAATTTCACACGCTGCCCGCCCGCGAGCACCGCGGCTGCTTCGGCAAGTCTTCCGGCGGTTACGGCGCGCTCATCCACGCGATGAAATACCCGCGCTACTGGGGCGCGGTCGCCTCGCATGCCGGCGATGCTTATTTTGAGCTTTGCTATCTGCCCGGCTGGCCAGCAACCTTGACCGAACTGAGCCGTTACCGTCGCCCACTTCGGCGTGCCGGCCGCGAGACGCCGCCAACGCCGCTGACCAGGGCTGCCCGCGGTCTTGACGACGGGCGGGTCAAACGCTTTCTCGCCGCGATGCGCGCCGTGCCGCGACCGAGCTTCGACGAAGGACACGCGCTGATGAATGTCGCGATGGCCGCCAGTTACGATCCCGATCCGCACGCGCCGAACGGTTTCCGGCTACCGTTCGACCTCGATACCGGCGAGTTGTTGCCGGAACGTTGGCGGCGCTGGCAGCGGCACGATCCTGTCCGCCTGATTGGCCGTTACCGCGACGCGCTGCAAAGTCTGCGCGGCCTTTACCTCGATTGCGGCTGGCGCGATCAATACCACATGCATTACGGCACCCGGCTCCTCGCCCGTGAGCTGACCGCGCATGGTATCGGCCACCGTTACGAAGCGTTCGACGGCACCCATTCCGGCATCGACCACCGGCTCGATATTTCTTTGCCATGGTTGTACAAAGCGCTCAAGCCTTGAGTCGAGGGCTGTTTCACCTATGCAGAAAGGCTATCTTGCTTTTCGCGCCAAACTTCGGCGGATTTTGAGCGCTTGTTTTGACTTGCGTCAAACCGTTGCCGCAATCCCCTTTTATAGTTATATTGAGATGTGATGAAACGATGCGCTCATTCATAACGGCTGGGCGTAGTATGATTGGTGTTGTTGGTATTTGTAACCGTCGCTAATGGAGAACTCTTATTATGATGCTTAAGGAATTGCTCACCACCGATGTCGGCGTACTCAGCCTGCTTTCCATCCTGTTCATGATCGTCATGAGCATTTACCTGTACTTCTGGGTCGAGAAAAAGGTCAAGGAAGACACCCAGGCTCACGAAAAAGAACAGCGCGCCGCCATCAAAGCGAAATAAGCTGCTTTATACTAGGAGCCTCGTTCATCTTTCTACCATCACGAGGCTCCTATGACTGCATCACTTCCGCTGTTTGCGGCGGTGCCGCTTGCGGCGCGCGACCCTATTTTGGGTTTGAATGACGCGTTCCAAGCAGATACCCATCCCAAGAAGGTCAACCTTTCCATAGGTGTTTACTACGATGGTGCCGGTAAGATACCGGTGTTGTCGTGCGTGCAAAAGGCGATGCAAACCCTGATGGGGCAAAACGCGCCGCGCATCTATCAGCCGATCGATGGTCCCGCCGCCTACACCCAGGCCGTGCAAAGATTGTTGCTCGGCGCCGATCATCCGGCGATCCGTGAAGGTCGGGCAGTCACCGCTCAGACGCTCGGCGGCACCGGCGCGTTGAAAGTCGGCTTCGATCTTCTGTCCTACATCTCCCCCAACGTCAAAGCGTGGGTCAGCCGTCCCACCTGGGACAACCACTGCGCCCTCCTCGAAGGTGCGGGGTTCCCTGTTGACACCTACGGTTACTACGATGCCGCCACCGGCGGCTTCAACCTTGCCGACATGCTGCGCGATCTGAACCGCGCCCAACCCGGCGACATCGTGATCCTGCACGCCTGCTGCCACAACCCCACCGGCGTCGATCCGACCGCCGAAGAATGGACACAGATTATCGAGACCATTGAACAACGCCAATTGGTGCCGTTCCTCGATATCGCTTACCAGGGTTTCGGCAGCGGCCTCCAGGAGGATAGCGAAATCATCCGGCGCTTTGCGGAACGCCATCTGCCGGTTTTCATCGCCAGTTCGTTCTCCAAATCGTTTTCGTTGTACGGCGAACGGGTCGGCGCATTGACCGTTCTCACCGCCAACCCCGATGAAGCCAAACGGGTGCTCTCGCAAGTCAAACGTGCCATTCGCGCCAATTACTCGAACCCGCCGATTTTCGGCGCGGCGCTGGTCTCCACCGTACTCAACCAACCCGAACTGCGCGCCCTCTGGGAAGAAGAGCTGACCGGTATGCGCGATCGCATCCGCGAAATGCGGCTGATGCTGCGCGAACGCTTGAGCGCGCAGGCGCCCGGGCGGAATTACGACTACATCGTCAAGCAGCGGGGAATGTTCTCGTACTCGGGACTCAATGCGGCGCAGGCGCAAGCGTTGCGCGAAAACGGCTCGATCTACATCGTCGAGAGCGGACGTATCTGCGTGGCCGGATTGAACGCCAACAATGTTGACTATGTGGCGGAGGCGATGGCGGCGGTACAAAAAAGTTGATGTACCCCGCATCCCGCCGCTAACGCGGCGGGATGCGCTTGTGCCGCCCCCAAAGTTGGGTTAGAATTAAAAGTTGCCGCGGGAGTAGCTCAGTTGGTAGAGCGCAACCTTGCCAAGGTTGAGGTCGCGAGTTCGAGACTCGTCTCCCGCTCCAGCGTTTTTTGCATACGCGTCTATTTTTATAACAACGCTGTGTGTCCGAGCAAGAAAAAAGGAGGAACCTTCCTCCTTTTTTTTCGTCCTAAGCTGACCGGCACGTCGCTTTGAGTGCGATTAATCGTCGGTGTCGCGGCACGATCGCGGAAGGTGCGTTGGCTTCAAACCTTCGCCGTTCGTACAATTCCAGATGATGCGTCCTTCGTCATTAATTAAAGGCGTGAAAATAATTTGACCGCGCTTGGTGCTGACGGTGAGCTCCATGTCATCAGAGTCAAGCGACAATTCGGAACCATCGATTTGTTGCGAAGAAATGCCGAGCATGTCCAGCGATTCGGGAACTTTCTGGTTGGACAGGTAGTAACTGCCCAACTCGTCGCGCACGCTTTGCGAGAGGATGGTGGCAACATTTGCCTCAGCTCTGACCTTATAGTCTTGGTACGCCGGAATGGCTAAGGCCGCCAAGACACCAACGATATAGATCAAAATCAAAAAACCGAAGACAGACCCTAAACGCCCTGTGTACGGAACGAGCACTGCAAACAAGTAGGCAAAGCCGTTGCGTCGAGGCAAGGGCGCTTGGGTGTCCATCACGCGAGCAATGCGCTTGGTCAGCCAAGGGTAGCCCGCAATCAGTTCATGGAACGACATCCAAAAACCGGAAGTGTGTTTCGCTTGGTCGAGGCATGACGCTATGTTGATGCGCTGCCAGCGCTCGCCGCCCGCCGACAACACTACCAGTGCTTGCGCTGCATTTTCGCGCGACCCGCTACATGCCAGCCCATGGCGGTCACAGGTACTTTCGCGAGCACGAGAATAGGCTGCACCAATTAACGGCAGCCAAAGCACAGGCCAACGAATCAGATGCCCGAAGCTCAGGTGTTTCATACGCAAGTGGCCAAGCTCATGGCCGATGTAAAAGCGCACCCCGTCGGCATGTTTGTCCATCGCGTCCACTACATCAGAGAGCAGAACAACATATTGCGTACCAAGGAATTTGGTAGCGAACGCATTGAGGCCACCATTGCCGTTGAGAATGAATGCCTGCGGACGCGTTTTCATCTGCAACCGATCACAGCACTCAATAAATTGGGCATACAGATCAGGAAACTGGGCTTCCGATAGCTCGACACCATTGCCTTTGATGTGAGCAATCAGCGCAGATTGAGCGAATAAGTACATCACGAAACCGAGCACCAGCACGAGCAAGGCACCACCGAAAGTACCGATGATCAGGCCCAACCAGACCAAGAGGCCGAGCACCAAAGTGATAGCGCCCAATGTTCGTTCACGCGGATAGACAAGGTCTTTCTCATTCATTTTTATTCCCCTTTTGTGATAGAGACATGAAAAATACACATACAGACAAACTGTCGTAGTGTCATACAGTCTGTAAATGCTGTCAATCTTAACTCGGCGCAATGGTTGTTTTTCGATTATGCAAATCTAAAATTCGGCGGATGGAAGGCAAGCACCAAAGCTACCGGCTCTGTTGCGCAGACGGCTCGCCCACGACGCTTCGCGCCCTCCTCACCACCCTGTCCTTTGGGCACCACCCCTGCCAGGAGAAGGAAGTCAGGCGCTCTATCCGCGCAGCATGGTGATGTGTGCCTCTGTTTTCGTTGTCATACAAGGTGGTAGCAACGCCTACCCTGGCGAAAGCAAGGATTCGGCATGCCTGACGCGATGGTTGAATCGCAGGCTCTTCCCTTGTCCGTTGCGGCACCGACCCCTATTCCAGCCTTCTTCTTGAACGGGAAGGAGCAAAGTGATTTTGCTCGCGCCTTCGTGCCTCCGCGTGAAATCCTGGATTCCGGCTTTCGCCGGAATGACGACAAAAATAGCGTTCGCTTCAATCCCGGTTGCAATTTATCGCCGGATAGTTTAGCCTTCCTATTTACTCTTATGAGTCTGCTTGGCGTCATGAAGATTGTTCTCCTGTTCGTTGTGTACCACCACCATCCTGAATAGTCTTTCAGGACGGTATGTGCTGGAAGACGTTTTCAGTTCTTCCAGCGGCGACGAAACGGTGACATGATCGAAACCCTTGGAAGAAGTTCCAGGGGTTTTTGTTATTGAGGAGTTTGTATGCTGGACAAAACACATTTGCGGGTCGCGATTCAGAAATCGGGGCGCTTGAGCGAGAAATCGCAACAGTTGCTGGAGCGTTGCGGCGTCAGAATCAATTTCAGCGAGCAGCGCCTGATCGCTTACGCCGAAAACATGCCGCTCGACCTGTTGCGGGTGCGCGATGACGACATCCCCGGGCTGGTGATGGACGGGGTCGTCGATCTCGGTGTCGTCGGCGAGAATGTGCTCGAAGAAGCGCTGCTGGCGCGCCGCGCCGAAGGCGAGACACCGTCGTACCGGTTATTGCGCGGCCTCGACTTCGGCAGTTGCCGGTTGTCGCTGGCGGTGCCGATCGATAAGCGCTATGAGGGACCGCAGAGTTTGCGCGATTGCCGGATCGCCACCTCATATCCGCACCTGTTGAAGCAATATTTCGACCAGCGCAGCGTCAGTTTCAAGCCTTGCCTGCTGACCGGTTCGGTCGAAGTAGCGCCGCGAGCCGGGTTGGCGGACGCGATCTGCGATCTGGTCTCGACCGGGGCAACGCTGGAGGCAAATGGGTTGCGCGAGGCCGAAGTGATTTACCGCTCGAAAGCGTGTTTGATCCAGCGCGACGGCGCGATGCCGGAAGGCAAGCAGGCGCTGATCGACACCTTGCTGGCGCGCATTCAGGGCGTGATCCAGGCGCGCGAATCGAAATACATCATGCTGCACGCGCCGGCCGACAAGCAGGAGGAGATCATCGCGATTCTGCCGGGCGCCGAGCGACCGACGGTATTGCCGCTCGCCAACGACAAGAATCGCGTCGCGATGCACATGGTGAGCAGCGAGACGTTGTTTTGGGAAACGATGGAAAAACTGAAGGCGCTTGGCGCCAGTTCGATTCTGGTGCTGCCGATCGAAAAGATGATGGAGTGAGCGATGGACACCACGCAGAATACCGTGCAAAGTGCAATGCAAATCACCGACTGGTCGCAGTGCTCCGCCGAAACGCGAGCAGCGCTGTTGCAACGCCCGGCCATCGGCGCGTCCGCCACGATCACGGCGACAGTCAGCGACATTCTCGAAACCGTCAAGCGTGACGGCGACGCCGCCTTGCGCAGTTACACGGCGCGTTTCGATCGCGTCGAATGTGAGACGTTTCGCGTCGGCGCCGACGACATCGAAGAAGCGGGAAAACGGTTGCCGAAAGACGTCAAGGTGGCAATGGTGGAGGCCGTCAACAATATCGAAACGTTCCACGCGGCGCAGGAACTGGCGCCGGTCAGCGTCGAGACACAACGCGGCATTCGCTGTGAAATGCTGACGCGGCCGATCGATTCGGTCGGCCTGTACGTTCCGGGTGGTACGGCGCCGTTGCTGTCAACGGTGTTGATGTTGGGAATACCGGCGCATCTCGCCGGTTGCCGCCGTGTCGTGCTGTGTTCGCCGCCCGGCGGTGAAGGCGGAATGATTGCCGATGAGATTTTGTACGCGGCAGCGTTGTGCGGTATCAAGGAAGTGTTTGCCGTCGGCGGCGCGCAGGCGATTGCAGCGCTGGCGTTCGGCACCGAGACGGTGCCGCGCGTGGACAAGATTTTCGGACCGGGCAACGCCTACGTGACCGAAGCGAAGCGACAGGTCAGCGAACGCCACGACGGCGCCGCGATCGACATGCCGGCAGGGCCGTCGGAAGTGCTGGTGATCGCCGACGAACGTGCCAATCCGGTGTTCGTCGCCATCGATCTTTTGTCGCAGGCCGAGCATGGGCCAGATTCGCAAGTGGTGCTGGCAACGCCGAGCGCGACGCTGGCGAAAGCGGTGGCCGATGAAGTCGAACGTTTGTTGGAGGAACTGCCGCGTGCGGCCATTGCCCGTCAGGCGCTGGCGCACAGCCGCCTGCTGGTGACCCGCGATCTCGATGAGTGCATCGCGATCAGCAATGCTTACGGTCCTGAGCACCTGATTCTGCAAACACGCGATGCGCCGGAGCTGGTCGATCAAATCCAAAACGCCGGATCGGTGTTCGTCGGCGATTTTTCACCGGAAGCGGCCGGCGATTATGCGTCGGGAACCAACCATGTGTTGCCGACGTATGGCTACACACGCACTTATTCAAGTCTGGGACTCGCCGATTTTCAGAAGCGGATGACAGTGCAAACGCTGTCGCCGGAAGGTTTGAAAGCGCTGGCGACGACGGTAGAAACACTGGCGGTGGCCGAGCGGCTCGACGCGCACCGGCTGGCGGTACGGTTGCGGGTGGAAGCAATCAACGCCTGCAAGGAGGACGCATGAATCTTCAAGACTTGGCGCGCGACTGTGTGCGGGCGTTGACGCCTTACCAATCGGCGCGCCGCATCGGCGGTCACGGTGATGTCTGGCTGAACGCCAACGAATTTCCGCGCGCGGTGCCGTACCAGTTGACGCAGCAGACACTGAACCGCTATCCCGAGTGCCAACCGCCGGCGTTGTTGGCGGCGTATGCGGCGTACGCCGGAGTGCAGACCGAACAGTTGCTGGTGAGCCGCGGCGCCGATGAAAGCATCGAACTGCTGATCCGGGCGTTCTGCGAACCTGGCAAGGAGGCCGTTCTCTATTGCCCACCGACTTACGGGATGTACAGCGTCAGCGCCGAAACATTCAATGTCAGCCGCCGAACCGTGCCGAGCACTTGCGATTGGCAACTCGATCTGCCGGCGATTGAAGCATCGCTCGCCGAAACGGCGCCGAGGGTCAAAGTTGTCTATGTGTGCCACCCGAACAATCCGACCGGTAATCTGCTCGATCACGGCGATTTGCGCCGTTTGCTGCGGATGGCGGAAGGCAAGGCGCTGGTGGTGATCGACGAGGCGTATATCGACTTTTGCCCGGAGATGAGCACGGCGTCGTGGCTGGCCGAGTTTTCGCATCTGGTGATTCTGCGCACGCTGTCGAAAGCGTTCGCGCTGGCGGGATTGCGCTGCGGCTTCACGATCGCGCACCCGGAAGTGATCCGGCTGTTGCTCAAAGTGATTACGCCGTACCCCATCTCGGTGCCGGTCGCCGACATCGCGTTGCAAGCGCTTGGCGGCAACGGTTTGCAGAGGGTGACGCGCCACGTCGCCGAAGTGATCGACAACCGCCGCTGGCTGCAACAGGCATTGTCGCAGTGTCCGGGCGTTGACCGCGTTTTCCCCAGCGAAGGCAACTGGTTGTTGGTGCGTTTTTCCGATGTTGAGCAGGTGTTTCGGATGCTGGGCGAACAGGGAATCGTGATGCGCGATCAGAGCCGACAACCCGGACTGGCCGGTTGTTTGCGAATCACAATCGGAACGCGCGAAGAATGTGAGCGGGTGGTGCGAACATTGGGAAAACTTTAGAGCTTACCTCAAACGGCATCAGTAATCCGGCATCAAGAAGTCGTCATTCCGGCGAAAGCCGGAATCCAGGAAAAGGAACGGGATTCCCGTCTTAGTGGGAGTGACGTGGTAGTCAAACAAGCGCTTGTGGCATCACAATAGCTTTAAGATGCGTTCTAAGGAAAAAACGATGAAAAAAATTCTGTTTATCGACCGTGACGGCACGCTGATTTTCGAGCCGCCGGAAGACAAGCAAATCGACCGGCTGGACAAGCTGGCGTTCGAACCGGGCGTGATTCCGGCCTTGCGGACGTTGCAGCAGGCCGGTTATCGGCTGGTGATGGTAAGCAACCAGGATGGCTTGGGCAGCACCCGCTTTCCGCAGGAAACTTTCGACGCACCGCACCGGTTGATGATGCAAATCTTCAACTCGCAGGGCGTATCTTTCGACGATATCTTGATTTGCCCGCACCTGCCGGAAGACGGTTGCGAATGCCGCAAGCCGAAAACCCGACTGTTGCAGGCGTACCTCGCCGATTCCGGCTGGGCGCGGGAAGCGTCTTATGTGATCGGCGACCGCGAAACCGACATGCAACTGGCGGCGAACCTCGGCGTCGGCGGCTTGCGCTATCAGCCGGGCACGCTGGGCTGGGACGACATCGCCCGCCAGTTGACGGGGGGCGATCGCCGCGCTCAAATCCGGCGCACGACCGGCGAAACGTCCATCGATATTGCCGTCTGGCTCGACCGCGAAGGCGGCAACGAAATTCATACCGGACTCGGTTTTTTCGACCACATGCTCGACCAGATTGCGACGCACGGCGGTTTTCGCTTGCAGGCGACGGTGAAGGGCGATCTGCATGTTGACGACCACCACACGATCGAGGATACGGCACTGGCGCTGGGGCAAGCGTTGCGCGAGGCGCTCGGCGACAAGCGCGGCATCGGCCGCTTTGGCTTCGTGCTGCCGATGGACGAATGTCTGGCGCGCTGCGCGCTCGATGTGTCGGGACGGCCTTATCTCAAATTCAAGGCGCAGTTCGCCCGCGACAAAGCCGGCGACATGAGCACCGACATGGTCGAACATTTTTTCCGTTCGCTGACTCAGGCGATGGGTTGCACGCTGCATCTGCAAGCGAAAGGCGAGAACACGCACCATCTGGTCGAAAGTCTTTTCAAAGTGTTCGGGCGGACCTTGCGGCAGGCGATCCGGGTCGAGGGAAGTGTGTTGCCCAGTTCGAAGGGTGTGCTGTGAAAGGTGCACTGCCATGAAGGCGGTGATTCTCGATACCGGCTGCGCCAATCTGGCATCGTTGCGCTATGCCGTGCAACGGCTCGGTTACGCCGTCGAAGTCAGCGGCGAGGCGGCAGTGGTGCGCGCTGCCGACCGTCTCTTTCTTCCCGGCGTCGGGACGGCACAAGCGGCAATGCGCGAATTGCGCGAACGGGGTTTGGTCGCGTTGATCCGTGCCTGTAGCCAGCCGGTGCTCGGTATTTGTCTGGGCATGCAATTGCTGGGTAGCGAAAGCGAAGAAAGTACCGAAGAACGGGTGACGCTGCTCGGCGTGATCGACGCGCCGGTGCGGCGGCTGGAGGGAAACCTGCCGCTGCCGCACATGGGATGGAATGTATGCGCGCCGATGGCGGGACATCCGTTGTTCAAAAACATCGGCGGTGACGATTATTTTTACTTTGTTCATGGTTTTGCGATGCCGGTCGGCGAGTGGACAATTGCGCGCAGCGACTACGGCAGCGCCTTCAGCGCAGCGGTGCAGCGCGATCAGTTCTACGGCGTACAGTTTCACCCGGAACGTTCCGGTCGCGCCGGCGCGCAACTTTTGCGTAACTTTATGGAGAATGTCCGATGATTCCAGCGATTGATCTCATTGACGGAAAAGTGGTGCGCTTGTCGCAGGGCGATTATGCGCGGCAGACGACTTACGGCGACGATCCGCTGCCGCTGTTGCAGGCTTACGAAAAAGACGGCGCGACGCTGTTGCATCTGGTCGATTTGAGCGGCGCCAAAGACCCGCAAGCGCGACAACTGCCGCTGTTATCGCGGCTCTTGAAAGGCGTGAATGTGCCGGTGCAGGTCGGCGGCGGCATTCGCAGCGCCGACGACGTGGCGGCGTTGCTCGATGCCGGTGCGGCGCGTGTCGTAGTCGGCTCGATGGCGGTCAAAAACCCGGTGGAAGTGATGCGCTGGTTTTCCCGTTTCGGCGCGGAAAAAATTGTGTTGGCGCTCGATGTCCGCGTCGGTGACAACGACGTGCGACAGGTGGCAGTCGCCGGCTGGCAGGAGGTTGCGGCGGAGACGATGGAAGAGGTGCTGGAGCAGTTTACGCCTTGCGGCGTACGCCATGTGTTGTGCACCGACATCGCCCGCGACGGCATGATGCAAGGCGCCAACGTGGCGCTGTACCGCTCGCTGACGCAGGCGTTTCCGGAAATCGCCTTTCAGGCATCCGGCGGCATCGGCACTCTCGACGACATCGCGGCGCTGTGCGACAGCGGCGTGGTCGGCGTCATCGTCGGTCGGGCATTGCTCGAAGGAAAATTCACGGTCAAGGAGGCGATCGCATGCTGGAAAAAAACACATTGATAAAAAACACCTTAGCCAAACGCATCATCCCCTGTCTCGATGTGCGGGATGGGCAAGTGGTCAAGGGCGTTCAGTTTCGCAACCACGAAATCATCGGCGACATCGTGCCGCTGGCGCAGCGTTACACGCAGGAAGGCGCCGACGAGTTGGTGTTCTACGACATCACTGCGTCGAGCGATGGCCGGGTCGTTGACAAAAGCTGGGTAGCGCGGGTGGCCGAGGTGATCGACGTGCCGTTTTGCGTCGCCGGCGGTATCCGCAGTGTCGAAGACGCCGGCGAGATTCTGGCGTACGGGGCAGACAAGGTGTCGATCAATTCGCCGGCGCTGGTCGACCCCTCGCTGATTGATCGGCTGGCCGAGCGTTACGGCGAACAGTGCGTGGTCGTCGGCATTGACACTTGGCACGATGAAGCGGACGGCTCGTACCGCGTCTATCAGTTCACCGGCGATGAAGCGCGGACGCGACAGACCGGCTGGCAAACGCTCGATTGGGTGCAGGAAGTGCAGAAGCGCGGCGCCGGCGAAATCGTGCTCAACATGATGAATCAGGACGGCGTGCGGCGAGGCTACGATATCGAGCAACTGAAAAAAGTGCGGGCGGTGTGCCGGGTGCCGTTGATTGCCTCGGGCGGCGCCGGTGAAATGGCGCATTTTCTTGCGGCGTTCGAGGAAGCCGGGGTGGACGGCGCGCTGGCAGCCTCGGTGTTCCACAAGCAAATCGTCAATATCGGCGAATTGAAACGTTATCTCAAGGAAATGGGCGTGGAGGTACGGCCATGTTGAACGTCAAACTGAATGCGGAACAACGCGCGAAGCTGGATTGGAAAAAAGGCGACGGCATGCTGCCGGCGATTGTCCAGCATGCGGTGTCGGGCGAAGTGCTGATGCTCGGTTTCATGAACGAAGAAGCGTTGACGGCGACCGAGACGAGCGGACGGGTGACGTTTTACTCGCGCAGCAAAGGGCGGCTGTGGACCAAAGGCGAAGTCTCGAACCATTTTCTCAATGTCGTCGAAATCGCCGCCGATTGCGACGACGACACGCTGCTCATTCTGGCGCAGCCGGAGGGGCCGACCTGCCACCGCGGCACGACGAGTTGTTTTTCACCGATTCAGTTTTCACCGGCAGCCAGCCGACTGGCGTTTTTGCACGAACTCGAACAACTGCTGGCGCAGCGCAAACAGGCCGACCCCGAAAGCTCGTACACCGCGAGGCTGTACGCCGACGGCACCAAACGCATCGCTCAGAAAGTCGGTGAAGAAGGCGTCGAAACCGCGCTGGCGGCAATGGCAAACGACCGCGAAGAATTGACCAACGAAGCCGCCGATTTGATTTATCACCTGCTGGTGTTGTTGCAGGATCAGGGGCTGGATCTGGATGCGGTCGTGCGCTGCTTGGAGCAGCGACATAAGTAAACCGAAATATTAACCACAAAGAACGCAAAGAATTCAAAGGAAAATTTGGGCTCTATCTGTTCTTTGTGGTCAGTACATTTTCTGTTCCATCGCAAACACCTTTCCATAGGCACGGTTTTTCTCTCCCCTTGACGCCGCCGAGCATCGCAGGGCAGCACCGAGACAGGGCGAGCGGTGTTTGAGCGATCCTCTGTTTTTTCAGGATCGCGAGTTTGCGAGCCCCGGGGCTGTCCGAGAAGCGCCGGGAACCCGGCGGAATGGGGATGGTTTCTTTGGTGACTTTCTTGTCCACACAAGAAAGTCACTCGCCCGCCGAGCGAGTCCGGCGCGGTAGCGCAGATAACAAAAGCGTTAAGAAATGCCTCAAGGCGCGAAGTCGCAGAATCCAGTTCCCCATCCCCACCCCTCCCCTTGATAGATTGTTCACTTTATATTGATATTGTACTGTTTACGATGAAAGAACAATAGCAACGTATCGTTCAATGCCTCAAAGCTTTTACTGTATCTTTTACTTTTCCTGTTAAATCTGGCA
>JAIRJZ010000043.1 GCA_031260355.1 Burkholderiales bacterium
GGATCAAACATAAGCGTCGATTGTTGAACCGCTGGGAATTCCATCCGGAGAATTTCCTCGGTTTTGTGCAGATTTCAGCAGTCAGTCTGTTGCTCAAACAATTTTGAGATAGGTTCTACTATTGTTCAGCGTTTGTGTGTAACGGCACAACAAGTCGGCAGACATTTCTGTCAGTTCCGGCAACGTTTCTTCAAGCTTTTGCGTTTTCTCAGCAATGTTCAGCGCAGCAATGAAAGTGCTTGGAACAAGAGAGCAGGATTTCAAAATGCCGACGACAGATAACGAGGCGTCAGAGATGTGCGAAGCCACTGCTTCTGCAAAAGCGTGCTGTAAACGGCGCTCGATGACGACATTTCCGGTTGCGGCGGCGGCCATTATCAGTGCATGTCCGGGTGCAACGCTTTTCGATAAAAGCAGCGACAACATGTGCATGAAGCGCGCCATAGCGATTTTTTCGCTAAGAATACCCCAAGGACGAACCAGTCGCAACCGATCGATTAATGTACGTAGCAGTGTTGGGCGAGAGCGCAAGACGAGAAAAGTTGCTATCAGCAACAGAAGCAGAACAAGAAACCAATGCCCATACATTAGTAAAAGGGAGGCTCCCATATTGAGTGTGCCGCCCAGATCCTCATAAAGCCAAGCAAACTGTGGGAGAACTTTATATACGATAATGGCAAAAACACCACCGCCAACAATGAAATAAAGCAGCGGCCAGTACAAAGAGTTGCCATATAGTTGATTCATCCAGTTTGCCTGTGAATAACGGGCAGAGAGCGCTTGCAACAGGTTAATGTGTTCTTCGACGCGCGTCGTTTTTTCGAACAAATCGAGGGTTTCCGTATCGAGCGAAAAAGCTTTCAATTTCAGGCAGTCGGCCAGCGAAGCGGTAGTCGGCAGTGTTGCACACAATGGTAATAAACGCGCTTGCAGATTTTCTGAGAGAGCCCCTTGCATCAACTGAGACAGGCTTTCGACGGGGGAATGTCCTGTTGCCAACAGGCTGCTGAACAGCTTATAAAAAAGTGCCCATTCGGACGGCTTTAAGGATTTCACGTTTATCTTTCCTTTCTTTTCGGTGAGACGGACAGCGTTATCGGCAAAGCCAAAAATTTTCCTCTGGAGGCACGGTGGTCAAATCTTCGCCGAGCGCGTGAAAGCCTTTGTGAGGTAACTGACTGCCGCAAACCCAGAGAACAGTCGGGGCATCATCTCCCATAACAGCGGGGCGTATGCTCCACCATTCTGGATGTGCTGTGGAAAAATTCCTGTTGTGATCCTCCATGTGGAAAATACCTTGCTGGATGCGCTTGAATCGTGTTGGCCACCACTCGGAGGATAAGAGGGAAAATTTCCTGTTGCGAATCTCGATGTGAACAGCGCCTTGCCGGATGTGTTTAATTTCCGTCGAAATAAAAGTTGTATGCTTCTCGCCAGTACGAGTTTCGTTGATTTCGTCAAGCCAATCGCCTGACACGGCATGGTGTTCGATGACTTTGAGACGGCCTTGGGAAATGGGCGACAAAAGTGAAGCCAAGCGAGTTTTTTCGATGATGGAAGGGGCTAGTTTCCCGAAGGCGCTGAGTAGCAGCGTGATGGCCAGACCAGCGAATATGATGCTGAGAAAAAAGCGATGCCCTTTCCGCTGCGAAGCTCGGTCATTGGGACGAAGCCATGTGCCGGAAAGGTTCATAAGCGTAGTTTATTAGCTGCGGCAAGGAGCAGGAAGATATTTGCCTGGCAGCGTCAGGTGTTCTTCAGGGATTTTCGCAATAGTTTTCATCCCGGCAGGAGGTGATGTCCCTTCACAAACCCAGGCAAACGGCGCTGTCGGAGAAGCGCTGTTGATGGCGGGAAGCAGGTGAAGTGTGTGGTTGTTCTCGCAACAAATCTTTTCGTCCAGTGTGATCGAGATAACGCCTTGTTCCACGCGAATACTTTTTACAGTTTGACCGATGTAATACTCAGCGACGTACAGACCGGCTTCGGCATTGTCGGCAGGGAAAACGCCCCAACGGTCATAGTAATCTCGTACCGTTTTTTGAATCGGTTCTGCCAGCACGAATGCTTCCGCAATTCTGCTTCGGATAGTGAAGTCCTGATAAGCGGGCAAGGCGACAGCAGCTAGAATGCCGATCATACTGACGACGGTCACCAACTCGATGAGGGTAAAACCACGGGATGGAAGTTTGTTCATAAAGGCATTATAAGCACTAAATGTTGAGGGCAACCAACTACGGCAACAACGCTTCAACAAACTCTCGCGCATCGAACGGTTGCAAGTCGTCGATGCCTTCGCCGACACCGATGAAGCGAACAGGAGTCGGATGTTCGCGGGCGATGGCAGCGAGTACGCCGCCTTTGGCGCTGCCGTCGAGTTTGGTGACGATGAGGCCGGTCAGTCCGATGGCGGCATCGAAGGCTTTGACCTGTGCCAACCCGTTCTGGCCGGTGTTGGCGTCGAGAACGAGGAACACTTCGTGCGGCGCGCCTTCCTGGGCGCGACCAATGACGCGCTTGATTTTTTTCAGTTCTTCCATCAGGTGCGCTTGGGTCGGCAAACGACCGGCGGTATCGGCCAGCACGATGTCGATACCGCGTGCGCGCGCTGCCTGGATGGCGTCGAACATCACTGCTGCCGGGTCGCCGCCCTGCTGGGCGATCACGGTGACGTTGTTGCGTTCACCCCAGACGGAAAGCTGTTCGCCGGCAGCGGCGCGGAAGGTGTCGCCGGCGGCAAGCAGCACCGAATGCCCATCGTTTTGCCAGCGGCGGGTCAGCTTGCCGATCGAGGTGGTTTTGCCGGCGCCGTTGACGCCGGCCAGCATCACGACGCGCGGCTTGGCGTCATCACTGCGGCTTTCCGCTTGCAGCGGGCGCAACAAATCGTAGAGCGCGTCACGCAAAACTGTTTTAACATCGACATCAGCGTCGGCTTTGGTGTAGCGTTGTTTGAGTTCGGCGAGAAGGTGCTGGGTGGCGGCAATGCCGGTATCGGCGGTGAGCAACGCCGTTTCGAGCTCTTCCAGCGTGTCGTCGTCGAGGGTTCGCCGCGACAGCACTTGGCCGAGTGCGCCGGTGAGCTTGTCGCGCGACAGGGTAAGCCCTGCGGTCAGCCGTTCGCGCCAAGAGCGTTTTGGAGGAGCGGCTTCCTGCTCGGAGGGGGAAGTGGCCTCTGGCGGGGGCGGAGGCGTTTCCGGAGTTTTGTTGCGTTTGAAGAGATCGAACATGAAAAACGGGAGTGATCGCGGAATGAACCAAGACATCATATTGTACCCGCACAGCCTCATCCGGGATCGGGGCGCGGCTAAGACAGCATGATGCGCTCCAGAAACCCGTTATCATCGTTGCGTATCATTGGCGGTCGCCACCGCAGCCGGGTGATTCGCTTTCCGGCGTTGCCGGGGGTGCGGCCGACGCCGGATCGGGTGCGCGAAACGCTGTTCAACTGGTTGGGGCAGGATTTGACCGGAATGACGACGCTGGAGCCTTATGCCGGCAGCGGGGCGTTGTCGCTGGAGGCGTTGTCGCGCGGCGCCCGGCTGAGCGTCGCCTGGGAGGCGCAGAAGGCGCTGGCGCAGGCGCTGGCGGAGACGGCGGCGTCATGGGGCGAGGCGGGGCTGGAGGTTCGCTGCGTTGAGGCGAAAGCGGCATTACGGCAGGAAACGCGGTTTTTCGACGTGATTTTTCTCGATCCGCCGTTTTTCGACGATTCCTGGCTCTGGCTGTTTGAAGTTTGCGCCGGACGCCTCAAACCGGGCGGTTGGCTGTATGCTGAAGCAGGTCGTCCGCTGACGCCGCCGGTTTTTTTCGAATTATTCCGGCAAGGGCGCGCCGGACAGGTATATTTTCATTTATTCTGTCGCGTTTGAGTTTTCGGGAGCTTTTGAGATGTCGTGTACTGCTTTTTCCGCCGTGTTGCCGCAGGGAAAGGTCGTCTATGCCGGGACGTTCGATCCGTTCACGCGGGGGCATGAAGATCTCGTGTGCCGCAGCGCGCGGTTGTTCGACCGGGTCATCGTTGCGGTGGCGGCCAGCGAACACAAAGCCCCGTTTTTTTCGCTGGACGAGCGGGTGACGATGGGCAAAATGTTGTTCGCAGAACTGGCCAACGTCGAGGTGGTAGGCTTTACAAGTCTGCTGATGGACTTTGCGAAAGAGCAAGGTGCGCATGTTTTATTGCGGGGACTGCGCGCCGCCTCCGATTTTGAGTACGAATTTCAGTTGGCCGGGATGAACCGCCAACTGTGGCCTGAAATAGAGACCGTGTTTTTGACGCCCGCCGATCAGTACATGTTTGTTTCGGCGAGTATGGTGCGGGAAATTGCGCGTTTCGGTGGCGACGTGTCGCGTTTTGTCGATCCCCGGGTGGCCGAGCAGTTGCGGCAGCGGGCGGCGCAGAGGAAGTGAGCTAGTTAACCAAGCGCGATGCGCTTGGTTGAAACGTTATGATTCATATTCAACGAGAAAGGAAAATATTGTGGCGCTTTTAATTACCGACGATTGCATTAACTGCGACGTGTGCGAGCCGGAATGTCCGAACAATGCGATTTCGCAGGGTGAGGAGATTTATGTCGTTGACGCCGACAAATGCACCGAATGCGTCGGCCATTTCGACGAACCGCAATGCAAAGAAGTCTGTCCGGTCGATTGCATCCTCGTCGATCCGGCGCGGCAGGAATCGCGCGAAGAACTACAAAAAAAGTTTGAGACGATACAGGGAAAGTAAAAAAGAATTTGGTGCTGAAGCAGATCGGGCGCGATGCTGATCTGCTACAGCACAAAGGCTTATTCAATCTTGGTGAGTGTAACGGTACGACTTGAGCCTTCAACGTTGTATTCAAACTGCGCTTTTGTGGCCGATGTGAACGTCAGCTTGGCCGTTCCCACTTTGTTGAAAGAGACTCTGCTGTTGTTATAGGGCATCACCCCCCAAGGCGAGCCGGAATAACGGTAAACATCAGCCGAAAACGTGTCATTGGCCGACCAGACATCGCCTTGGAAGATGTACCAGGAGGCTTTGCCGGAACTGTCGTAGGTGTACCAAGGGACAAAGATATAACGAGAATTGGTGAAATTCATCAGGACGGTCAGCCCCCAGTTGTCCTCGCTGGGGTTGTACCATGGCCCAGTGTATTCCCGGGTAGGGCCGAATACGGGAGGCGTTGGGTCAGTGCCCGGATTGCCCAGATACTGTTTGATCTCATCGTAAACCAGGCTGAGGCTGGAATAGCAAGAAGCGTTACCAGAGGCGTAGCTCACAGGGAGGCCCGGCGACGAGCAGGACATGTAAGGCGAGCCGCCCAAGAGACCGCCGCGAAGGTAATAAGCGTCGTTCGACAAAGTAAACAACCCCGAGCCGCTGCTTCCGCTCTCAAAAATGCCTTCTGACACGCCCACCAAAGTAAAAGAGGCCATGTTTACAATAGGATCGGAGAAAATGGTGTCGCAGGTTTTTCCTTCCCCTTTGCCGATGCTGACCTTCTTGTAATCTCCTCTCGGGTGGTGAACGCCAATCATGGCACCGCTGGAAAAGAACGTGGCGTCCCAACCGGAGAAGAAAGCGCCGGCCGGAGGGGGATTGTTGAGGCGAAGCAATAACGTATCCGTGGCGGTTTTATTGTGCAGAATCTGTGCTCCGCCGGCAAGCAGTTGATAGCCGGGGTTCGGTTGAATGCTGTTGCAACTGGCGGCTTCTTCAAACCAGTAGGTATTGAGCGTGTTTGCCAAAGACTGGGGGCTTGCTCCGATGGCAGAGTCCATACAGTGAGCGGCGCTCCAGAAATAGGGCGTTTGTGAATTGTCGGCGCTTTTCAGCAACGTTCCCGTGCAAGTGTAGGTAAAAATAAAATCCGAATAAACCATTCTGGCAACGGCCTTGGCGGTGTTCTGGAAAGCGGTGCCGAGAGCGTTGTGCTTGCAGGAAACATCAATGTTGCAAGGCAAAGAGACTGCTTTGGTGACAAGATCGGTGTTAAAACCGTTTTGTGCCGAGGTGAAAAGGTGCGAAGCGGCTTTCAGACGAACCTTGACGTCTTCGGTCTTGATGGAGGAAGGCAGGAAGATTTCGATGTTCTGGGTTTCCCCTTCGGTGACCGGCGTCCAATAAATCTTGTTGTCGTCGCGCAATGCGTTGGCCTCTTGGCCGCTGATCACGCCGATGATTCTTTCCGGAGCGCCGGAACCGGAAAAACGCAATTCGGCGCTGTCGGGCAACGCGCGAAGCTGAAGCGCGACGCGTATTCCCAAGGCGTTGGGAGAAGTCACCGCCAACCGGGCGGTATGTCCGCCGCCGATGTTTTGCCAGTTTAAAGCAAAGAGCGTGGCGTCGTCGATTTCGGTATCGGCATTGCGAGTGACGCCGATTTTGAGCGCTTTGGCTTGGAGTCTGCCGCTTGAATCCGGTTCGTTTTCTTCCTGCAAGGCTTTCAATGCGGCCGTGGGCAACGGCGCGAAAGTGATGACCGTCGTGTGACCGGTACTCGGCGCCGAACGCCAGACCGCCATGGGTTCGGCCTTGGTCGAAATGACCGGCGCGCCTTCGACGCGCAGGATGCCGGTGGCAAACGCAAGCGGTGCGAAAAGCGCCACCGCCAAAAAACAGGCGGCGAAACGAGTCAAAAAAGAGAGCGCATTCATCGAAAGAACCTCTTTTACGGAAAGCGTTTGGAAGAAAAGAATCACTGGCCGCCAGTTGCCGGATTTTTGACCGGCCAGACCGTTGCAATGTCGAAATTGTCCGTATCGGTGGCGTTGCCGGCTTCCGCTGTTTCGGGAGCGGATACCGTTTCCCTGAGCGTCGGCACAGAGTCATCGAAGGAGAGGAGTTCCTCGCCGAAATCCTGTTGCTCCATCAGCGCATCGATCTGCATGATGAATTTGTCGAGTTCGACTTGTTGCCGCTGGGCTTCGGCGGATTGTTCGCGCAGTTCGCGGGAGTGGCCTTCCGCCTCGCTGCTGACCAGCGACATTTGCCGCGCCCGGTCCTGACGTTTGCGTAGCTGCTGGTGGCGCTCGCGGATCTGGGTTTCGAGTGGGATCATCACGCCTTTGAGCCAGCTTTCGGCGTCGCGGTTGGCGACGCCGTAAATGTGTTTGGCGCGGGTCACAATCGCTTCGAAAAAGCGCTGCATCGGTTGCAGTCTGGCGCGAGCCGTATCGGCCCACAGCGCTTCAAAGCGTTGCTGGTAGGCGTTGTGCAGACGGGAAAGCTCTCTCTTGTATTTATCGAACGAGAACCGCATCGGGGTAAACGGTTTCATCCGCAGTTCCCGCGAAAATTGCGACGACATCGCGGTGACCATATCGTAAATTTCCTGAGCCTGGAACTCGGCGTGCGCCAAATCTTCGTTGATCGAGATGAAGAAATGGTTGATCGCCGAACGCACGCTGCGGGTCTGACTCGCCGCTTCGAGCGCCAGATGGGTACGGTTGGCGTTGAGCCGCAGTGCTTCGGTGCCGGCGGCGTCGAGCAAGGCGTTGGTCAGGTTGGTAAAGATGCGGCGCATCGCGGTGTAACGCGCCATTCCTTGCTCAAACTTGACTTTTTCATCCTTGGTCTGATCGAGCAGGCGCAGCACGACATCCTGATTTTTATTGCGTAGCGCCAGCAACTGGTCGAGTTGCTCGGCGATGCTGTCTTCGCGGGTATCGAGAACGGCACGGGCGTTGCGGACCAGCGCGTGCACATCGGCACGGGTGGTGTCGCCGACAATCTCGCGGCGAGCCGGGATGATGCGTTCGGTCAGCGCCCGCTCAAGGTCGGGGAGACGGCTGCGGGTCAGCAGCGCCTTGTCGCGGGTTACCTTGGCGAGCAACCCTTTTTGTGCCGACAGCGGGAAGATTTGCGAAGCGGGGATGTCGAGGATGTCAGCGGTGCTGTTCACCTGCGACGTGATCTCCGCTTCGACGGCCTGCGATGTTTTGAGGCCGTCCCACAGACCATCGATTTTGTTGAGCACGACGATATGCCCGCTCTTCGAGGCGGGGTCGCTGCTGACCAGATATTGCTGCCAGACGTCGAGATCGGTTTTGGTGACGCCGGCGTCGGCGGCGAGAATGAAAAGCACGCCGTGGGCGCTCGGCAGCAGCGACAGGGTCAATTCGGGTTCGGTGCCGATGGCGTTCAGCCCGGGGGTGTCGAGAATGATCAGCCCCTGTTCCAGCATCGGATGCGGGAAGTTGATGATCGCATGTCGCCAGCACGGGATTTCGACTTCTCCCGAATGGTTCTTGATCGCCATCGCGATGTCTTTGTCGTTGTCGAAAAAGCCGTATTGGTTGGCGAGATCGAGCGGGACGTATTTGACTTGCGAGACCCGTTGCAGCGTTTGGCTCATCTGTTCTGGGCGGACGATGTCGAGCGGCAGCGTGACCCATTCTTGCGACACGTTCTTGAGATCGGCGACCGATGTGCGCTGCAGCCGTGTTTCGATCGGCAGCAAGCGCAGCGTCGGCGGCTGGGACGGGTCATACAGCAGTTCGGTTGGACACATCGTGGTGCGACCTGCCGTTGACGGAAGCAATCGCTGACCGTACCCCGAAAAGAAAACCGCGTTGATCAGTTCGGATTTGCCGCGCGAGAATTCGGCGACGAAGGCCAGCACCAGTTTGTCTTCATTCAACCGGGTGCGGATCTGCGAGACCATCTGCGTGGTCTGCCCGTCGGCCAAGCCCTGTGACGTGAGCCATTGATGAAGCTTGCCGACAGCAGCGGAGAGTTGCTGGCGCCAGCGGCTGTAGGCTTCGAATTGCGTTGCCAGAGGGCGTGGTGTATCCATGACAGGAATGTCAACCGAGATGTTGCACTCTAACACAGCGACACAGGGTCAAGCCAGTTTCGGGGCAGTGGCAAAGAACCGAAATCATCGGGGACGACAAAGGCGAGACGCCTGATAGAGGGAGGCATTTTCGATCAACGCTGACAGCGTTTGCAGTAAAACGTTGCGCGACCGGCTTGCCGCAATTGCTGAATCGGCGCACCACAGCGGCGGCAAGGTTCACCCGCCCGACCATAGACGAAACAATCGTTTTGAAACCAGCCATCGCTACCATCGGTCTTTGCGTAGTCGCGCAGACTGCTGCCGCCGGCGGCAATGGCGTCTTCCAGCGTGGCGCGGACGGCATCGACCAGCCGCGCCACGCGGACGAGGCCGAGACGGCAGGCGGGCGTGGCTGGCCGAATGCCGGCGCGGAACAGGGCTTCGCTGGCGTAAATATTGCCGACGCCGACAACGACACGAGCATCCATCAAAGCGTTTTTGATCGGCGCGGTACGGCCATGCAGCGCCTGCCGCAAGCTTTCGGCCTGAAAAGCGTCGTCCAGCGGTTCGGGGCCGAGCTCGGCAAGCAGGGGTGGAGTTTCATCGGTAGCGGGCGCCCACACACAGAGACCGAAGCGGCGGGGGTCGTGGTAACGGACGAGAGCGCCGTGGTCGAACAAGAATTCGAGATGGTCGTGCTTTCGGCGCGGCGGGAGGGCGACGCCAGGCGGGAAGAGGCGCAGGCTGCCGCTCATGCCCAGATGCAGAATCAGCGTGCCGCCGGATTTGTGCCCTCCCGCATCACAGTCCAGCAGCAGGTATTTGGCGCGGCGGCGCACTTCGACGACGCGTCGCCCGGCTAGGGTTTTGCTCAATCCGGCGGGTACCGGCTGACGCAAACGGCGGTCGAAACAGCGGAAAGCTTCGATACAATGGCCTGTAATGACGGATCGCAGGCTGCGAGCAGTGACTTCGACTTCGGGCAATTCAGGCATGGCGTCCCGGAAGTGTTATTCCATGTTGCACTTTGTACCATACCCCAAGCCGATATCCTCTAAAATCCACTAGGAGAGCGGCGTAGCCGCGAAGTGGGCGAGGCGTGTCCGTATCCCCGTTTTTCAGAAAGCAGGAATTCATGAAGTTACCGAAATGCCCCGCGTGTGGGGATTTACTGCGACGATCGCCGGAAGCGCCGAAAAAATATCGGGCTGGGTTGTTGGCAATGTTTCTCGGCTGGACGGTATGGGCAGCGCCGGAAGTGTTGGCGCAGCCGCCCGCGCAGTTACCTGCTCCGGAAACGCCGGAAGCGGTGCCCAAAACACCTGAATCGCGCGTTCCGTCGCTGACGGAAAAACGGTTTTACGAAATCCTGCTGGCGGACATCGCGTTGCAGCGTCAGGAGCCGGTGCTGGCGGCGCGGACTTTCCTGCAACTGGCGCAGGACACGCAGTCGTCGTGGTTTGCGCAACGCGCCGCCGAAAGCGCGCTGGCGGCGCGTGACCGGACGTTGCTCGACCAAACGCTGGAAATGTGGCAAAAGCTCGATCCGGCCAGCGACCGGCCGCAGCGCCTCAAGACACAGGTGGCGCGCGCCTGGCAGCACCCGATAAGCCAGAGCACTGATGAAAAAGAAGTGCGCGCCCGGCTCGAATCGCTGCTCAGAGAGGCGGCGGCCAACGACAACCTTGCCGATATTTTTTTGCAGTTGCACATGTTCTTCGCCAAATGGCCGGACAAGATCGCTGTCTTCAACATCGTCCGGGATTTGACGTTGCCCTATCCGCAGCAGCCGGAAGCGCGCTACGCCGTGGCGCTGGCGGCGCTGGTGGCGTCAACCGACAAAGCCACCGAGCGGCACGAAGCGCTACCCAAAATGCTTCAGGAGGGTGTGCAGGAAATCGATCTGGCGCTGGAGGGTGCGCCGCAATGGGAAGAGGCGGCGCAAGTGAAGGCGGCATTGCTCGAAAAAGCAGCGCCCGAACGATTGTTGCCGTGGTTGCAGGACAGCGTTCAGAAAGCGCCTGACCAGAAAATGCTGTGGCCGTTGCTGGCGCGGGCGTTTGTGCAGAAGAAACGGTATTCGGAGGCGCGCGAATGGTTTCTCAAGGTCTGGAAAGACAGCGGTGCCGACGGCGCGCTGATGGCGGCGGGCGCGCTGTCGATGCAAATGGAAGACCGGGCGATGGCGCAGGAGTTGCTCGATGAGGTCGAAAAAAGGGAAGGCAGCGATAAAGCCAATGCGATGCGGGCGACCTATGCGCGTATTGCCGAAGACGAAAAGCGTCCGATGGAGGCTATCGAGTGGTATCGCAAGATTGACGGCGGCGATGACTGGTGGGGCGTGCAATTGCATCTGGCGGTATTGTTGACGCGAAACGACAAGCGCGATGAAGCGTTGATATTGCTGGCCGATTTGCCGGCGGTGACGCTAGAGCAACGGATCGGCGTGTTACAGATGCAGTCGCGCATTCTGCGCGATGCCGAAGACTGGGAGGCGGTGCTCAAGGTACTCGAAAAAGGCGTCAAAGACTTCCCGGAATCGGCCGATTTGTGGCTGGAGCTGGGCTTGGTCGAGGAAAAGCGCGGTTATCTGAAAAACGCCGAACAACACTTGCGGTCGGCGCTGAAGCTCAAGCCGAACGATCCGTATATGCAGAATGCGCTGGGCTATACCTTGGTGGATCATCAAATCAACATTGACGAAGGCGCGGCGCTGATCGAAAAAGCGCATCAGTCGATGCCCGATGACGGTGCGATCCTCGACAGCATGGGCTGGGCGCGTTACCGTCAAGGCAGGAACGAAGAAGCGGTGCGTTATTTGCGGAAGGCGTGGGAGAAACAGCCGGATCCCGAGGTGGCGGCGCATTGGGGCGAGGCGTTGTGGCAACTGGGACGTCGTGACGAAGCCCGGCAGGTGTGGGCGCAGGGGCTGAAAATAGCGCAGGGGTTGGAAAAAGCAGATATGCCGATCCGGGCGACGATGAAGCGCCTCAATGCCGGTGAGCCTGATACGGCTCCCTCCGCGCCATGAGAAGACGGTTGACGACCGCCGGCACGGCGGCGCTGTTGGCGATGGTGTTGCTGGGCGGCTGCGCCGGTCTGCCGCGCGGCGATGACGGCGCGCCGCAAGCGATGATGACAACGGCGGACATGCCGTTTCACGCTCAGGGACGTTTTTCGGCGCACTACGAAGACAAAGCGTTGGCGGCGCGTTTCGACTGGCAACACACGCCGGAGTCCGATGCGATCGAATTCCTTTCTCCGCTCGGCACCACCGTGGCGCGGCTGACCCGCGTGGGCGAAACGATTACCGTACAACAGGGCGACGACCCGCAACGCGCGCAACAAGCGGACAACTGGGAAACGCTGACCACGCAGGTCTTCGGGTTTCCATTGCCGGTAGAGGGCTTGGCGTATTGGCTGCGCGGCGTGCCCTCGCCCGAGACGCCGGCAGCGATAACGCGCGATGCCGGCGGGCGTCTCGACAGTTTGCGCCAGCAGGGCTGGACGATTCAGTATGGCTATGCGGCAGCGACGCGCGAGCCGGAGCGGCTTGATGTTCGCTACGGTGAAACCATCGGGCTGCGGCTCAAAATCGACCGGCTTTTGCTGCTGGAAAACAAACCATGAAGGGACGCTCGTACCGTTTTCCGGCGCCGGCCAAGCTCAATCTCTTTTTGCATGTGACGGGACGGCGTGCCGACGGTTACCACTGTCTCGAAAGCATTTTTGTTCTGATCGATCTGGCCGACATTCTCACCCTGACGCTGCGTGACGATGGCGTCATTGCGCGTGAGCGCGATATCCCGGGGGTGTCGGAAGACGCCGATTTGACATTGCGGGCGGCGCGGTTGCTGCAAGAGGCGCCTGGAACCGCGCAGGGCGTCACGCTCAGCGTCGATAAGCGCATTCCGCAAGGGGGCGGGCTGGGAGGCGGTAGCTCCGACGCGGCGACGGTGTTGCTGGCGCTCAACCGTTTGTGGGGAACGCGGCTGTCGCGGTGCGAATTATCGGCGCTGGCGCTACGCCTGGGTGCCGATGTCCCCTTTTTTCTCGGCGGCACGGCGGCATGGGTTTCCGGTATCGGAGAAATACTGCGGCCAGTGTCATTGCCATCCATGTGGATTGCATTGGCGATGCCGCCGGTGGCGGTGCCAACAAAGGAAGTTTTTAGCGCGCCGGATTTGACACGGAACACCGCCTCGGAGACAATAGCCGCCTTTACGAAAGACCATGGCCGGAACGATTTGGAACCGGTTGTTGCGGAGCGTTATCTGGAAGTGTCAACGGCGTTGTCTGCCTTGCGGCGAGAAACTCCGATGGCGCGGATGAGCGGTTCCGGGGCGTCGGTGTTCGGCGTGTTCGACGATGCCGGAAAAGCGGCAGCGGCGTTGCGCCGGTTGCCGCCGGACGTTCCGGGGCGGGTGGTGCGGACGGTATCACGGCACCCGCTGGCAGCATGGAGTTTTCGTTGAGAAAGAATTCGGCAGTACGTCAGACGGCAACACAAGGGGTTTTCGACGACGTAGTGTCCAAGGTTTTGCTGGGGAGTCGCCAAGCTGGTTAAGGCACCGGATTTTGATTCCGGCATACGAGGGTTCGAGTCCTTCCTCCCCAGCCATTCACGTACTGTCCTTTGAGCGGCGGGGCAGATCACGGCAACCAGGACCGCCTTTTCTTCCCAAAGCCTCGCCGAGGATCGACGGATGCGAATTTTTACTGGTAATGCCAACCCAAAACTCGCGGAAGCGGTCTGTCGTCATCTCAATGTTTCCATGGGGCGCGCCGTCGTCGATCGTTTTTCCGACGGCGAAGTCTTTGTCGAAATTCTCGAAACCGTTCGCGGCCGCGATGTCTTCGTGCTGCAATCGACCTGCGCGCCGACTAACGACAACCTGATGGAAATGCTGGTGATCGTCGATGCGCTGAAACGCGCTTCGGCCAGATCGATCACTGCCGTCATGCCGTATTACGGCTACGCCCGCCAGGACAGGCGGCCGCGCTCGGCGCGGGTGGCGATTACCGCCAAGCTGGTGGCCGACATGATCACCGCTTCCGGCGTTGACCGGATCGTGGTGATGGATTTACACGCCGACCAGATTCAGGGATTTTTCAACATTCCCGTTGACAACATTTACGCGACACCGATTCTGCTCGGCGAATTGTGGAAACGCAATTACGGGTCGTTGCAGGTGGTGTCCCCCGATGTCGGCGGGGTGGCGCGGGCGCGCGCCATCGCCAAGCGACTCGACTGCGATCTGGCGATCATCGACAAACGCCGGCCAAAGGCCAACGTCGCCGAAGTGATGAACATCATCGGCGATGTGCGCGACCGCACTTGCGTGATCACCGATGACATCGTCGATACCGCCAATACCTTGTGCAAAGCGGCGACGGCGCTGAAAGCGGAAGGCGCCAAAGCAGTGGTCGCCTATTGCACGCATCCGGTGCTTTCCGGCGGCGCCGTGGCGCGGATTGAGCAATCCGACATCGACGAAGTCGTCGTCACCGACACCATTCCATTGTCGGCGGCGGCGCAGGTTTGCCCGCGCATCCGGCAATTGTCGTGTGCACAACTCATCGCCGAAACCATCACCCGAATGGCCAATGAGGAATCGGTCAGCAGCTTGTTTACCGAATGAGAGAATGATCAAAAGAAAAAGCGCGCCGGAATGGCGCGCTTTTTCGTTAAGCCGGCTTTTGACGCGTCAACAATAAAAAAAGCGGATGGCAAGCCATCCGCTTTTAATGCTGTCAGAGTTAGAGAAAGATTACGGGATTAGAAGCGGTAACCAACGGCCACGCCAAGAACCCACGGATCAACCTTAACTTTGCCGAGATCAAAGTGGCCAAGACCGGGAATGTCAATATTGACTTTGTTTCTCATCTGGATCCAGCGAATGTCGGCCCCTATCAGCAAGTTCTTGTTGATGTTGTAATCAACGCCAACTTGGGCGGCGACGCCCCACGAGTTTTTGACATCAAGCTTGGTACCCGCAATCGCGCCGTACTCTTTTTCGTTGTACATGAAGGTGTAGTTGACGCCGAGGCCGACGAACGGCGAAAAGGCGCTTTCCGGCATGAAATGGTATTTTACGCTGACGGTCGGCGGCAACACTTCGACGCGACCGACTTTGCCGACGCCTTGGTCGAATCTGATGTCGTTACGGAACGGCCAAGCGCCCAGCAGTTCGACGCCGATGTTCGGCGTGATCAGGTATTCAAACGTGATCGACGGGCGAACACTGCTACCGATATCGGTTTCAAAAGCACCCAGCGGGGTGTTCAGAGTGCCATTGTTGGATTTGGGTATGACGCCGGCGATGCCAAGCTTGACGACGAATTTGGAGTCGGCGGCTTGAGCCAAGCCAGCGACGCCTAGCGTCAATGTCGCGAGCGCGACGGCGGAGGCTAAGGTTTTCATTTTCATGAATGGTTCTCCTGGTAAAAAAGTGACTTAAGGACAAAAACCGCGCCAATCGCGCAGTCAATTCTAGTTGCGGGAAACACCGCATATGCAACTGCATTATTGAAACATGTGATCATTGTTTCACGCAAGCGGCGATAAGGATTTTGTTGCCAAACGGAGGGGAAGTGTCGCGCGCAGTATACAATCCACCGCTGCGAAAAATGCCGTCGAAGAGATATGTGCCAAGGCGCGTATTTTTTTGGTATCGGGCAGCAAAACGCAGAAGTAATATTTTACTCTGATTGCAAGGCGTCCGGCAAATTATCCGGCAAATCGGCGCCGCCTATAGCCGTTTGAAAAAAAAGAAGATTTTTCATGACGTGGCGCCGGAGAACCACCGTTGCCGAGCATCGCGCTTTCAGCCGGGGGCGGAATCGAGCTTCAGTTGCGAGAGAAAATCGTGGACGAGAGCAAGGATCTCCTCGATCCCTGCGGTTTTTTTCTCGATTCTGACGCGATGGGGGCCGGCGAAACGAACCTGCTGGTCGCGCTGTACCAGCAAAATGAGATGGCCGGGATCGAACGCTGGTTTTTCGGTAAAGGTGAAGACAGCGCGCTCGGCATTGATGTCGAGCCGGGTGACGCCGTAGGGGCGGGTCAGCAAACGGAGTCGATGACAGGCCATCAGCGCCTGCCCCTCGGCGGGCAGCAAGCCGAAGCGGTCAATCAACTCTTCATGCAGTGCCTCGAGCGCTTCGAACGAGGAGGTATTTGCCAACCGCTTGTAAAGCACGAGCCGTTCGTGCACATCGGGGCAATACGATTCCGGCAGCAAGGCCGGTTGATGCAAATGAACTTCGGTGGCGATTCGCAAAGGCTCGTTCAGGTCTGGCTCACGTCCGGCTTTCAGCGCCTCGACGGCATGTTCCAGCATGTCGGCGTAGAGCTGAAAACCGACCTCGGCGATTTCGCCCGATTGTTCATCACCCAGCACTTCACCAGCGCCGCGGATTTCGAGGTCGTGCATGGCCAGATAAAAGCCGGAGCCGAGCTGTTCCATGTGTTGAATCGCCTCGAGGCGTTTTTTGGCTTGCGCGGTCAGCGCTTCTTCCGGCGGGGTCAACAGATAGGCGTACGCCTGGTGGTGCGAGCGGCCGACCCGGCCGCGCAACTGGTGCAGTTGCGCCAGCCCGAAACGGTCGGCGCGTTCGATCAAAATGGTGTTGGCGCTCGGCACGTCGATGCCGGTTTCGATGATCGTCGAACAGACCAGCACATTGGTACGCTGTTGATAAAAGCCGCGCATCACCTGCTCCAGTTCACGCTCCGGCATTTGCCCGTGCGCGACGGCGACACGCGCCTCCGGCATCATTTCGGCGATTCGCGCCGCTTTGTCGGCCAGCGTGTGGATGTCGTTGTGCAGGAAATACACCTGGCCGCCGCGTTTCAATTCGCGCGCGATCGCTTCGCGGACGATGCCGGCCGAGTAGGGGAAAACGAATGTTTTGATCGCCAGCCGTTTTTGCGGCGCGGTGGCGATCACCGAAAAATCGCGCAGCCCTTCGAGCGACATCGCCAGCGTACGCGGGATCGGCGTGGCGGTCAGCGTCAGCACATCGACTTCGGCGCGCAACTTCTTGAGTTGTTCCTTTTGCCGAACGCCGAAACGGTGTTCCTCGTCGATGATGATAAGCCCCAGATTCTTGAAACGGATATCGGGTTGAATCAGTTTGTGGGTGCCGATCACCAGATCGACGCCGCCGCTGGCGAGACCGTCGAGGGTGATTTTGCTTTCTTTCGCCGAGCGAAAACGCGACAACTCGGCGATCCGCACCGGCCATTCGGCAAAGCGGTCGGAAAAGATTTGAAAATGTTGCTCGGCCAGCAGCGTTGTCGGCACCAACAGCGCCACCTGTTTGCCATCGGCGAGCGCCACGAACGCGGCGCGCAATGCCACTTCGGTCTTGCCGAAACCGACGTCGCCACAGACGAGCCGATCCATCGGTTTCCCGGAAACAAGATCGGCGACGACGGCATCGATGGCCGCTTGCTGGTCGGCGGTTTCTTCGAAGGCGAAACCGTCGGCGAAGCGCGCGTAATCGTGCTCGTCGAACGCGAAGCGGTGGCCTTGGCGGGCGGCGCGTTGCGCGTACAAATTGAGCAAATCGGCGGCGGTATCGAAAGCTTTTTTGGCGGCGCGTCGTCGCGCTTTTTCCCATTGACCGCTTCCCAATTCGTTCAGCGTCACCGCGTCCTGCGTCACGCCGCTGTAGCGCGAAATCAGGAAGAGGTCGGCAACCGGAACGTACAACGTTGCGTCGTTGGCGTATTGCAGGTGAAGAAATTCGGCGGAGCCGTCGTCGAGATCGAGCGTTACCAGGCCGAGATAGCGGCCGATACCGTGCTGCTCGTGAACGACCGGATCGCCGGTGCGTACTTCGGCGAGGTTGCGGATCAACGTATCGACATCGGAGACGCGGCGCGCGCGGTCACGGCGGCGGCGCGCCACGGCGCGGTTCGCCGAATCGCGGTACAAATCGTATTCGGTGAACAGTATCAGATCGGCGTCACGCCAGACGAAACCGGAGGCAAGCGGGCCGACGGCGAAAGCCTGTCGCGGCGAGGCGGTATCGGTCAGCCAAGCATCGAGGTCGTCGGTATTCGGGAGCGTGATGCCGCCGGCGCGCAACATTTGTTGCATCGTCTCGCGCCGCCCGGCGCTTTCGGCGACCAGCAAGACGCGGGTTTCCGTCGCGCAGGTTTTTGTCGATTCGAGCCATTGTCGCAGCGCTGCAAACGGGTCTTTGGCGCGGCGGTCAATCATTATCGGCGGCAGCGATTGCAGCGGTGCTTCGTCTGCGATGTCTGCCCCGGTGGGCAAGACGAGGCGCGGCAACGCTTTGATCGCGCCGAACAAAACATCGGCAGAAGCGAACAAGGCTTCCGGCGGCAACGGCGGGCGCTGTGGGTCGCCGCGCAGCAACCGGTAACGTTGCTGTGTTTCTGACCAGAAAGTTTCGCAGGCTTTCAGGGGATCGCCGTGCAACGCCACCACGGTGTTGTCGGGAAGATAGTCGGTGAACAACGCCGTGTGATCGAAAAACAGCGGCAGGTAGTATTCGAGGCCGCCCGGCGTCAAGCCGTTTGAAACGTCTTTGTACAGCAACGAGCGCGACGGGTCGCCCTCGAACGATTCGCGGAACGCTTGCCGGAACCGTTTGCGCGCGGTTTCGTCGAGCGGAAATTCGCGGGCCGGCAGCATCCGTACCTCATTGACCGCAGCGAGTGAGCGCTGGTTGTCAACGTCGAAGGTTTTGATGCTTTCCAGTTCATCGCCGAACAAATCGAGGCGGTAAGGAAGCGGCGCGCCCATCGGAAACAAATCGATCAGGCTGCCGCGCACCGAAAATTCTCCGGGCGCGACCACTTGCGTGACGGCGCTGTAACCGGCGAGGACCAATTGTGCGCGCAACGCGTCGGCGTCGATGCGATCGCCCGTCTTCAATAAAAAAGTGTGCGCGGCCAGATACGACGGCGGCGGCAGACGCTGCAATGCGGTGGCCGCGGCGGTCAGCACGATATCGACATCGCCGCGCAGCATCCGGTAAAGCGTCGCGATTCGTTCCGAGATCAAATCCTGGTGCGGCGAAAAAGGATCGTAGGGCAGCGTTT
Organism: Burkholderiales bacterium; assembly: GCA_031260355.1. Lineage (GTDB taxonomy): Bacteria > Pseudomonadota > Gammaproteobacteria > Burkholderiales > Casimicrobiaceae > UBA931. The sequence goes on from JAIRJZ010000043.1 coordinate 18,844, forward strand.
CTCCGTCGGGAAAGACGGCCATACGTACTTGTAAAGACGGCACTTGTAAAGGCGGTGCTTGCGGATGCTGCACCGGCGCCAGCCACCAACGCATTTCTTCTTCGAGGCGGTGGACATGGGCGGAGTCTTCGCAAATCACCAGAAGCGAGGATTTTTGCTCGAGACACTGTGCTGCCGCTTGCGCGAGCGCCAGCGCATCGCCGGAACCGGGCATGACAGGCAAGACAATTTTTTGACCGACGGCGGGAGGTTTTGCCAGCGGACGGGAAAGCAAAAACGTCATTCGGTTTCTGTTTTTTTCATACGACCGTACACATCGTCGAAGCGCTCGATGTCGTCTTCTCCGAGATAGCTGCCGCACTGCACTTCGATGATCACGAGCGGAGTTTCTCCCGTATTCTCGAGCCGATGTTTGACGCCGGTCGGGATGAAGGTCGATTCGTTGCGCTGCATCAGGAAAGACGTTCCGCCGCAGGTGACGCGGGCGGTGCCTTGCGTGACGACCCAGTGCTCGCTGCGAAAGCGGTGGCGTTGCAGCGACAAAGCGGCGCCCGGCGCGACTTCGATTTCTTTGACCTTGACACCGGCGCTCTCTCGCAGCACCGTATAGCGCCCCCACGGGAGGAAAACGGTGTTCGGCGTGCTGCAACGGACATCGCCGCGCGTCGCCAATTGCGCGGTGATGGCGCGCACTTCCTGCACTCGATCGCGGTGCGCCACCAGTACGGCGTCGGCGGTTTCGGCGACAATCAAATCATCGACGCCGACGGTCGCCACCAGCCGGCTCTCGGCATAAATCCGCGTGTTGCGGCTGGCGTACGCGATGGCGTCGCCGTGCAAACGGTTGCCGTCGCGGTCTTCGGCGACGAGATCCGTCCACGCCGTCCAGGAACCGATATCGTTCCAGTCGAACGTGCCGCAAACGACAACACCGTCTTCGGTTTTTTCCATGATCGCGCGGTCGAAAGCGATATCGGGCGCAGCGGCAAACGATTCCGGCAGCGAGAAAAGATGATGGTCAGGAGAAGAAGTCTTTTTCCAGGCAGAGGCGGTGGCATTCCACACTTCCGGCGCCAGCCGTTGAAAAGCCGCGGCGACCGTGGCGGTTTTCAGGCAAAACATCCCGGCGTTCCAGAAAATACGTTGCGCTGCGATCAGTTGAGTCGCTTCCGTTGCCGATGGTTTTTCGATGAAGCGGGCGATGCGAAAAGCGGGAGGCGCGGCATTTTCGGTCGGCAAGGCGTCGCCGGATTCGATGTGGCCGAAACCGGTCTCGACGCGCGTCGGCGTGATGCCGAAAGTCACGAGCTGATCTTGCGCCGCGAGCTGACGGGCGCGTTGTACAGCAGCGGCGAATGCGGTTTGATCCTCGATCAAATGGTCGGCGGGTAGCACCAACAGCACGGCATCGTCGCCGTACTGTTGCCGCGCCCAGAGCGCGGCGGCCGCAATGGCGGGGGCGGTATTGCGACCGCAAGGTTCGGTCAGAAACGCGGCGTGGACGGCATGCGCGCCGACATCGGCCAGCGTTTTTTCGACCAGCGCGCGCGCGATCGGCAGCAAATCTTTGCTGACAACAGTCAGTAGAGACTGGACATCGGGCAGCGCCGCCGCGCGGGCAACGGTTTTGCCGAACAGCGTACCGCCTTGCGGCAACGCCAGAAACGGCTTGGGATGCTCGGTGCGCGACAGTGGCCACAAGCGTTGGCCGCTACCGCCGGCGAGAATGACCGGAATGAGGGGGGGAAGTTGTGAAACGGTTTTCATGGAAATGAGAATCTACCTCAAAATCGCCGTGACGCCATAAGCATTCGTTTGGCTACCTCGTCATTCTCGCAGAAGCGGGAATCCAGACGTTCTTTCTCTGGATTCCGGCGTTCGCCGGAATGACGACTTCTTGGGGCGGACTCCTGATGCATTTTGAGACAAGTTCTGGAGCAGGTTTGGTTCAAATGCGTACATTTTTTCCCTCCCCCCTTGAGGGGGAGGGTGACCCGAAGGGGCGGGAGAGGGGTGTAAAACGCAGCGAGCTCTCGCGGAAATGTATTCACTTGAATCAAAGCCACACTAGGAGCTTTCTGTTCTCAGTGCCACATGGGGCGCCAACAGTTTTCGTGCCGCGGCTTCATCAATACCGTTGCGAACGGCAAAATCGCGCAATTGATCGTCACCGATCGGGCCGACGGCAAAGTAGCGCGCTTCGGGGTGCGCCAGGTAAAAACCGGAGATGGAGGACGCCGGCAGCATCGCGAAACTCTCGGTCACGCGCATACCGATCTCGGCGGCGTTCAGCCAATCGAACAGTGCAGCCATCACGCTGTGCTCGGGGCAAGCCGGATAGCCCGGCGCCGGGCGGATGCCCTGGTACTGTTCTTTCAGCAACGCTTGAAAGTCTATCGGCGAGTTCGCTTTTTCATAACCCCAGTAACGGGTACGCACTTCCCGATGCAGCCATTCCGCCAGCGCTTCGGTCAAGCGGTCGGCCAGCGCTTTCAGCATCAGTGCCGAATAATCGTCGTTCGTCTGCCGGAAACGCTCAAGATGCGGCTCGATGCCAAGACCGGCGGTGAGCGCAAAGGCGCCGACGTAATCGCATAACCGCGCACCGTCTTCGGTTTTGCTGCGCACGAAATCGGCGAGGCTGTAATTGGGCTTGCCTTCAGGGCGTTGTTGCTGTTGCCGCAGAAGCGGCCAGCGCAACTGTTTCGCGCCTTCGCTCAGAAAAATGTCGTCGCCGTCACCGTTGTTGCCACGGCAAGCAGGCCACACACCGAAAACGGCGGCGGCGCGCAACCAGTGTTGATCGACGATCATTTTCAGCATCGCCTGGGCGTCGGCGAACACTTGTTTCGCCTGCTTGCCGACGGCAGCATCGTCGAAGATCGCCGGATAGTGGCCGGGCAAATCCCAAGTCTGAAAAAACGGCGACCAGTCGATGTAAGGAACCAGTTGCGCCAGCGGCACATCGGCGAGAAGCTGCCGCCCCGGTTTTAGCGGCGCGACCGGCGTGTCATCCATCGACGGTTTGAAGGCATTGGCTCGCGCCTTTTCCAGCGGGATCAGTGTTGCGCCTTTTTTCTGCGCGTGCTGCTCGCGGATTCTGGCGTAGTCGGCGGCAATCTCGGCGGCGAACGCATCGCGCTGCGTTTCCGACAGCAGTCGGGAAACGACGCCGACGCTGCGCGAAGCGTCCGGCACATAAACGGTGACGCCTTGATAATGCGGCGCGATTTTGACGGCGGTGTGCACGCGCGAAGTGGTGGCGCCGCCGATGAGAAGCGGGCAGCGTAAACCGGCGCGCTGCATTTCGGCGGCAACATGCGCCATTTCTTCGAGCGAGGGCGTGATAAGCCCGGAGAGGCCGACGGCATCGGCGTTGACCTTGATGGCGGTGTCGATGATTTTCTGCGCCGGCACCATCACGCCGAGATCGACGACCTCGAAGTTGTTGCATTGCAAGACGACGGAGACAATGTTCTTGCCGATATCGTGGACATCGCCTTTGACGGTGGCGATAACGATGCGCCCCTTGCTTTGTGCCTTGCCGCCCTTTTCCTGCTCGATGAACGGCACCAGATGGGCGACGGCCTCTTTCATCACGCGTGCGCTTTTGACAACCTGCGGCAAAAACATCTTGCCTTCGCCGAAACGGTCGCCGACGACGTTCATGCCTTGCATCAGCGGGCCTTCGATCACTTCGAGCGTTTTGCCGCCGCGCGCGACAATCGTTTGCCGAACGGCGTCGAGGTCTGCGGTTAGCCGCGAAGCGTTACCGCGCACCAGCGCATGAATGATGCGCTCTTCCACCGATTCCGGCCATTCGTCGCGTACCGCCTCAGCTTGTTTCCCTTGCGCACGAAAGCGCTCGGCCAGCGCGGTCAAATGCTCGGTGGCGTTGCTGTGGTCAACTGAGCCAACGGAAGGCGAACGGTTGAGCACGACGTTTTCCACCGCTTCGCGCAATTCCGGATCGAGTTCGTCGTAAACACCGAGCTGACCGGCGTTGACGATGCCCATCGTCAAGCCGTTACGGACGGCGTGGTAGAGAAACACCGTGTGGATCGCTTCGCGCACCGTGTCGTTGCCGCGAAAACTGAAACTGACATTCGAAATGCCGCCGGTCACTTTGGCATGCGGCAGGTGTTCGCGTATCCAGCGCGTTGCCCGGATGAAATCCATCGCGTAATCGGCGTGTTCGTCGATGCCGGTGGCGACGGCGAACACATTGGGATCGAAAACGATATCTTCCGGCGCGAATCCGGCTTTTTGCGTGAGCAGATCGTAGGCGCGCTGACAGATGGCGATGCGGCGCTCGAAAGAATCGGCTTGCCCCTGCTCGTCGAACGCCATCACCACCGCGGCGGCACCATAACGCTTGACGATGCGGGCGCGATGCAGGAATTCCTCTTCGCCTTCTTTCAGCGACAGCGAGTTGACCAATGCCCGTCCCTGCACGCACTTCAAACCGGCTTCGATCACCTCCCAGCGCGACGAGTCGATCATCACCGGCACGCGGGCGATGTCCGGCTCAGTGGCGATGATGTTCAGAAAGCGCGTCATCGCGGCGACCGCGTCGAGCATCGCCTCGTCCATGTTGACGTCGATGATTTGCGCGCCGTTCTCCACCTGTTGGCGCGCCACCTCGACAGCGGCGGCGAAATCACCGGCCAGAATCAGCCGCGCAAACGCCTTTGAGCCGGTGACGTTGGTGCGCTCGCCGATGTTGACGAACAACGAACCGTCGCCGATGTTCAGCGGCTCCAGACCGGAGAGGCGGAGAGGCCGTCCTCGATTTGCCCCCTTTTCAAAGGGGGTGGCCGCCGAAGGCGGACGGGGGTTTGTTAAAGGGGGTGTCGGCGAAGCCGACGGGGGGTTGCCAGAAGTTTTAACGGCATTTTGATGAGGCATCTACTTCCTCCTTAATCATCATGCAAACGCTTTCAAAAAACCGATCAACTTCATTATTCGTAAACCGCAGAACCCGAAGACCCAAAGCATTCAAACAGGCTGTTCTCATCTCATCATGTTTCATTGATTCCGGTTCATAATGTTGTGAACCATCCAATTCAATCACGAGCGCAGCGCTGTGGCAATAAAAGTCCACAATATACTTGCCTATGATTCGTTGTCGTGTAAAGCGTGGCTTATTATGTCGGAGAAAGTCATACCAGAGATGATTTTCTTGCTTCGTGGTGTTCTTCCGAAGTTCGCTCGAATAAGGCTTTAGTGTTTTGTCGCGGGGCGCAAACCCCCGCCCGCCTTCGGCGGCCACCCCCTTTGAAAAGGGGGCTTTCCGTTCGCCGACGTTCAGCGGCTCCAGACCGGAGAGGCGGAGAGGGCGGAGAGGGCGGAGAGGGCGGGAGGGCGGGAAAGGCGAAAGGCTATTCACAAATTATTTGACCACAAAGAACGCAAAGAGCGCAAAAAAGTTTTCACGCGGAGACGCGGAGATAAGCGCTCTCCTCTCTCCTTGAGGGAGAGGGGTTGGGGGAGAAGGGAAAACAAAAAACGCGGCAACATTAATCTTCCTCAAAATAATCTGAATCAATACGCTTGATGTCGTAAGAGGAAACCGTTGAAACGCCGATGTCAAAATCTATCATCAGGCTTGCGAGTTGTACGCCGTCGATAAGAACCACTTTTTTTGTAGATAGCTGAGAAACATACTTGAGCGCTTCTTTAGTATAGGAAGAGGTTGTGATGAAAACACCTTTCATCGCCCGTTTTCCTTCAAGCGCTCCGACGAAATCTCGAATTTCGGGGCTGCTTATGTTTTTTTCCCAGCGTTTTGCCTGAATATAGACGACATCCAGACCTAAACGGTCTTCGTTGATAATTCCGTCGACACCGCCATCCCCGCCTCTTCCGAGATGTTTGCTGGCGTCCTGTCGTGAACCGCCATAGCCCATTTTGACGAGCAGCTCGATAACCAAATTTTCAAAAAAAGTTGGGCCGCATTTACGTACGTGCCCCAAAAGATCGTCAGCAAGGGAATCGCGAAGACTTTGATAAGCAGTTACGAGCGCTTCTTCCGGCGTTTGTTCTGTTTCGGCAGGAGGGGTTTCAGATACCGTTGTTTTTTTGCTTCTTGAAGAGGTTCTGAATTCTACGAACCCGGGGAACCGCTCAAGAAAGCTAAAGTCGATAGTGGCCGGGTTTTCGCTAAGTATTTGTTTTCCAAGTGGCGTAATACACATCACGCCACGACGAGGCGCGGCAAGCAGCCCCGCCTTTATAAGATGTATTCTTGTCCAGCCGACACGATTATCAAATACGGTTTGGCCGCTTGGTAGAAGCTCCTTGCGCTCATCATCAGTAAGATTGAAATGTTTAGCAAGTTTTTCGACGACATCCCGGCGAAAGTGCTCTTCTCCATCGGACATAAGACGGAGTAAAGGATGCATCAATTTAACGAAATTGGGGATGGCCATAAGAACCTCTTAACAAAAGATCTTTCAATATCGGGGGGTGAGCAAGCCGTGAAACGGCGCAGACCACTCGTTATGATAATGCGGCGCAAAGTGTCGGTAACTGGTTCCCTCCCCTTGAAGGGGAGGGGAAGAGTTTCCGGTGCGAAGCGCCGGAAGTTGCGATGGCAGGCACGCTTCGCTTTGTCCACCCTGTGCGCTTTGCGTTCTTTGCGGTTAAATAATTTGTGAGTTCTAACGTGCGCGCGGCAGATTGCCGCCCCTACGTTACTTACCCTAGGTTCTGTGCGTTCTTTGCGGCTAAATAATTTGTGCACTTTGAAACACGGGCGGCAGGTTGCCGCCCCTACGAGGGCTTTCATGGCTTCGCCTTTTCCCCTGCGCTGCGCGGCACAATGTTTTTCACCGCTTCCGCAATTGCCCGAATATGCGCCGGCGTCGTACCGCAGCAGCCGCCGAGGATGTTCACCAAGCCTTGTTCGGCGAATTCGCGGACGAGTCGTGCGGTGGTTTCCGGCGTTTCGTCGTAGCCGGTGTCGGACATCGGGTTGGGCAGTCCGGCATTCGGATAGCACAGCACGAAGGTGTCGGCGGTTTGCGCCAGCGCCTCGATGTGCGGCCGCATCAGTTCCGCGCCGAGCGCGCAGTTCAGCCCGGCGGCGAGTGGCGCATAGGGGCGCACGGAGTTCCAGAATGCTTCCGGCGTTTGCCCCGAGAGGGTGCGGCCGGAAGCGTCGGTGATGGTGCCGGAAACCATCACCGGCAACCGTTGCCCCACTTTGTCGAAAAAAGTTTCGGCGGCGAACAGAGCGGCTTTGGCGTTCAGCGTGTCGAAGACGGTTTCGATCAACAAAATATCGGCGCCGCCTTCGGCCAAGCCTTCGATCGCATCAAGGTAAGCGGCGACCAGTTCGTCGAACGTGACGTTGCGCGCGGCCGGATCGGAAACGTCGGGAGAAATCGAAGCGGTGCGGTTGGTCGGGCCGAGCGCACCGGCGACGAAACGCGGTTTGTCCGGCGTTTTTGCCGTGGCGCGATCAGCGCATCGCCGCGCCAGTGTTGCGGCGACACGGTTCATTTCACGCGCTTTGTCCTGCAACCGGTAGTCGGCTTGGGCAATGCTTGACGCGCCGAAGGTGTTGGTCTCGATGATGTCGGCGCCGGCGTCGAGGTAAGCATCGTGAATGGCGGCGACGATGTCCGGCTGAGTCAGCACCAGCACATCGTTGTTGCCCTTTTGTTCTGGTAAATGAGCAGGCAAAAGCGTGTGCTGATGGCCATGCCGACAACCTTGCGCGCCGCCGCGAAAATCGTCTTCGGAAAGATGGTGTTGCTGAACCATCGTTCCCATCGCGCCGTCCAGAATCAGAATGCGCTGGCGGAGCAGTTCGGTGAGTTCGGCAGTGCGGTCGGGTTGCATGGGCGAAAAACGGACGAAAGAAAATCAGGACGTTTGCGGCGGCAGGCAGACAGCACTTTGAACGGTGCTGTCGGCGAAACGGGGCAGCAGTTCGCGCAGTTGTTGTTCCAGCGCCGGTGAAGGGTTGGCGACGACGAAAAAAACGGCGGTGCCGCTGGCGCGCGGCGTGATTTTAACGCCGTTGATTTTTTTCTCGGTGAGCGCCGCGACGCGCGACTCGGCGCCTTGTTCGGAACTGAAAATACCGAGCGACAGCGTGAAGGTCGCGCCGGGGCCCGACTCCGGTTCCAGCACGGAAACATCGTTAATGTTCTGACGGCGCAATTCGTTGGCGCGGTTGACGGCGGCGCCACGGTTGTCGAAGCCGTCGAGGCTGACCAGCCATGAGCGCGCCGGCCCCTGGCGGCGGATTTCCTGAAAGGCGCCGAGGCCGGGAATGCGGTTGAGCGCGGCGCGGGCGTTGTCGAGTTGCGTGTCGGCGAGAGGTCCCCATTCGAGGCACGCGGTTTCCGGCTCGGGCAAGGGCGCCGACGTGGTCGGGACGGGTTCACCTTCGGCCAGCGGTTTCAGCAGCACTATCTTGTCGGCAGCGACCGGCGGCGGCAACTGCGGCGGCGGCGTTTCTCCGCTTTGCATGTATAAAAACAAAGCGAGATTGGCGAGCAGGAGAGCGATCAGTAGAAAACGCATGCGTGAGCAGTATCAAAAAAAAGCGCGCGGGGAAAACCGGCACCTCCCGCAAAGCGGGTGGTGTCATTCGGGAAGGTATTCCGGCGCTGCCAGCGTCAGGACGCCTTCCAGCACCAGATTATCCACGATCGTCAGCGGTTCTGACAGGTGGGGCAGAAAAGAGGGCGTGTCGCCGCCGGCGACAAAAGTCATGATCCGGGAGGCTTCCGTTTCGTGACGCGCGGCGAGCAGTGTCCGCATTTCGGCGATGGCGCCGCGGATCGCCTGTATGGCGCCGGAGAAAACGGCATCTCCCGTCGTGGTGGGGAAATCGGCGTAAGCGCCTTTGGTGATTTCCAGCGACAGTCCGGCCGTATGGGCGGCGAGGCTTTGTCGCATCAGCGCGAAGCCGGGCAGAACGAGGCCGCCCAGAAAAATCCCGTCGGCGCTCAACGCGTCGATGGTGGTGGCGGTGCCGAGGCTGATGACCAGGCAAGGCATTGGCGGTGTGCCGGCGGCGCGCCGTTGCCGCCGATAAGCAGCGGCCAGCGCCGCCCAGCGATCAGCGCCGAGCCGGGAAGGATCGGCATAGCTGTTTTTGATACCGGCGGCTTCCGGTTGCGCCGTCAGCCACTCGACCTGAACGCGCCAACGCATCATCTGCATTTCGATTTTGTGCTGCATTCCCTTGCCGGCGACGTTGACTCCGATGACACGCATAGGTCGTTCTATGTTTTGCCAATGAGTAAGCGCCAACACACCAACATTGGAATTGGGAATCGAGCCCGACATCGACCAGCCGCAGCGGTCGGCAACCGCCCATTTCAAGCGGGCGTTACCGGCGTCGATGACCAGAAGATGATCCATGCTGATACAGATTCCCCGGAATTACTTTTCAGGCTCGGCGCAGCGATATTTCACCGGCGGTATAGCGGCCACGGCGGCTGTCCTTGCTGACCTCGGAGCCTTCGGCGAGTACCAGCGCGCCGCTGGCGTCAACGCCGGCAACGGTGCCGCGAACGGTCTGGCCGTCCGGCAGCAGCAGTTTGACCGGCTTGTTCTGATAAGTGTGCCGGCGCTGCCATTCCGGCGCGAAGGCGACGAAGCCGCGCTGGGCGTAATCGGCGAGCGCCGATGCCATTTCCAGCAGTACACGAGCCAGCAACGCTTCGCGCGAAGGCAGGTCTTTTTTGATCGACGCCAGATCGGATACCGCTTGCGGGATGTCGCCGCGCGCCGTTTTTGGCAGCACGAGGTTGAGGGCGACGCCGATCACCGCCTGCGACGGTCCCAGCGCGTCGCCGTTCAGTTCCACCAGAATGCCGCCGAGCTTGTGGTAACGGTGCACCAGATCGTTCGGCCATTTGAGTTCAATCCCGGTGAACCCCTCTTTCTCCAGCGCCCGCGCCACCGCCACGCTCATCGCCAGAGACATTCCGGCCAGAAAACCGGCACCCTGCTCGAAGCGCCAGCCCAGCGAAAACATCAAACTGCCGCCGGGCAGACCCAGCCATGGGCGACCGCGGCGGCCACGACCCTCGCTCTGCCATTCGGTGGTCAGCGCCAGCCCGTGGATGTCATGACGCGGGATCCGGCGCATCAACTCGCTCGATGTTGAATCGATTTGTTCGGCCCATTCGAGGGTAAGTGACTGGGGCGTTTGAACATCCTCCACCGTGTGGATGACGGAAGGATGCAACACCGTTTGCTGCCGCGGCTTTTTCTTGATGTCGATGGGCAATGACGCGCCCAGCGCCACGCAGGCATCGCGCCAGACGGCGAGGTCGAATCGGTGGTAGGGTTTGGCGAGTTGGTAACCGCGACCGGGAACGCGGGTGATGCCGATACCGGCGGCCTCGAGTTCCTGAATCAGCGCCGGAAGGCGTCCTTTGGGTATTTCCAGTTGCGCAGCAAGCGTCGGTCCGGCACCGGGCGCTTCGGCATTGAGCAGGCGTAACAGGGAAAAACTCTTGGGGGTCAGCACAATTTGCGTTTCAAGCAGCCAAGCCGGCTGATAAGTGCTGACTATAGCAGAAGCCTTTCCGACAACCTAGTAGCACTTATGCTGAAGTTGTCCCGGAACTTGTCCAATCATCAAATTGCGGCGCGTCGGGGACGTGCGACAGATCCGGCGGGCACCAAGCCGCTTCCAAGTGCGCCAGCAACGCCGTGGCCTGATCGCTGCTGATGTCTTCGCCGAGCTTGACCCGGGCCGGCGTTTCGCCGGTGATCAGATGGCGCCGCCGACGTCGCAACGTCTTGGCGATTTCGTTGAGATCGGCGATGCGCAGCGATGCCGCCGAGGAAGGCTTGACCCGTGCCCTCAGTGCCCCGCCGCGGTTGTTGTCGAGACGTATTGCCAGGAACAAGCCGATTTGCGCCTGCGAAATATCGACAGGCTGTGCTTTACGCGCCAGACGTGGCAGCCAGCGATCCATCCACAGGATTTGCTGGGGCGACAAGGCCGACAGGTTGGCAAGGTCGATCAGCAGCGTATGGAGGTATGTCGAGTAACAACTGACCCGGTTTTCGGTGGTCAGCAGTTTGTCGGTGACATTTTCGAACGAGCATTGCAGGATTTCGGAGAAGCGGTAGTAGGCGTGGGTTTCCTTCCACAACTCTGCCGGGAACGGCTTCTGGGCGAGCGCGTGAATCAGCCGCAACTGTTTGCTGATGAACAACGCTTGTTGCAGGAAGAAGGCTTTATGCGGTGCCAATCCGGGGTCGCCGTCGAGCAGTGCGCGCAGGCTGAGCGAGTAGTGCGCCCACAACGCCCGCCACAGCGCAACATCCTCGGAAAACGCCTGACCTTCGTTGGGGGACAAGCGCCGCCAGCGGTTGTGCAGGCCCATCACCAGTACCCGGCACACTTCCGTCAACCGGAAACGTTCGAACGCGGACATGGAGGCGTCGAGCGCAAGCTCGATTTCGGTACGCAACTGGATACTGGCCTGCGGCAATTCGGCGGCAAAAAGCTGGGTGGCCCAGCCTTTCTGCATGAGCCGGTGCGGCGTCGCTGATGATGCGGAGGGGAGGGCGGCGCTGGAGGGGGTGTCGCTCATGATATTTTCCTCTCAGCCGGGGCGGGCGGCGTGCTTAAAGCTTTCACCAGATGCGCTTCCAGGGATTCGGCAAAGCGGGGAGGCAGCATCCGGGCGGCGCCGGGTCGCTGGCGAGCGCCCCAGACGGATTGCGGGAAATGGGAGTCATCGGCAAAACGCGGGATGACATGCCAATGCAGGTGCGGCGTGATGTTGCCCAGACTGGCCAGATTCACTTTGTCCGGCGTCAACAACGTGCGCAGGGTTGTTTCCGTTGCCGCGATGACTTCGATACAGTGTTGGCGGTCGGCGACAGTGAGGTCGGTGAACTCCGTGGCGTGTTCGTCCCAGATCACCCGGCAAAAACCGGGAAATGGCTCGTCGGTCAGCACCACACGGCATCGCGCATCGCGGTACACCGCATGACCGCCGTCGCCGGAACAGAACGGGCAATCGGGAACGGAATGTTTCATAAAGACACTATACCATTACCCGGTTCATGCGAGCGTCGTTTTTTATGGGTGGGGATCAGGCGTCAGGGTTTTGCTGATTCTTGATGGATACCTCCGTCGCTTCCGCGGAGGCGGGGGCCCGGGCATTCTTCCTCCGGATTCCCAGCGCTCGCGGGGAGTGATGTTCCTGCGCCGGGGCGATGCTTCTCTCCTCTCTCCCCTTGCGGGAGAGAGGCCGGGAGAGAGGGGGGCGCGGCACTTTGTTACCCCGATTCCTGGTTCGCCCACCCTTTCGCCCGTTCCACCGCCCGTTGCCATTGTGCCCGTGCGGTTTGCCGTTGATCGACCGAGATCGCCGGTTCGAACACGCGGTCGATTTTCCAGCGCGCCGCCAGCGTCTCGGTGTCGCGCCAGTAACCGACGGCCAGCCCTGCCAGTTGCGCGGCGCCAAGCGCAGTGGTTTCCTGGTTCTGTGGGCGCACGACCGGCACCCCGAGCAGATCGGCCTGGATTTGCATCAACAGATTGTCGGTGGTGGCGCCGCCATCGACACGCAGTTCGGTCAACGCTTCGCCGGTATCGCGGTTCATCGCGTCCAGTACATCGGCGCATTGCAGCGCGATCGCTTCCAGCGCGGCGCGGGCGATGTGCGCGTCCTGCGTACCGCGCGTCAACCCGATGATCGTGCCGCGCGCGTAAGCATCCCAGTGCGGCGCCCCCAGACCGGCAAACGCCGGGACGAAAAAGACCCCGCCGTTGTCCGGCACTTTTTTCGCCAGCGCTTCGATATCGGCGGTGCGGCGGATGATCTTCAACCCGTCGCGCAGCCACTGCACGATGGCACCGCCGATGAAAACGCTGCCTTCCAGCGCGTACTGCGTTTCGAGATGACCGCATTGCCAAGCGATGGTAGCGACCAGTTGGTGCGCCGAGGCGACCGGCGCCGTGCCGGTGTGGCGCAACAAAAAACAGCCGGTGCCGTACGTGTTCTTTGCCAGTCCGGGACGGTGACATGCCTGACCGAATAGTGCCGCTTGCTGATCGCCGGCAATGCCCGCAATCGGCACCCGCACGCCATCGAACACCGCTTCGGCGCACACGCCGGAAGACGGCACCACGCGCGGCAGCATCGCTGACGGAATGTTGAACAGCGCCAGCAACGCATCATCCCAGCGGTGGTCGTGGATGTTGTAAAGCAGAGTGCGGCTGGCATTGCTGACATCGGTCAAATGGTCGCGACCCTGCGTCAGTTGCCAGACCAGCCAACTGTCAACCGTGCCGAACGCCACCTCGCCGCGTTCGGCGCGAACGCGCAGTTGCGGCACATGGTCGAGCAGCCATTGCAACTTGCTTGCCGAAAAATAGGCGTCGAGCACCAGCCCGGTTTTGGCGCGCAGCATTTCGGTTCGTCCTTGCGCGCGCAATTGATCGCATAAAGTGGCAGTGCGGCGATCCTGCCAGACGAGGGCGGGCGCTAACGGCTCGCCGGTTTTTTTGTCCCAGACCAGCGTGGTTTCGCGCTGGTTGGTGATGCCGATGGCGGTGATGTCACGGAGGTGCAGACCGGCTTTGGCCAGCGCGCCGTGCAGAACCGCCAGTTGTGTTGACCAGATCGCCATCGGATCGTGCTCGACCCAGCCCGGCTGCGGGAAATTTTGCGGAAACTCTTGCTGCGCCATCGCCACGACGCGCCCGTCGGCATCGAACACCAGCGCCCGCGAACTGGTCGTCCCCTGATCCAGCGAGAGAATGAAAGACATGACCGTGTTTCCTTGAGCGGCGGAGGGATATTGTACGCGGTAGGCAGGGGTCAGGAGATCGCGCCTCCTACGACAAGGTTGGTGTTACAAAAGAGAGAGAAAATGAGCGTATCATCGGGCACGAAGCCGTCATTTTTGACAGTAACGTACAGGAGTTACGCTATGAGCACATTCAGGAAAAAGGCGCTTTGTGCTGTTCTGGCAGGCGTGGGCGCGGCGGGATGGATCGGGTCGGCGCAAGCCGTGAGCCTCAACCCGGCTGGACTGGGGCAGGTGTTGATTTACCCGTATTACACAGTTCGCGATAGCGGAAGCGGTAATGCGTTCAACTCGTTGATGTCGGTCGTCAACCACACGGAGAGAGCTAAAGCCGTCAGAGTTCGTTTCCTTGAAGGCAAGGCTTCGCAGGAAGTTCTGGACTTCAACCTGTATTTGTCGCAGGAAGATGTGTGGACTGCCGCCATCGTTCCGACGGATGACGGAACCGGCGCCAAGATCATGACGCATGACACCTCGTGTACATCACCGCCCATTCCGGCGGGCGGGCAGCCGTTTAGCACGGTTCTCTTCAGTGCCTCGTATGCTGACGGTGAAGACGCAACGGCTGACCGGACCAAGGAGGGCTACGCTGAAATCATCGAGATGGCGGACATCGTGACAGGCAGCGCTACGGAAAAAAATGTGACACACGCGACAGTTGCCGGTTGGTGGAAGCCGCTTAACTGCGGGGGTGTTTGGGGTGACTGGAGCAAACCTTCATGGGTCGATAGTGATCTGGTCGGCGGGTCGGGTGGCTTGTCCGGCAGCATGACGCTGATCAGCGTCAACGAGGCGCAGGGTGTGGCGTTTAAGGCGACGGCGCTGGACGGCTTCTTCAAGGGAACGGAGGCAAAGGATAACCTTTGGGCGCCCGCTGGAAGCATCGAACCAAATCTTGCCTCGGTTTACCCAAAGGTATCAACGGTCGTGGACGGGTTCAATGCCTATGTGACAACTTGGCCATCGAATTCCGGCGCCGATCCGGTATCGGCGGTGTTAATGAGCCAATCGGTTTACAACGAGTATGTGCTGGATAAAACAATCGCCGCGAAGACCGACTGGCTCATCACGATGCCAACGAAGCGGTTTTATTATGACGCGGCCAACGGTGATGGAAGGCCGCTGAAAGCCGGTTATAAACTCTTCCAGCGCGACTTTATCAAAGGTGGTGCTTGTGAAAGCTTCCCGTTGATTGGGAAGTATTTTGACCGCGAAGAGAGGAGGGTGGTGATGGCCGGTTTTCCGGGGCAACCGCAGCCATCGTGGAACTTGTGCTGGGGAGCCAATATTGTCACCTTTGGCTGGATGGGAACGGCTTCGGTGTTCCACGCGAAAAACCGCGTAACGTTGCCGGTCGCGTTCGAGAACGGTTGGGCGCGGCTTACGTTTGATGCGAACCAAGGCTACCGTCAACTGACCGGTGGGACGACGCAGTGGATTGATTCGTCGGCGATGCCGCCGACAGTGAACTCGAAGAACGAAATCACGTTTACCGGGCTACCGATGCTGGGCTTTGCCGTTCAACAATTCAACAACGGCGAAGTTCCGAGTTCAGTTCCGGGTGGCAAAGTTTGGGCGAGTTATGCGGGACGTATTGAACACAGCTTTGAAAAACGAATCGACGTTAAATAAGGCTTTTCTTACGCGACAAAAACGGGGGCTTTGGCTCCCGTTTTTGCTTGTCATTCTGCGCGTAGTCGCAGAATCCAAAAAGATTGTCTTGCGCGAAGAGGTGAGAATTTCTTTGTGTTCTTTGCGGTTAAACCATGTTTTTTTGTTCCCGGATTGCGCTTCGCTTATCCGGGCTACTTCCTGCTCCCTACCCCGGCAACTCAATTCCTTTCAGCCGCCGGTACAGCGTGATCGCGTACGAATCGGTCATGCCGCAGACGAAATCGATTACTTTCAACAAGCGCAGATAAGGGTCGGCATCGGGGGTGTTACCGTTGCCGAGAAACTGCGCCGGCAGCAGCGGTATCAGAACGCGGCTGCGGATCGGCGCGCTTTCTTTGGTCGGCGCCTCAAACCGTTCCGAGACGGCGGTAAAGAAAAGATCGAGCAGACCGGAGAGCACTTCGCAGCCCGCCGCTTCGATTTCCATCGCTGACCGCGCCACATAGACTTTTTCGTGCGACAGGTCTTCGATTTGTTTCAGCGTCGCGGCGACTTGCGTTTCGCCGAGCAATTCTTCGTCGTAATCGCCGTTGACGATGTCTTCTTCGTGGCTCAAAAAAATCTCGGCGATTTCCTCGACCAGCCGACCGATCGCTTTGGCGCGCAGGTATTCGATGCGTTCTTTCGGTTCGACGATGTTGTTGAGCCGGGTTGCCCGCGCTTCACCGCCGGCGACGCTTAGCAACAATGTTTCGACATCTTTCGCCGGGAGGACGCCGATGCGCGCTGCGTCTTCGAGATCGACGATGCGGTAACAAATGTCGTCGGCGGCTTCGACCAGAAACGCCAACGGATGCCGCCGCCAGGCGCCGACGGTTCGTTCAATCATCCCCACCGTCGTCGCTGCTTCCCGGAAAAGCGCCGCCTCGCTCTGGAAAAAGCCGAACTTCCTGGCCGAACGGCCATCAAGCGGCGTTTCTACTTTCGAGGCGCAGGGATATTTGGCGAACGCCATCAGCGTTGCTGCCGTCAACTGCAAACCGCCGCGGTTCGAAGGGCTTTGCAGCGTGGTCAGCACACGGAAACCTTGCGCGTTGCCCTCGTAACGTGCGAAGTCGGCGCGTTGCGCGCCGGTCAACGGCAAACGGTCGAGCGCGCCGCCCGGTTGCGTACACCATTCGCGGATCGCGTCCTCGCCCGCGTGTCCGAACGGCGGATTGCCGATATCGTGCGCCAAGCAGGCGGCGGCGATGACGGCGCCGAAATCCGAAGCGTGCAACACATCTTCCAGGCGGTGACGCGCCACCAGCACCCGGCCGACTGTCGCGCCCAGCGAGCGGCCGACGCACGACGCCTCCAGGCTGTGCGTCAACCGGTTGCGCACATAATCGCTCTGCGCCAGCGGAAACACCTGTGTCTTGTCTTTGAGCCGCCGGAACGCCGAACAAAAAACGATACGATCGTAGTCTTGCTGGAACACGCTGCGATCGGGCGCCGGGGTGGCAGGCACTGTGGCGCCGACCCGACGCGGCGAAAGAAAGCGGCGCCAGCGCTCCGCCAACGCGGTCGAAGGTGTCGTCGAAGTGTTCATGGAAGCAGTCATGGCGTCTGGCGTGTGACGAACAGCGTTTCCGCCGTCTCGGGATCGGTCTGCGGTGGCCGTGCCTTCAGGTGGCCGACGTATTCGAGCGCAAACTTTGCGTTGAATGACGGCACGTCGCCTTCGCGCATGTGCATGATGTCGTCGGGACTGACCCAGCGCGAAGCGGCGTCGGTGAGCGGCAACCCGGCTTGCCGGAAGGTTTCGAGTACGAACTGGGAGCAAAACAGCCCTTTCGTATCGAGGGGTGGCATCTGGATGACGCCCAGCGTGTGGTAGCAGCCGTAACGTACCTGACCGGGGAACACCGGCATTTCGCAGAGACGGCGCGTCAGCATGAACGGCGCCTGCAATACGACGCCGACCATGCTGTAGCGGTTGCCGACGTGCCAAAGCGCGATTTGGCGCAAGCTGTCGCGTTGCGTGTCGTCGAGGTTCGGATAACGGTAAACGGCGATGACGGTTTGTTCGTCGCGCATGCCGGTGACGGTGCCCAAAAGGACGCCGCTGCGAACGGCCTCGACGATATTGCCGTTGCCGATATACACCGCCGCATGGCTGACGGGCGACAGGCTGACCAGACGGATGCCCAGCGAAATCCAGTCATTATCGTCGGCGCTCAACAAGATGTCGCCGGTTTGCAGTGCCGCCTCTTCGATATCGCGCGGGCCGTTTTTGGGCGTCAATGCGCGCTGTTGTATTTGAAAACGCATCGGCGCGTTTTCGGCGGAAACGGTTTGGGTCGCGCAACCGCTGACGAGAACGAAACTCAGCACAAATAGTCCCAGAGACAGCACTGATGTCGCGTACCGTATGCTGCCGGACATCGTCAACTTTCTGTGCACAGTGCCTCCACTTCTGCCACGCTTTTCGGCGCGGCGGCGGTCAGGATGTCGATACCGTCGTTCGTGATCAACACGTCGTCTTCGATACGAACGCCGATGTTGTGGAAAGCGGCGGGAATGTCTTCGGCGGCGCCGATGTAGCAGCCGGGTTCGACGGTGAGCGCCATCCCCGCTTCGAGCAACGTCGGCGCTTCACCGTGATCGCCGCGCTGATAGTGCCCGGCGTCGTGCACATCGAGCCCGAGCCAGTGACCGGCGCGGTGCATGTAGAAACGCTTGAAGCTGCCGGTTTCGAGCGCGGCATCGAGCGAGCCTTCGATCAGTTTCAAATCGATCATGCCCTGCGCCAGCACACGCTCGGCGGCATCGTGAAAAGCGTGGAAAGGCGCGCCCGGTTTCAGCGCGTCGAAACAGGCGCGTTGCGCCGCCAGCACCAATTCATAAACGTCTTTTTGCGCGGCGCTGAAACGGCGACCGACCGGAAACGTGCGCGTGATATCGGCGGCGTAACTCTGATATTCGCCGCCGGCGTCGATCAGCAGCAAGTCACCGGCATTGATGGGGCAACGGTTGCCGACGTAGTGCAGTACGCAGGCGTTTTCGGCGGCGGCGACGATCGCCGGATACGCCGATTGGGCGCCGTGGCGCAGAAACTCGTGCTGCAACTCGGCTTCAACCTGATACTCGAAGTGGCCGGGGCGCGCAAAACGCATCGCCCGGACATGCGCTTGCGCGGTGATGGCGGCGGCGTGGCGCATCAGCGCGATTTCAGCTTCGTCCTTGACCATTCGCATCGGATCGAGCGCATCGCGCACGTCGAGAAGGCAAGCCGGCGGCGTGTTGCCGGCGCGCGCTTGCGAGCGAACGGTTCCCAACAGTTGGGTAATGGTGCGATCCCAGTCGGGATAAAGGCCAAGCGGCGTCAGCAGCGCCGGCCGGTTCATCGTCAGTGCCGGCAACTGCTCGGTCAGCGTCGAAATAGGAAAAGCTTCGTCGAAAGCAAACGTTTCGCGGGCGGCCTCCGGGCCGAAGCGAAAACCGTCCCAGGTTTCGCGTTCGGGATTTTTCTCGCGGCAGAAGAGGAGGTGGCGCGTTTCTCCGGCGTTGTCGCACGACAACGCCAGCACGGCTTCGGGTTCGGGAAAACCGGAAAGGTAGGTGAAATAACTTTCCGGTCGGTAGGGGTACAAGGTGTCTCGGTTGCGAAAAACCTCCGGTGCCGTCGGCATCAGCACCAGTCCGCCGCCGTGCGTTTCCCGCACCGCCTGCAACAATCGCTCACGACGCCCCCGGTAATGAAAACCGTCGGGAATTTTGGGCGCGGTGGCGGGTCTCATCATCGGAAGCCGTTTTCGATAAAGGCTTTCATTATAATGCTGCTCAGGGCGTTTTCCTTTGCCGCTTTGTTATAGGTTCCCTACAGGCGCTCACCATGTCTTTTTCCTCGCTTTCCGAAACGCAACGCGCCAAGCAAGAGATACGCCGTCGTGTGCTGGCTTTGCGCGAGGGGTTGTCGGCGGAAATGCACGCGGCGCATTCGCGCGGTATCGCACAACGAATCGCTGCCTTGCCGTCGTTCGCCGCGGCCCGCGCGGTGCTGCTGTTTCATCCGTTCGGCAGCGAATGGGCGGCGGCGTTGCTGGTGCAGGAAGCGTTGCGGAGCGGGAAGACCGTGGTGTTGCCGCGGGTGATTCGGACGCAGGAAAATTTGCGGCAGATGGTGCTGCAAACGGTCGAAAATATCGACCGTGATACGGCGCCCGGCTTGTGGGGCATTCGCGAACCGCTGCCGGAACGCCCGCTCGTTTCCCCGGAAACGATCGACTGGGTTCTGGTGCCGGGCGTTGCGTTTACGCCGCACGGTGATCGGCTGGGATACGGAGCAGGGTTTTACGACCGGCTGCTGCCGCAGATACCGGCGCGCGTACCGCGCATTGCCGGCGCGTTCGATGCACAGATCGTTGACGTATTGCCGACTGACGCCTACGATTGTCCGGTGGATGCCGTGTTGACGGAGAGCCGCGCTTTGCATTGCGCATGACCATCGCGCATGACAGGAATCAATCCGGCGCTCGCGGCGATCACCAACCTATTTTGAGGTTTCGCATGACAACCGAACACGATCACGACCCCCAAGAGACGCAAGAATGGCTGACGGCGCTGGAGGGCGTTTTGCAGCATGTCGGACCAGTGCGGGCGCATTACCTGATCGAGCAGTTGATCGAAAAGGCACGCCTCGAAGGCGTCAATCTGCCGTTCTCGGCCAACACTGGATATATCAACACAATTCCGCTCGATCAGCAGGCGCCGATTCCCGGCGATCAGGAGATCGAGCACCGGATTCGTTCGTATGTGCGCTGGAACGCAGCGGTGATGGTGTTGCGCGCCAACAAGCACACCAATGTCGGCGGCCACATCGCCAGTTTTGCCTCGGCGGCGACGCTTTATGAGGTCGGTTACAACCATTTCTGGCGGGGAGACGACGAAGCGGGCGATGGCGATTTGACTTTCATTCAGGGGCATTCCGCTCCCGGCATCTACGCGCGCGCTTTTCTGCTGGGGCGTTTGACCGAGGAGCAAATGGATCATTTCCGGCAGGAGGTTGACGGCAAAGGGTTGTCGTCGTACCCGCATCCGTGGCTGATGCCGGAGTTCTGGCAGTTTCCGACGGTGTCGATGGGGCTGGGGCCGCTGATGGCGATTTATCAGGCGCGTTTTCTGCGCTACCTCGAAGACCGCGGCTTCGGAAAACACCGCCACCGCAAAGTGTGGGCGTTCCTCGGCGACGGCGAGACCGACGAACCGGAGGCGCTCGGCGCCATCGGGATGGCCGGACGCGAGAAGCTCGACAACCTGATTTTCGTCGTCAACTGCAACCTGCAACGTCTCGACGGGCCGGTGCGCGGCAACGGTAAGATCATTCAGGAACTCGAGGCCGAATTTCGCGGCGCCGGCTGGAACGTCATCAAAGTGATCTGGGGCAGCCACTGGGATCCGCTGCTGGCGCGCGATAAAAGCGGCGCGTTGAAGCGCCGGATGATGGCGTGCCTCGACGGCGATTACCAGACCTTCAAAGGTCGTAGCGGCGCGTATGTGCGCGAACATTTTTTCAATACGCCCGAACTGAAGGCGTTGATCGCCGGCATGGACGACGACGATATCTGGCGGCTGAATCGTGGCGGCCACGATCCGCACAAGGTGTACCCGGCCTACAAGGCGGCGAGCGAGCATCGGGGGCAACCGACGGTGATTCTTGCCAAGACGATCAAGGGTTACGGCATGGGCGAGTCGGGCGAAGCCGCCAACATCGCGCATCAGGCGAAGAAGATGACCCTGGATTCGCTGAAGCGGTTCCGCGACCGTTTCAAGCTGCCATTGAGCGACGAGCAGGTCGAGAAACTGGAATACCTTTCGTTCCTGCCGGATTCCGTCGAGTACCGGTACATGCAGGAGCGCCGAAAAGTCCTGGGCGGCTTCCAGCCGAAGCGGCGGACGCACGCCGAGGCGTTGCCGGTACCGGCATTGCCGGCGTTTGAACGCTTTTTGAAAAGCACCGAGACGCGCGAGGTTTCGACGACGATGGTGTTTGTGCAGATTCTGCAAATGTTGCTGCGCGATCCCCACCTCGGCAAGCGCGTCGTGCCGATCGTCCCCGACGAGTCGCGCACCTTCGGGATGGAAGGTTTGTTCCGGCAGATTGGCATCTGGTCGCAGGTCGGTCAGCTCTATACGCCGGAAGACGCTGATCAGTTGATGTTTTACAAGGAAACGAAGAACGGTCAGGTGTTGCAGGAAGGCATCAACGAGGCGGGCGGCATGGCCGACTGGATCGCCGCCGCGACATCGTACTCCGTGCACGGTGTGCCGATGATTCCGTTTTTCATCTATTACTCGATGTTCGGTTTTCAGCGCATCGGTGATCTCGCCTGGGCTGCCGGCGACCTGCGCGCCCGCGGCTTTTTGCTCGGCGGCACCGCCGGGCGCACGACGCTGAACGGCGAAGGTTTGCAGCATGAGGACGGCCATTCCCATCTGTTGGCGGCGACGATCCCGAATTGCATCAGCTACGACCCGACGTTTTCGTATGAATTGGCAGTGATTCTGCAAGACGGTCTGCGCCGGATGGTGGCCGAGCAGGAAGATGTGTTTTACTACATCACGCTGATGAATGAGAATTACGCGCATCCCGGATTGCCGGAAGGCGCGGAAGCCGATATTGCGAAGGGAATGTACCGGTTCAGCGGCGAAGGCAAAGCGAAGAAAGACGTGCCGCACGTTCAGCTTCTGGGTTCCGGCACGATCTTCCGCGAAGTCATCGCCGCCGCGGAAGTGCTGCGCGACGATTGGGGCGTGACCGCGACGCTGTGGGGTTGTCCGAGTTTCACCGAACTGGAACGCGAAGGGCGCAAACTCGGGCGCGACCATTTGCTGCACCCGACGGCGGCGCGCCAGCAATCGCATGTCGAGAAATGCCTGCAAGACACGCAGGGGCCGATCATCGCCGCGACCGATTACAACCGCGCGTTCGCCGAGCAGATTCGTCCGCATCTGCCGGTCGGTCGCCGTTACGTCACGCTCGGCGCCGACGGTTTCGGTCGCTCCGATACCCGCGAAAAACTGCGCCATTTCTTCGAGGTGGATCGTTACTGGGTCGCCGTCGCCGCGCTGAAGGCGTTGGCCGACGACGGCGTGATCCCTGTAGCACGTGTTGACGAGGCGTTGAAACAATACGCGATCGACACAAAGAAACCGGCGCCGTGGACGGTGTAAGCCGATTCCGTGTTGACATCGACAGATTGATTTTATGAGCACCATCGACATCAAACTTCCCGACATCGGCGGCTTTGAAAATGTGCTGGTGATCGAGATTCTCGTTGCCGTCGGCGACAGGATCGAAAAAGACACTCCGCTCATCACGCTCGAATCGGACAAGGCGACGATGGAAGTGCCGTCGCCTTACGTCGGCACCGTGCGCGAGGTAAAAATCCGAGTGGGGGACACCGTCAGCGAAGGACAGGTGTTGCTGATTCTCGATGCCGCTGATGATGGTTCGGAAAAGCCGGCGGCGACGCCCGCTGCGGAAGCGTCAGCGCCGACCGAAGCAACGCGCGTGGAAGCGCCCCGACCGACAGCGCCGCCGCCGAAGACGGAAACGACGGTGGTGGATTCATCGTCTTATGTTGCCCATGCGTCGCCGACGGTACGGAAGTTTGCGCGTGAACTCGGCGTCGATTTGTCGCGGGTCAGCGGCTCCGGCCCGAAAGGGCGCATCATGCAGGAGGACGTCAAAGCCTTCGTTCAGGGAACGTTTGCAAAAGGCGCGGTGGCGGCGGGTACCGGCGCGGCCGGTGGATTGCTGCCCTGGCCGGTCATTGATTTTACTCAGTTCGGGCCGGTCGAGACCGTGCCTTTGTCGCGGATCAAGAAAATCTCCGGCGCCAATCTGGCACGCAACTGGGCGATGATTCCGCACGTCACGCAATTCGACAGCGCCGACATCACCGAGCTGGAAGCGCTGCGCGTCACCCTCAACCAAGAGAACGAAGGCGTCAAAATCACGATGCTGGCGTTTTTGATGAAAGCCGGTGCCGCCGCGCTGAAGCGTTTTCCCGATTTCAGCGCATCGCTGCAAGGGGAAAACCTGATACTCAAAAAATACTGCCACCTCGGTTTCGCGGCGGACACGCCGAACGGTCTCGTTGTTCCGGTCATCCGGGACTGCGACCGGAAAACCGTCAGCGAGATCGCGATGGAGACGGCGGAACTGGCAACCCGGGCACGCGCCGGCAAATTGTTGCCGGGCGAGATGCAGGGAGGGGTCTTTACCATTTCATCGCTGGGCGGTATCGGTGGCACGGCGTTTACGCCGATCATCAACGCGCCGGAAGTGGCGATCCTCGGCGTTTCGAAAAGCGTCAAACAGCCGGTGTGGGACGGCAATGCTTTCATGCCGCGGCTGATGCTGCCGCTGTCGTTGTCGTACGATCATCGGGTGATCGACGGCGCGCAGGCGGCGCGGTTCACCGCGCATCTGGCGCAGCTCCTCGCCGACATGCGGCAAGTGTTGGTATAAGACAGGCTCCCCATGCGAACCAAACAGAAGAGCGTACGAACCGGCTTTCCCGCCGGTCATTTTTACTCGCCGGATATCGACCCCGAAGAACTGACCGAACGGGAGTCCGAAATATGGCCGGTAACGCCACTTCCCGTTTTGGGAATTGATTTTAACGAACGCAGCCACCGGCAGATTCTTTCAGAGGACTTTCCCCGGTTTATCGGCGATTACGATTATCCCGAAAAAGAGAACGAAGTAAAGCAAGCCCACGATTTCTTTACGCAGAACAGCCAATTCAGTTGGCTGGACGCAAGAGCGACTTTCGTGCTGATGCGCAAGTGGCGTCCTTCCCGGGTGGTTGAGGTAGGCTCCGGTTACTCTTCGCTGTTGATGGCGGATGTCAACCGCCGCTTCCTGAGCGGAAAATGCCTGTTGACGTGTATTGAGCCGTATCCGCGCCTGTTCCTGAAACAGGGTGTGCCGGGTATCTCGAAAGTCATCGAAGAAAAAGTGCAGTAGGTGCCGTTGGGAATCTTCGAGGCGCTCGAAAGCGGAGATATTTTGTTTATCGATTCTTCTCATGTCTCCAAGACCGGAAGCGATGTCAATTATTTGTATTTTGAGGTTTTGCCCCGCCTGAAGCCCGGGGTCAAAATACACATCCACGACATTTTTTTGCCGCACGAATATCTGAAAGAGTGGGTTTTGGGGGAATGCAGGAGCTGGAATGAGCAATACCTTTTACGCGCGCTGCTCATGTATTCTTCGGCGTTTAGCGTCGTCTTCGGGTGTGCTTACGCGATGGCGACCATGGCCGATAAAGTCAAAGCGGCGCTTTCCCATCCGAAAGGACATGCTTTTGGCGGCGGCAGTTTTTGGATGGAAAAAAATCAGGGCGGTTTCTGCTCAGAGGCATAGATTTTTCCCCTTGCCCGCGGCGGGCTGGGTAAGGGGGTGAAGCCCCTTCGTGGCGAGTCGATTTCCCAAAAAAGCAACACAAATAGCAATTTATTCGCGACGCATAACCGTTTGTTGCATAAGCCAAATTGGTATGTGATAGTTATCTCCAGCGAGAATCAAGCGACCGTCGTCGCGAAGGGTTTTCCAACGACAAAGCAAAACGGCGCTTTTGTGGTTCTTGCACTTTAGGGAGTGCAACCATGAATCAAAGGTGCGTCAAGCGCGGAAGTGTGCGCGGGTTTTTTTCGTGGGTTATAACGGCATCCAAAGTTATCGCCCTGTCCGGTTTTTTATTTCTTCCCATCGTTGTTCATGCCCAAAGTTGCTCTGCCGCTGCCGAGGCGGGGCAAGTGGCTGCAGACAGTTGCGTTACAACGTTTGCCGGCGGCACGTTCAGCACAACAGGGGCGGCCAGCAGGCCGGTATTTTTTGCCAGTAACGGCGGCAGCATTACGGCGACGGCTCCTGTGACGCTGTCCAGTGTTGGCACCACTTCCCCCGGCGCGTGGGCGGCGACAGCAGGAACGGTCAGCCTGAACAGCGGCGGCAGCATCACCACGATTGGCAACACTTCCCCCGGCGCACGGGCGGAGGGGGGGGCGGTCAATCTGAGCGGCACCACCACCAGCATCACCACGAGTGGCCTTAATGGATACGGCCTGGAGGCGGTTTATGCGGTTGTCGGCGGAGTCAATACGAACGGCGTCGTCAACGCAAGCAGTGTCAACATTGTCACGACAGGTCAGGCCGCGCACGGGGCGATGGCTTCCCGAGGGGCGATCATGACGCTGGACACGATCGATATACAGGTGTCCGGATCCTACGCGTCCGGACTTATCGGCCAAGGCTATCTGCCGTTCGTCCCGTTGGTTCCGATGCCGACAACCATCAACGGCAGTAACGTGACCATCAACGTTTCCGGTGATAACGGTCGGGGCGCGAACGTCAACTCTACCGGCTCGATCACGCTTAGCGACAGTTCACTCACGGTGACGGGGACGAACGGCTACGGCGTTTCGGCGGCGAGGCATGATCCGGTGAATAACATTGGTTCGGTCATGACGCTGCTGCGGACGTCTGTCTCCTGCACGGAGACGGCCGCCCTGGTTTATAGCTCCGGCGAGATTTATGCGACGGACTCGACGCTGACGGGAGGCAAATACGGCGTTACCTTGACCGACTATACTGACGCTCTCAGCAAAAACCCGCCGTTGAATATCGTTTCTATCGATGGCGGGTCGTTGACGTCGGTGCTGGATACTTTTTACGCGGAAGGCCCCATTTCTGAAATCACCCTGAAAAACCGGACGGCTGTGAGCGCCGACAACAAGGTGTTGCTCAATGTGATCACCACGGCTCCGCTCACCCTGGTCAGCAAGGTTGACTTTACCGTAGAAGACATCACGGCAACGGGAGACATCATCGCTGACGCCGGAAGCGTTTTGAACAACGCCCTGATTTCCGGTTCCATCATCACCGGCATTGAAAAGAATACGCATACGACCATCGATACGTCCAGCCGGTGGATCATGAACGGCAATTCCGATATTCATTCATTGGCGCTGGCGGGGACGGCGGCCTTTGATCCGGCCGGGGGCTACAAGACGCTGACGACGAAAGACTATGTTGGAAATGATGGCGTCCTGATGGTGAACACATACCTCGACATCGACGGTTCGCCTTCCGACCGGTTGATCATCAATGGCGGTTCGGCCACAGGAACGACGAAGATTCGCGTCAATAACACCGGCGGCCCCGGGGCGCCCACGACCGGAAACGGTATCCTCGTGGTACAGGCGATCAACGGCGCAACGATTGATCCGGGCGCCTTTGTTCTGGATACCGATTTGCGCGGCATCGGCGGGCACGATTACGCGCTGCATTACGGCAGCGTCGATACCAGCGGCCCGAACAACTGGTATTTGCGTAGTACCGCCCGCCCGCAGCCCTTTCCGGGAACCGTCGGCGTTCCTGCGCTGAGCCCGATGGGGCTGGCGTTGTTGGCGGGCATGCTGGCAGTACCGGCTCTTTGGCGAAGACGCCGAGGATCGCTGTAGCCCCATCGCCTGTTTTTTCCATGGAACAGCCATCAGAAATGATGGCTGTTCTGTTGTCACGGAGGGCGTGCACTACCGTACAATGGCCTTGCCATGATCCCGATTCACCGTCCTGACCATCCTGTTGACCTCGCGCTGGCCGAGAGTCTTTTGATCGCGGAAGGCATACCGTATTTTGTGCACAACAAACATTTCGGCGGGTTGTACCCCGGTGTGCAGATAGAGCTTCTCAACGCCAGAACCGTCATGGTGCCGGAGGCGGAGGCGCTTCGCGCTCGCGAAGTTTTGGCGGATTTGCTGACAGCGGAGCCGGAACCGCCGCCGACCTCTCCGCGTCCCCGCTTTTCCCTTGGGCAGATTTTCCGCATGCTGTTTGAAGCGGTTGCCTTCGGCTGGTTTTTCCCGGCCAAACGGCGGCGGAAAGACGACGATACGAAAACCACTCCCTGATCCTTCCGAGTCTCATGAATACGCCTGATCGCAGCCCGCTCGGCAAAGCCGATGCGTACCCCGAACACTACGACGCTTCGTTGCTCTTTCCGATTCCACGCGCCGACAAGCGTGTCGAAATCGGTATTGGCAATGACGCGCCGTTGCCCTTTTACGGCGCCGATATCTGGAACGCTTTCGAGTTGTCGTGGCTTGTGCCCGGCGGCAAACCGGAGGTGGCGTTGGCGCGCTTCACGGTTCCCGCGACATCGCCGAACATCATCGAATCGAAATCGCTCAAACGGTATCTGAACGGCTTCAACCAAGCGGTGTTTGGTTCGGCGGGCGACGTACGCGATCGTTTGGTTCGCGATCTTTCGGCCGCGGCAGGGGCGGCGGTGGTCGTCGAACTCGTTTTACCGCGGCAATTTTCCGAGCAGCGCATTGCGGCACTCGAAGGGTTTTGTCTTGACGCGTTGCCGGTCAATATCGACACTTATTTGCCGCGCCCGGATTATTTATTTGCGCACCACGAAGCGCCGGTTGTCACGGAAACCTTGACCTCGCATCTGCTGAAATCGAACTGTCCGGTCACGGGACAGCCCGATTGGGGCAGTCTGCAAATTTCTTATACCGGGCGACCGATCAATCGCGAAGAGTTGCTCAAATACATTGTTTCACTGCGTCGTCACAACGAATTTCACGAACAATGCGTCGAGCGCATCTTCATGAATCTGCGGCAGTATTGTTCGCCGCTGCGGTTGTCGGTGTACGCCCGCTATACGCGGCGCGGCGGGATTGACATCAATCCGTTTCGCGCCAGCCATGCCGACATGCCGTTGCCGGAGAGCAACGGGCGGCTGGCGCGTCAATGAGACGCATCGTCGTCCTTTTCCGTGCGCAGGAGTTTTTTTAGCGCCTGCCGGTCGTCGCGCCGTTTGATCTTGTGCGCCTTGTCATGAGCGCCGGCGCGACGTTGTCGTGCCACCAGCGCGAAGGGGTTGCGCGGCACCAACGTCCGTCCTCTTTTTTTCATGAGTTTCCTTTTTTGCCGAACACTTCGCATCAGCGGGTGTCATCATTGTCCGAACGGTTGAAGCGGGTGTCAACCGCCATCATGTCCATGACTGCCGCCATGCTCATTTTTTGCGACGGCTCTCGACGCGATCAAAAGACAAGCGTACCATTTTGACTTTCGCACATAGCATTCGCGCTGCGCTTCAGGGAGACATCATGACGGCCAAAACCAAATCCGGAAAATCTCGCGGGGTCGGGAAACCCGAAACGAAGACCGCGAAGTTGCCGGGATCGCCGTCTGCGGCGCTTCCGAAAAAAACGCCGACGAAGAAAACGGGTTCGCGCAACGAGGAAGTGCGCCGCACCCGTGAGGAGATGGTGCGGATCATCGAAGCGACCAGTCAGGCGCCGAAAGCGAAAGAAGTGGCTGCGGCGCCGCCGGGGACTTCGGAAGACAGCAGCACGGCCATGTTGCCGCTGTCGTATCCGTACCGAGCACGGATGCGCCGCGGAGAATATGAAAAGATCAAGGCGGAACTACAGATCGAATTGCTGAAAGTGCAAAACTGGGTGAAGGGAGAAAAGCAGCGGATTGCGTTGCTGTTCGAGGGGCGCGACGCCGCCGGCAAGGGCGGCACCATCAAACGCTTCATGGAGCATCTCAACCCGCGCGGCGCGCGCGTCGTCGCGCTCGACAAGCCGAGCAGCATCGAACAACAGCAATGGTATTTCCAGCGTTACGTCGCCCATTTGCCGGCGGCCGGCGAAATCGTTTTCTTCGACCGCTCATGGTACAACCGCGCCGGCGTCGAACGGGTGATGGGTTTTTGCACGCCGCACCAGTACCTCGAATTCATGCGGCAGACGCCCGAACTTGAGCGGATGTGGGTCAACAGCGGCATCCGGCTGTTCAAATACTGGTTTTCGGTCAGCCGCGAAGAGCAACTGCGCCGCTTCATTTCGCGCCGCGACGATCCGCTGAAGCACTGGAAGCTGTCGCCGATCGACATACAGTCGCTCGACAAATGGGACGAATACACCGCCGCCAAAAACGCGATGTTCTTTCATACCGACACCGGCGACGCGCCGTGGATCGTCATCAAGTCCGACGACAAGAAGCGCGCCCGCATCAACTGCCTGCGCCACTTCCTCTATAACCTGCCGTACCCGGACAAAAATACCGAGGTGACCGTGCCGCCCGATCCGTTGCTGGTCGGCAGCACCGCTGACGTCAAGGAAGCGGCGGAGAACGGGGCGATTCAGATTTGAAATAGGTGGCAGTTAAAATTATTTAACCGCAAAGAACGCAGAGAGCGCAAAGAGAAAGACTTTGGGGGCATTGTGTTCTATGTGGCGAATAAGACTTAAACACTATTCTTTCCGTCATTCCAGCGAAAGCGGGAATCCAGAGAACCGCAACAGCAAAAGTTTTCGGTGCAACCATGAACCATGATGAGGGATGGTGCCGCTTTGTGGCTTATCTGTCCTTGCAGGCCAATTTTTAAATTTTGTTCGAGTGTTTAGGTCGAAAGTTTGACCTGAGAAAAGATCAGTCGGCCTCTCTGCCGATCCTTTAGCACAAATCTTTGCGCTCTTTGCGGTTAATAAGAATTAAAAAGTAAAATCCCCCGGCTCAAGGGAGCGCCGCGCCTTTCGGCCACAGCAGCCACAGCCGTCCCGTTTCCCGCATTTTGCCGGCGCGCTCGCCCGCTTCGTTGCCGGTGCCGCAAAAAAAGTCGGCGCGAATGGCGCCGCGGATAGCGCCGCCGGTGTCCTGCGCCATCGTCAACCGTTGCAGCGGTACACGGCTGTCGGGGTCGACGGCTTCGAGGAAGAAGGGCGCGCCGAGTGGCAATTGGCGGTTGTCGATGGCGATCGCGCGTTGCGCCAGTAACGGTACGCCCAAGGCGCCGATCGGCCCGTCGATCCTGGCATCGAGCGAGCCGGGTTCCGGCGGCGGCACTTCGCGAAAGAAAACATAGCTCGGATTTTCGTCGAGCAGCGCGGGCAGGGCGGCCGGATGCGCTCGCCCCCAGGCTTTGATCGTTTGCATCGACAGATTTTCCCGCGCGATGTCGCCGCGTTGCGCGAGGACGCCGCCGATGGCGCGGTAGGGGTGGCCGTTTTGATCGGCGTAGCCGAGGCGGACGATTCGACCATCAGGCTGACGCAGACGCCCCGAGCCCTGGATGTGCAGGAAAAACGCATCCATCGCATCATCGACGTAGAACAAAGGCGTTGCTTTGAAAAGGTTGCCGCGATCAATTTCAGCGCGGGAAAAGTACGGCCGTACCTTGTTGTCGATCAGACGCCCGCGCACACGCTTGCCTTCCAACTCGGGGTAGAGCGATGCCAGTTCGACGGTCAACAAATCGTCGGGGCGGGCGTACAGCGGATAACGGTAACGCGCATCCGCCGTCCGGCTACCGGCGAGCAAGGGTTCGTAATAGCCGGTGATCAAACCGCGCTCCGCTGTGGCGCCGGCGACGCTTTCGGCATTGTCAATGATGATTTGCCAGGCTTGGAAATGGGTTTCGAAGAAAGCGCGGACTGTTTCTGCCCGACTAGGATCAATGGTTTCGGCGGCCTGACACGGCACCGTCCAGACGGCGCGTTCGGAGGCTTTCTTGAGCAGGGCGCGGCAACTCATTTGCCAGGCCGGCCACGCTTCGGCAAGCGTATCCTGCGACCATCCCGGCAACGCCGACCAGGCGGTGGCCTGATAACGCAACTGCGGCGTTGCTTCGGATGGCGGCGGCGCCTCGGATGTTGGCGGTGTGACGCAGCCGGTCAGCAAACCCGCTAGCGCGAAAGCACCCATGAGACACAGAAAAAGCCGCTGAAACAGAAAAAACCGCCAAAAACGCTTCACGAAGCCACCTTTTTCACTTGAAAGATCGACAACCATTGCCGCGCGTCGAAGTATAAGCGAAGATAGCGCTGTATCGGGAGACGCGCTGAGGCGCCTTCAGACAGCATTCAACACGCATTCAACACGCATTTGGCACGCACTTGACACGCATTTGACACGTACTTGACCCTCCTCTATGAAATACCGGATCGTCCCCTCTCTTCTCTCTGCCGATTTTGCCCGTTTGGGTGAAGAAGTGCGCAACGTCATCGCCGCCGGCGCTGACTGGGTGCATTTCGACGTGATGGACAACCACTATGTGCCGAACCTGACGGTCGGCCCGCTGGTGTGTCAGGCGATCAAGCCGTATGCGACGGTACCGATCGATGTGCATTTGATGGTGCAGCCGGTCGATGCGCTGGTCAGCGGTTTTGCCGAGGCGGGCGCGACGTACATCAGCTTTCACCCCGAGGCGTCGCGGCATGTTGATCGCACGATCGCGCTGATCCGCGACCGCGGTTGCAAGCCGGGGCTGGCGCTGAATCCGGCGACGCCGCTCGATTGTCTCGACTGGGCGCTCGACAAGATCGACTTGGTGTTGCTGATGTCGGTCAACCCCGGTTTCGGTGGGCAGGCGTTCATTCCGCACACGCTCGACAAGCTGCGGCAGACGCGGGCGCGGATCGACGCGGCGCAGCAGCGCACGGGTCGCGAGATTCTGCTGGAGGTTGACGGCGGCGTAAAGGCAGATAACATTGCCGCTATCGCACAGGCGGGAGCCGATACGTTTGTGGCGGGCAGCGCCGTTTTTTCCGGCGGGGATTATGTGAAAACGATCGGCACGCTGAGGGACGCGCTGGCAACTGTGCGCTTTCCTCCCCTTGAAGGGGAGGGTTAGGGTGGGGATGGGGTACACCATGACGGCACAGCAACGAAGTAGCTTATGCGTGAGCAAACCAATAAATAAACCCGTACGGGGAAGTGGCAGCACACACCATGCAACAATCTCGCCGACTCTGATTTTTCGAACAAACCGCGCTTTTCGTGACGCACTTTTGGGGCAGCCAAGCACTCAAGGTCGCAGAAAGGATGTTGGAAGTCATTTTCCAGCATGCGTACAACGGGGCAACCCCATCCCCACCCTAACCCTCCCCTTGAAGGGGAGGGAGTCTGTTCTCTCCTGCGTTTCATGACTGCCGTCATATCTTCACACCTTGCCGTTTTGAATGCCCTTGCGACATCTCCCCGCTGGCCGGTGCTTTTCATCCATCACGGTTGGGGCGGCGGCATTGCCCGCCACATCGGGGATCTCGAGCGGCTGCTGAACGATTGTTGTGAGATTGTTCATTTGACGCCGGAAAAGCCGGGCGTTCCCGGCCACCGCGTCCGGATCGGTTGGCAGCGCGGCGTTCACCGTCTTGACGGCGTTTTTGCGTTGCCGCAGGAGATGCCGCAGCTTGTCGCGGCGCTCAAGGCGATCGGCATCGTTCGCGTTCATCTGCACCACATTCATGCATTGCCGCAAGAGGTGTTGACGTTGCCGCAGGCGCTGGACGCACCGCTCGATGTGACGTTGCACGATTATTTCGCGCTGAGCAGCCAGTACCATCTTGCCGATCATCGCGGGCGCTTTCGCGGTGAACCGCAGCCCGGAGACGACGGGGATACCGAGTGGCGGACGCGATTTGCCGACGTGTTGCATGGAGCCGACCGCGTCATTGCGCCGTCGCGCGACATCGCTGAGCGCATCCATCGGCTGTTGCCGGTGTTCACGCCGCGCATCTGGCCGCACCCGGAAGCGTTGGCCCTGACGCCGCCGCGCTTGCGCGTCGCCGTGCTCGGGGCGTTGTCGCCCGAAAAAGGTTTCGATCTCGTCCGCGCCTGCGCCCACGACGCCGAGGAGCGGGCGTTGCCGTTGTCGTTCCGGATTCTCGGCACGACGGCACAGCCGTTGCCGGAATTGCCGCTGTCGCGGTTGTCGATGAGCGGCGAATACGACGAAGCCGATTTGTCGGCGCTGCTCGCCGCCGAAAAACCGGAGGTATTTTTCTTCCCGGCGCAAGTTCCCGAATCGTTTTGTTATGCGTTGACGCCGGCGTTGTTGACGGGTGTGCCGATCGTGGCGTCGGTACTGGGGGCGCTGGCGGAACGCTTGCGGGAAACACCGCACGCCGTGTTGTTGCCGTGGGACAGCAGTGTCACCGAATGGAATGCGGCGCTGTGCCGATTTGTCCCCGAAGCTTCGACGACGCCCGCGTCCTGCGATACGAGAGAGGCGTACCGTCAGTATTATCTCGAAGCGTTGCCGACGGAACCGCGGTTGGCGCGGAAGGTAACGGTCGAAGACATCGTTTGGCCGGAACCGGCGGCGGACAAGCGCGACGGCGATACGATGTCGCTGTACGGTTTGTACCGTGCCGGTGTCGGTTGCGGCCGCAAAGAGGCGAAGGCGCAGTTGCAGCGCCGCCTGAAAGCGTTGCGCGACGCGCCATCGCCACCACAGCCTCCGGGCTGGTGGCTTGCCTGGCTGGAGAAAAAAGAAAAGTGGCGGCAAAAAGCGTTGCGCGTGACGCGGATGGTACGCACCGCCGTATCGATTTACCGGACGGCCGGCTGGCGGGCTTTGACGGTTCGCAGCTACGAGAAATTTTTCCTTCGCCGTCGTGCGTTTCAGATGCCGCCGTTCGCGCCGCTCGCTCAGGAAACGCAGGTGACACCGCTATCGGTAGCGACATCGGCAACACCGCGGGTGTCGATCCTGATCGCGGCATACGGCGAACCGCTGGCGACGTTCAGTTGCATCAAGAGCGTTCACGAACACACGCACGGCATTGCCTACGAAGTGCTGGTGCTCGACGACGCTTCTCCCGAGCCGTTGCAGGCGCAACTGGCCGGTGTCGAAGGCGTGCGTTTCATTCGTCAGCCGCACAACCTCGGCTTTCTCAAGAATTGCAATGCCGGCGCCAAAGAAGCGCGCGGCGAGATTCTCGTTTTTCTCAACAACGACACACTGGTCACCGACGGCTGGCTGACCGCGCTGGCTGACACGCTCGATCACACCCCCGATGCCGGGCTGGTCGGCGCGCAACTGTGTTACCCCGACGGGACTTTGCAGGAGGCCGGCGGCATCGTTTTCCGCGACGGTTCGGCGTGGAATTACGGCCGCAACGGCGAACCGAACCACCCCGAATTTCATTACCGGCGCGATGCCGATTATTGCTCGGGCGCCTGTCTCGCGCTGACGCGAACGCTGTGGCAGCAACTGGGTGGTTTCGACGAACGCTTCGCGCCCGCGTATTACGAGGACACCGATCTTGCTTTTCAAGTGCGCGCCGCCGGCAAGCGGGTGCTTTACCAGCCGCTGGCGCGGGTGATTCACTTCGAGGGGCAAACCTCGGGCACCGACGAAACGCAGGGCATCAAACGCTATCAAGTCATCAATCAGACGGCGTTTCTCGACAAGTGGCACACCGTGCTGACGCGACATCCCGAACGCTACGGTGACATCCGTCGCGCCGCCGAGCGCACGGTTCACACCCGCGTTCTGGTGCTCGACGCCTGTATGCTGACGCCTGACCGCGATTCGGGGTCGCTGCGGATGTGGCACCTCCTGCGCCTGCTCGCGCAGCCCGGTCGCAAGGTCACGTTTGCTGCCAGTTCGCTCGAATACCGCGCGCCTTACGTCGGGCAATTGCAGGCGGAAGGCATTGAAGTGCTCCACCTGCCGTACTTCAACGCGATCGAAGCGTTCTTGCAGGCACGCGGCAACGAATACGACGTGATCGTGCTGTCGCGCCTCGAGGTGGCGGCGCAATGGCTGGCGGCGGCGCGCAAATGGGCGCCGCAGGCGTTCGTGGTTTACGACACGGTGGATTTGCATTTTCTGCGTGCCGAACGTGAGGCTGAGGTGCTGAACAGCGCGACGGCGCGCGCGCAGGCGGAAGCCCAGCGGAAACAGGAACTGCGGTTGATCCGCGCCGCCGACCGTGCCTGGGTGGTGTCGCCGGCCGAGCAGAAGTTGCTGACGCCGCTGGCGCCGGACGCGAAGATCGCCGTGCTGTCCAACATCCACGAACCGAAACCCGCCGGTCGCGCGTTCGGCGAACGCGCCGGGTTGCTCTTCATCGGCAGTTTCCGCCACCCGCCCAATGTCGATGCGATGCTGTGGTATGGCCGCGAGGTGTTGCCGCAGGTTCGGCAGCTTTTGCCCGGTGTGGTCACCACCATCATCGGCGGCGATTTGCCGGCGTCGGTGAAGGCGCTGGCGGCGGACGATGTCGTCGTCGCCGGCTATATCGAGGACATCGTGCCGTATTTCACCGAGACCCGCGTATCAATCGCGCCGTTGCGTTACGGCGCCGGGGTCAAGGGCAAGGTCAACCAGGCGATGAGTTACGGTGTGCCGGTCGTCGCCACGCCGATCGCTGCTGAAGGCATGCACCTGACCGACGGTCATGATGTGCTGATTGCCGACGATGCCCGCGCGTTCGCCGAAGCGATTGCCCGCGCTTACCGGGATGAAACACTGTGGCAACAATTGTCGGCGGCGGGACGCGCCAATATCGAGGCGCATTTTTCGCATGAGGTGGCGGCACAGGAACTGGAAAGAACGCTGGAGTCGGCAATAGCGCTGGCGCAGCGGATTGAGGATTGATTTTGCCGTCTGCCTTCTCTTGATACGGCCTGTCGAGCCGTTGAAAGAGAAGCGCGACATGCCTGAAGGGGCAGCGCCTTTGTTCAAGGCGTTACCGCGCCGGACTCGCCCGGCGGGCGAACGAGTTTCTTGCGCGAACAAGAAAGTCACCCCCGTCCCTATTCAGCCGCCCGCTTCGTAGGGGAAGCAATCTGCTTCCCGATACACGGGCGGCAGAGCCTGCCCTCGCGAAGGCGGGGGTTGCCGCCCCTACTGAGCGGCGCGGTAGAGCCTTTAACAAATTCGCTGGATAGTCTCCCATTACATCTCCTTGCGGCGGATCTTCTGAAACTTGGTCACCAACCGATGGCCGCCGATCAATACCGTCGCACACACCCACAACACCGGCCAGATGCCCACCGACGCCCCCAGCCCACCGAACGCCACCGGCACCGTCACCGAAGAGCCTTGCAGCAATGCCAGCCGCAGTCCCACCGCCTCGCCGGTACGCCCGCGCGGCGCGTGGGTGTGCAGCAGCGCCAGCACCATCGGCTGACCGCTGCCCAGCGCGCAACCGAGGGCAAACGACAGCGCCGACAGCAGCGCGACGCTGTCGAGAAACGGGAAAAGCAGATACAGCACGCCGGAGACGATCAGCGCCGTCTTCAGCACTTGCGTTTCGGCGAAGCGTCGAATGATGAACGGCATCACCAGCCGGACGGCGAACGTGGCGATACCGAATGCCGCCAGCACTACGCCGATCTCGCTGGCGGAAAAACCGATTTGATGGCCGTACACCGGCACCAGAATGGCGTGCACGTCCCAACTGCCCGAAATCAGCACATTGATCAGCAGCAACGTCCGCAGTTCCGGCAACCGCCACAGGTCGAAGGCGCTCCCCGGCGCGGATGAAAACGTTTGCGGCTGCGGCAGTTCCAGCTTGCGTCTCGCCAGTACGGCGATCGGGATGGCCGGCAGAAACAACAGGATCAGAAAAACGGTGTTGAAGCCGAAATGGTCGATGGCGAAGCCGGCAACCAGCGGGCCGGCGAAAACCGAGAACGAGTTGCCGACGGCGAGCAGGCTGTAATTGTGGGCGCGTCGCGACACCGGGCCGATTTCGCCGGTGACCTTCTGGGAGGCGATGCTGAACGTCGAGAAGGCCAGCCCGCACAGCAACGCCGACAGGAACAACACCGGCAGCGCGCTCGACAAGAGCGGCAGCAGGGCGCTGACCAGCACGCCGCACGAGCCCAGCAACATCGGCCTGCGGGGATTGCGATCCACCCGCCGGCCGATCGCTACCGAGAAAAACATCGGCAACAACGCAAAACAACTGATCAGCACCCCGACGGCGATTGCCGAAGCGCCTCCCTTCAGCGCATTCAGCACCAGCGTCACCCGCATGGCGCACAGCACCAGATGGTTGCAAATGGTCAGACCGATGAGCTTGAGCAGTAAGCTGTCGGCGGCAAAAACCCTCATGGTGTCAGACGGGCGATTCCCGGCAAGGGATCGCTGCTCCGGGCGGCGGGCGCCTCCTTGAACATCCTCATCGGCGCGCCGTGCGCCGCCTGGTTCCCTCTTGTTGTTCTCGCCGTCGGCGCTTCTTCGGAGTGCCTCTTCGGCCTGTGGGGACAGCTAAAAAAAGTCACCTTTTTATCAAAACGCGCCCTCCGGAAGCGGGCGCACGGTACTGCAAAATTCATTTTTTCTCCTCGAGGGAATTCCCATCATACGCCTTCTCCGTCTTCTCCATAAGGGCGAGACGGCCTTCGCGGCGGTTCATTCACTTCCGAAAACAGCATTTTCCCCCTATGGAAACGCCCCGTTTTTTTTCTCTTTCTTGCAACACTGCGCTTTTCTCTATGAAAAAACCGCTACCGACTGCTTTTTTTCTCGTGAAAATGCGGTATAGTCGCCGCGATGAGATGGGGAAAACCCATAGACAGGAGGGTCCGTCTCAGAATGATCGGTTTATCGACTAAAGAGGAAGGAAAACTCATGGCTAAAGCCAAGAAGACCACCAAGAAGCCGGCCGCCAAGAAAGCGGTCAAAAAAGTTGCAGCGAAAAAAGTCGTCAAGAAGGCGGCAGTAAAGAAAGTCGCGAAGAAAATCGTCAAGAAGGCGGCAGTAAAGAAAGCAGTAAAGAAAGTCGCCAAGAAAGCCGTCAAGAAAGTTGCAGCGAAGAAAGTCGCCAAGAAAGCGGTCAAAAAAGTTGCAGTGAAGAAAGTCGCTAAAAAAGCCGCCAAGAAACCTGCGGTCAAAGTCAAACGTAAACCCAATCCGGCGTTCATGCGCCCGATGACTCCGTCGGCCGAACTGGCTGCCGTTGTCGGTGCGGCTCCGCTGCCGCGCACGGAAGTCACCAAGAAGATCTGGGAATACATCAAGAAGAACAAACTGCAAGACGCCGTCAACAAGCGGATGATCAATGCCGATGATAAGCTGAAGGCCGTCTTTGGAGGCAAGACCAAAGTGTCGATGTTCGAAATGACCAAGTTGATCTCGAACAACCTGAAGTAAGCGCTTTGCTGTTGTCTCGGAAAGGCCGGCAACCGCCGGCCTTTTTTATGCCCGCTCTGCTCCCTCTCCCGCTTGCGGGAGAGGGTGGGGGAGAGGGTAGAATCTTCATGCGAAACCGTTTCGTTTTGAAAACACTTGAATCAAAACCGCTATAGAGACGCCCGCTATTCCGCCGATCGCAGGGCGTCGAGCACCAATCCCTTTTGCAGCAGTTCCGGTAGCAGATGCGGCGGTTTTCCCGGTCGATAGAACACATAAACCGGCACGCCGTTGCGGCCCAGCGCGGCCAGCGCCTCGGTGATGACCGGATCGTAACGCGTCCAGTCGGCAAGCATCAGGACGGTACCGTGCTCCGTAAAAGCGCGTTGCACCTCGTCGGTATCGAGCACCCACTTTTTGTTGGCCTGACAGGTGACGCACCACGCTGCGGTGAAATCGACGAACACCGTTTTTCCGGCGGCGTTTTCCCGCGCGACCGCCGCGGCGCTGTACGGTTGCCAGACCACGGACTGCGCCGATGGGCCGGTTTGCCCGGTGCGTTCTGTCGCTGCAAAAAACACCGGTGAAATCAACCAGCCTGCCGTTACGATGCCGATCACCGTCGCAGAAATCCATCGCATCTTGACGCTGGGGCCTGCGCCGAACGCCATCCGATAACCGTGCCAGGCCCACAGCGCCAGCGCCACCATCACCAGCGCCAGCAGCAGCCGCAATTCGATGTCGCCGCCCAGTTGGGCGCCGAGAACCCACGCCAGCCACGCCACTGTGGCGTACAGCGGAAACGCCAGCAATTGTCGCAGCCGCAGCATCCAAGCACCGGGCTTCGGCAAGAGCCGTTGCCAGGCCGGGAAGAACGCCAACAGCGCATACGGCAGCGCCATGCCCAGCCCCAGCATCGCGAAGATGACGAGGGTGGTTGCCGCGTTTTGCGTCAGCGCATAGCCCAGTGCCGCGCCCATGAACGGGGCGGTACACGGCGAGGCGACGATCACGGCCAGCAGGCCGGAGCCGAACGCGTCGAGTGTACGGTTGCGCGCGGTCCAGTTGGCCCATCCCGACGGCGCCAGCGCGCCGAACTCAAAGACGCCGGAAAAATTCAGCGCCATCACGAAAAAAAGCAGAGCCAATCCGGTGATCACGATCGGCGATTGCAACTGGAAACCCCAGCCCAGTTGCGCGCCCATGGCTCGCAGTACCAGCAACGCCCCGGCCAGCACCACGAACGTCAGCATCACCCCGGCGCTGAACGCCAGCGCCTCGCGCCGCAGCGTGGCGCGGTTGTCGCTGTGCTTGACGAAGCCCAACACTTTCAGCGAGATGATCGGGAACACGCACGGCATCAGATTGAGAATCACCCCGCCCAGCAAAGCAAAGAGCGCCGCCAGCCCCAGCGAAAAAGGGGTGCTGCTGCCGGTAGCCGACTCGGCGAGAGTGTCCGCCATTCCCGGCGGTTGCGCCGTTGGCGGCGCATCGAAGGTCGGCACCGGTCCCGGTGCCACCTCGCCGTTGACTGGTACGTCGATTACGACAACCATCGCATAGCCGTGAATACCCCCCCAGGATCGCGCTGAGCGCAAGACGCCGCGCAACTGCGACAGACCGCCTTCCAGTTGGTGCGATACCGGCAGCGTCAGTACGAGCGCATTGCCGTCGCGTTGCAGCGGTTGCGCGAACGACGGCTCGATCTGCCGGGCTTCATCGGCGAAGAAATACAACGTACCGGGGTCAGGCGCTTCGGGATGAGCAGGCGTCAAGCGCAGTGTCACCGTCGTGCCGTTGCCCTGTGCCGCAGCCGTCCAGCCGGTGAGTGGTATCGGAAAGATGTCTCGTGCTTTTGCGATGCTGGCAGCGTTGGCGACGTCGGTTTGCATCGTTGCCGCTACCGGCAGCGTCAACGTCAAATCGGCGCCATCCGGGATGCAGACTTCCTTGCACATCAGCCAGTCGGCGCGCGCCTTGATCTCTATTGTCGGCGAAACCATGTTCGCTGCCTTGAACTCGGTGAGCAGCAGCACCTCATGCTCAAAACCGTAATTGATGAACGGCCCGACCCGTTGCGCTTGCGGCGCTGGCCATTGCAGCCCGCCCGCCGTCACGCCCTCCGGCAGCGTCCAGACGATTGTCGTCGGCAGACCGGTGTCGCCCGGGTTTCGCCAGTAGGTGTGCCAGCCCGGCGCCATGTCGAGGCGCAGCGCGACGGTGAACGTCGATCCCGACGCGACGCTTTGTGCGTCGCTGATCAATGCCGCTTTTACGTGGGACGTCGTTTGCGCGCCGACGTGTCCGGCAAACAGGAGCGCGAGCACAAACAACCGAGGGAACAGGAACAGTCCGGCGGCGTATTTCATCTTCGCCAGCCTCACGTCCGAATCTGTCCTCGAATCTGGTTGCCGCCGAGCACGATCCATTTCTGCGTGGTCAAGCCCTCAAGCCCGACTGGGCCGCGGGCGTGCAGCTTGTTTGTCGAGATACCGATTTCCGCGCCCAGTCCGTATTCGAAACCGTCGGAAAAGCGTGTTGAAGCATTGACGAGCACCGAGCTTGAATCGACCTCGCGCAGAAAGCGCATCGCCGCCGTGTGGTTCTCGGTGACGATGGCATCGGTGTGCTGCGAACCGTAACGGGCGATGTGGTCGATCGCCTGATCGAACGAATCGACGACGCGAACCGCCAGAATCGGCGCCAGATATTCGGTGTGCCAGTCCTCCTCGGCGGCTTCGAGCATTGCCGGGACGACCGCGCGCGCGCGCGCGCAGCCGCGCAATTCGACGCCTTTGTCACGGTAAATCGCGCACAGCGGCGGCAGAAGCGTCGCGGCGACCGCTTGATGAACCAGCAGCGTTTCCATCGTGTTGCACGGCGCGTAACGCTGCGTTTTGGCGTTGTCGGCAATGCGGACGGCCTTGCCGGGATCGGCGTCGGCGTCGAGATACACATGGCAGACACCGTCCAGATGTTTGATCACCGGCACCCGTGCCTCGTGCATGATGCGTTCGATCAGGCTCTTGCCGCCGCGCGGCACGATCACATCGACGTGTGCCTCATCCCGGATCAGATGACCGACGGCCTCACGGTCGGGCGTCGCCACCATTTGCACCGCCGTTTCCGGCAATCCGGCCGCGCGCAACCCTTCGTGAACGCAGACAGCGATCGCCAGATTGCTTCTCAATGCTTCCGAGCCGCCGCGCAGAATCACCGCGTTCCCCGCCTTCAGGCACAGCCCCGCCGCGTCGGCGGTGACATTGGGGCGCGCCTCATACACGATGCCGATGACGCCGAGCGGCACCCGCATCTTGCCGACCTGGATGCCCGACGGGCGCGGCGTCAAATCGGTGATGGTGCCGACCGGATCGGGCAGCGCCGCCATTTGCGAGAGTCCTTCGGCCATTGTTTCGACCGTGGAAGGTTTCAATGTCAGCCGGTCGATAAACGCCGCATCGAGTTGTTTGGCGCGCGCCGCTTCCACATCCCGCGCGTTCGCTTCCAGCAGCGCCGCTGCTTGACGGCGGATGGCCGCTGCCATCGTCGTTAACGCCAGATTCTTGGCGGCAGTGTCGGCGCGCGCCGTTTCGGTGGCGGCTTGCCGCGCCGCGCTACCGACGGCGCTCATGTATGTGGCGAGCGAATCGAAATCTGAAGGCTTCATGGTTTTCCGTTATTAAACCCCCTCTCCCCTTGAGGGAGAGGGGCGGGGGAGAGGGGTAATGGTGAGCGGCAACGTATTCATCCAAATGAAAACTATTTTAAAAAGAACCTGGCGTCAACGTCCGCACACCGTCTTTTTCACCGAGCAGAATCACATCGGCACCGCGCTGCGCAAAAATACCGACCGTCACCACACCGGGAATCTGGTTAAGCTTCGCTTCCATTTCGACCGGATTCAGCAACGACCAGCCGTGAACGTCGAGGATCACATTGCCGTTGTCGGTCGTGAAGCCGCTGCGCCATTCCGGGTGTCCGCCGAGGCGCACGATTGCGCGCGCCACGAAGCTGC
The DNA here is from genome assembly GCA_031260355.1 of Burkholderiales bacterium. Taxonomy (GTDB): domain Bacteria; phylum Pseudomonadota; class Gammaproteobacteria; order Burkholderiales; family Casimicrobiaceae; genus UBA931. Next base: position 61,234 of record JAIRJZ010000043.1, read on the forward strand.
GAGCCATCGGAATGACTTCGATGGGTACCGGAAAATCGCCCAGCACCGGTTTGAGCTTCGAGCCGTCGGCGATGCAGACAAATTTTCGCGATGCCGCCGCCACCACTTTCTCGCGCGTCAACGCGCCGCCGCCGCCCTTGATCATCGCGCCGTGCACGGTCACTTCATCGGCGCCGTCGATATAGACCGACAGATCGCCGGCGTTATTCAGTTCCTCGACGACGATACCGAATTTTTTGAGCAGCTTCGTCGAGCGCTCCGAACTCGATACCGCGCCCTTGATAAGCCCCTTGCGTTTTGCGGCCAGCGCCTCAATGAAGAAATCCACCGTGCTGCCGGTGCCGACGCCCAGCCAGGCGTTGTCCTCAATATATGTGAGCGCCGCTTCTGCCGCCGCCCGCTTCAAATCGTCCTGTGTCATGGCAAGTTTTCGGGAGTTGATCCAGGAAAATTAACATTATCACACCGTTTCACCCGTTCGGGTTCCGCACCAGCGGCACGGGTGTCGTGATGAATGCGGAACGCGCAGGCAGTAGTGTTCTGACCGAGAATGGCAAGGCGTTTTGGAGAGAGGAGAGGACTGGCAGGAGAGTGGCGGAGAGAGTGGGATTCGAACCCACGGTAGGCTTACACCTACGCCTGATTTCGAGTCAGGTACCTTCAACCGCTCGGCCATCTCTCCGCGAGGGGAGGATTATAGCAGAGGGCTAACTGAAAATTTGAGAGAAAGACCTTCGTTTCCAGCTAGAGATCAACCATCTTTAGAGAGGCAAGGTCATGATAGTAGTCCCTGTAATGTCCACCAAAGGCGGGGTCGGAAAGTCCACTACTGCCGCCAATTTGGGCGCTTTTTGCGCCGATACCGGCAAGCGCGTTCTCCTGATCGACCTGGACGCTCAGCCCACCCTTTCGAGCTATTTCCGTCTTGAACACGAGGCGCCGGGGGGGATCTACGAGCTGGTCGGAACCAATGAAATTCGGCTGGATCGGATTGTCTCCCGTACCGGCATCCGCAATCTCGACATCATAGTTTCAAATGATAGCAAAGGGCAGCTTGATAACTTGCTGTTAAATGCAGCCGATGGTCGTCTCCGGCTGCTCAACCTTCTACCGGTATTCAAAGATCAGTATGACCTGGTGTTGATCGACACCAAGGGTACCCGCTGCATCACCCTGGAGATGGCGATGCTGGCGGCGGATCGAGCCATATCTCCGATCGTGCCGGAGATTCTGGCAGCTCGGGAATTCCAGCGCGGAACACTTGAGCTTTATTCGGAGCTGCAAGCCTTTGCGCGCCTTGGAATTCGGCTGCCAAATATCAAGCTCATGGTCAACCGAGCAGAATATGTTTCGACCGACGCACGGATGATCACAGAGGGGTTGAGGCGGTCTTTTGGGAACGATCCCGTTGTCCAGGTGCTTGAAACTGCCATTCCCCATATCGCCTCATACCGCAAGGCGGCGCTGCACGGGATGCCGGCCCATCGCTATGAGACAAGACGCCCCGCCGGCAGGAAAGCGCCGCCGTGTTTCGACACCATGCGATCGCTGGCCATCGAAGTGTTTCCCGAATGGGAGGAGGATCTTGAGAGGCTTTCGCCTAACGATCTTCCACCTTCACCGGCGCCCGAAGAGGATCAGATATGAGCGCCCATCCTCTATTTGAGCTTGAGCAGCCCTATTCCCCCGAGGCCGAGCAAGCCGTTCTCGGCGGGTTGATGATCGACAACGATACTTGGGATAGCGAAATAGCCGAAAAGCTCTCGGAAAATGACTTTTACACTCTGGATCACAGAGTGATTTTCCGGGCGATAGCGCACTTGGCGAGAGAGAACAAGCCGATTGATGTCGTCACAGTGACGGAGCGCGTCAAGGCGCTGTCGTCCGATGCAAACCCCGATCTCGCCTATATTGGGGCGCTGGCTCAAAACGTGCCGACAGCAGCCAATATCAGCCATTACGCAGATATTGTCAGGGAACGGGCGAACCTTCGCTGTTTGGTAAAAATCGGCTTCGACTGCACCCGTAACGCTGCCGGGAAACTGGCAAAAAGCGGCGATGTTCAGGAAGCCGTTGAACAGGCGCTTTTTGCCCTAAGCCAGCATCGGTTAGGTCGTGATTTTGCCGATGTCCGGCAGGGCTTGTGCGACGTTATTGACACCATTGAGAAGCACTACGAGAGCGGCGATCCGGTCACCGGTGTGACCACCAGCCTGACCGATCTCGACAAGATGACGTCGGGCCTCCAGCCGTCTGACCTGATCATCGTCGCAGCTCGTCCATCAATGGGGAAGACAGGTCTTGCGATAGGGTTGGTCAGGTCAGTTCTGGACAAATACCAAGAAGGCAGTGTCCAGTTTTACAGCCTGGAGATGACTGATCAGCAGATCCTTTTCAGGCTGCTCTCACATTATTCACACATCCCCGTCCAAAATCTCATGAAGGGGGAACTCCAAGAGGATGATTGGGAGCGACTAACCGGGGCTATAGGAAGAATTCACCAGGCGTCTGACCGGCTGGCACTGGATGACTCGCCGGCATTGACTCCGACTGCTCTACGAGCCAAAGCGCGTCGGGCAGCACGGAAATTCGGCGCGCCCAAGCTGATCGTGGTCGATTACCTCCAGTTGATGCGTACCGACGGGAAAGCAGAGACGCGAAACCTGGAAATCACGGAAATAACTGCGTCTCTCAAGGCTTTGGCCAAAGAGATGAAGTGTCCGGTGGTGGCGTTATCGCAACTGAACCGTGGTTTAGAGCAACGCGCCAATAAGCGCCCCGTCCTTTCGGATCTGCGCGACTCCGGCGCGATCGAGCAAGACGCCGACCTCATCGCCTTCATCTACAGGGATGAATTCTACAACCCTGCATCGCAGGAGAGCGGTACTGCCGAGATCATTATCGGGAAGCAGCGGAACGGGCCGACGGGCGTTGTTCGCACAGCCTTCCTTTCCGATCAGGCGCGGTTCGACAACTTCACACAGGATTATTGGAGGGGGCGGTCATGAACACGACAGTAGCGATAAGCCGAGAGCAGTGCATCTCTATGCTGCGCCGTGTAATCAGAGAAAAGATAGACTTTGACGGCCATCCTGACGACCTTGTTGCTTGGATGACTTACTCAGAGCAATTGTATGTAAACTTGCCAAGATTGCTTCATCTCCTTGAAGAAGGCATTCGGGAGACCTTTGAGCACTCGGTTAAATGCGATCTTGAATTGCTCATTGAGTATGGGCTTCTGGTTCGTGCGAGCATCGTTCGTGTACATCAAAACGGAAACCTAAGCGCGATCCTTGATCCTATAGGAGAAATCCATCCGAGCCTTATTTGGGACGAAGGTGAAAAACGTCCTTCCCGCTGGATTCTCAGAACACCGCCGAACAAATTCTTCAGAAAGCATCAAGACGTTCTGGGTGTTCACCCCATATTTCAAGACTGGCCGAAGCATGCTCTGCTTCTGGAGAGCTATCCCACACCTTCTGCGCATCTTCCGGTAGGGTCAGGTGGTTTAGCTCGTCATGTAGTGCTAACCATTTATCCCTCAGAGACAGAGATCTCACATCTTCAATTTGCCAGGAGAACTTTGAAATGATTGCGTATTCAATTGCATCCATTCCCCAAAGCCTCCAGCCCTTTTCCTGGGCAAGCGCATTACCCAGAGCGAAGATGACGAACCTCTTGGCGATGGCATCGTTGATTTCAAAAAAAGGCGTTGGGATGAGCTTTTCCCGCTTTGCAAGTTCCTCGACTTCTGTGCGGAGGTCTTTCATTAACACCTCGTATCTGTACCTTTCTTTTGTTTCCATTGTCAGGACTCCTTTCGGTTTGGTTGATAACGGTTGTGGAAAACCACAATTATACCGATTGGATGTCCTGGCACCCTTTTGTAGGGAGGCAGTATGAACACGAACAACAAGCGCAATCAGACCCTGGGACTGCTCAACGCTGTAGCAGATCAAGGACGCGGATACGATCCCGACTATTCGAGAAAGCTGGGGGCGTATCAGTGGCTGCGGTCTTACGCAAGAGATGAGCAACGCCTGAACCGCCCTCTTACGAGAAGCGATTCAGTACTTGCTAATGAACTCTTCAAGGATGTTGTTCTGGCGTTAGAGATTCTGGGGATCACTCCGCAGGAAGTTTATCTTCGCTTAAAAACAGACGGATTACGTGAAGAGGTGTGTCGGATTGAGAGGTTATTTCATGAATAACATCTTCCACCACCCATACCTTCTCTCCGCCTACGTCAAAGTTCTTTCCGTAAAGAGCTACCAATTCGCCGATCCTAGGAATCAAAGGCGGTGTGGAATAGGTGAGGTGCGGGAATCCATCTGGCAGATCTATCGCTTCCTCTGCGCCATTTTCGTCAATGCAGCAAAAAAATACCAGGTACTTGGTTTCCATGCCAGGACTCCTTTGGGGATTAATAGGGTGATTGTGGAATCCCCATTATACCGATCGGATGTCCTGGCACCCTTTTCAGGGGAGGTTGCATGAACACCCTTGCTAAACACAAAACCATCGACAAGACCATCACGCCAAGCCTCATAGATGCGCGGCTGAACCAGCGTGGCTTCAAGCCGAAAAACCATCTCGACCAGTTGAGCGATCCTATCGCTGTGACACAGATGGTTGTCACCCTTGATCAACTACGACCATACGACAACAACCCCCGTACTACGCGCAACTCGGCTTTCGATGAAATCAAGGAGTCGATCCGCGCGCGCGGACTGGATAACCCGCCGCCGATTACCCGGCGTCCAGGTGAAGAGCACTACATCATTCGCAATGGTGGAAACACTCGTTTGGAGATCCTGCGGGAACTCTACAAGGAAACCCGCGATGATCGGTATTTCAAGATCAACTGCTTTTTTCACCCTTGGGAATCCGAGTCTTCAGTTCTCGTTGGCCACCTAATCGAAAACGAAATGCGTGGCAACCTGTACTTTATAGAGAAGGCCGTAGGTATTCAGAAACTGAAGGACATGCTTGAGGCCGATGGCGATGGAAAGAAGCTTACTCAGAACGAACTTTCAAAGCGTCTCAAAGATAGAGGCTATCAAGTGTCTCGAACGCACATCAGCAGGATGCTTGAGTGTGTGAACAGTCTCCTACCTGCCATTCCCCAGACGCTTTACGCAGGTCTTGGAAAGCCGCCAATCGAAAAGCTTCTGCGTCTTCGCAGTGGCCTTCAAGGCATCTACATTGACCACGGTGGAGGGACGGAAGAAGCATTCAAGGAATTCTGGCTATCTACGCTTTCCGGCTTCGACATTCGACCGGAAGAGTTCAAATACAATCGCGTCGAAGACGAAATGATCGGCAGAATGAGCGAACGCATCGGACGTGATTTCCGAATGATTCAACTCGATCTGCACCAGATAAATCCTGAGCCTGAATCAGAACAGGACGGTGGCGAAGAACCCCCAACAGTTGAACAGAGAAACCCTCAGTCAACCGCGCCGGCAGCGCAGGCGAGTGGAGGGAAAGCCAAGTCGCAAAAACAGAAGCTCCTGGAAAAATTCGCTCCTGAACCAGGAAATTCTGAATCGGAAGAGTTGGCTCGGGCGCTTAAAGAGTCTCCACGGAAGAAGACATCACACGCCCCGGTAATACTGCCGAACCAGAAGGATTACCTTGGCACCAGCGAAGCTTTGGTGACTGCGCTGCACATGCCATCACCGGACATAGAGGATGACTGGATACTCGATGGCGCCGGTGGCGGCAAGTCATTACTTGGCATGCGCATCCAAAGCTGGATGTCAGCCAACGAAATCGCCAAATGGGGCGGCAATAACAAGATGGCTGTAAAGACGGAACGTGATGGTATCGGATTTACGGTGAATCCACACGCATTTCCCGAAGAAGAGGAATACAAAGAGAAAGCTGACACAGTGATGTTCGTGCTGATGTCGCTGATACATTGCTACGACAACGACCCAGAGGAAACCCGTGCAGATCTGCACGGCGGGGTGTGGTCGCAGGTGTTGTTTGGGGGTTACGAAATTAAGGTCGGATTGATGAGTGCTCAGAAGGTGCGCTTCGCGTGCTTACCGGATGAAGTGCTTTTTCATTTCTTCCGCCTGGTTCGATTTGCTCGCCAAATAGTCAAGCTGCAAAGAGCGGTCGATGATCAGGAGGATAACCAACTGAATCGAGGTTAAACATGAAGCCCTCAACCATCGCGCTCAATGAGGCGATCCTGCATCACGTCATTCATCAGATACATGAGGGTAACTTCAATGCTTGTAAGGCAATGGGGTTCAACGAAGATCAGATTGCCAAGCTTCTGGGAATGTCACCTAAAGAACTGAGCAGACTGGCCTACAGCCGCGTCACTTGGGGAAATGTTGTTTTGAACCCAGTCTTTGATCGCTTACTCAATGGGCTGGATGATAACCGCGATCTGATCATAAATCGGGCGGTGCGGCTCGGCGCATCAAGCACGATGATGATGGATGTCTTCGGCCTTAACAATGGCGAGACCGCACAGCGCCGGCGGATACTTGGTATTCCTAGCCGCAAAGGCAGACCGACGGAGCTGACGGACAATCAGAAGGCCGACATCTGGCATCGCTGGAAGGCGCTGGTCGCCGAGGCTGAAAGGCCTGTCTCCCAACTCTCCGTTCAGGAGAAGCTCGATTTGGCGATGGTGATCGCCGAGGAACAGAACACAGTCCTGGCTAATGTATGGCAGGAAATCAATTCCTACCCTGGGGCCGCAAATGTCTGTTGACGACGCAAGACGGCGCGTGAGCCGCCTCATGGAGAGCGCAGCTACCAAGCTGTCCAAAGCCAGTGGCTCCTGGTCAGCGGTTGGGGCGGTAGATGCGCCGGAGCCGGAGGGCAAGAGCGCGGTGCAGTTCGCGGGGGTGCAACATAACACTTTTCCGATAAAGCTGATGACCGACAATCGGCTCACACCGCTCGATCGCAACGCATGGCTGGTCTTCCGGCTCATGATGGATCAAAGCGGCTTCGCCGGCCCCAACTATCATGAGTTACGGCAGTATCTGCCGACGATCGCTTACGGCAAGCTGGCATCGAAGGAAACCGTCGCCAGGGTCATCACGATCTTGCGGTTGAGCCGCTGGGTCACGCTGGTGTCCCGCAAGCGGGATGAAATCACCGGCCAGATGGAAGGCTGCCTATACATAGTCTATGACGAACCGGTTACAGTCGCCGAAACCAGTGAGTTGGACGCAGAGTATGCCAAATTTGTGGCCGCTTGCCTGTCGCACCCAAACAAGTCGGTTCGCCTGGTCGCGGCTGGCGCCATGGACGACATCGAAACGTCTGATGGCCGCTTGCCGACCCGCTTGGAAGTGATCGCCAGCCGGGTCGCCGAGCGCAGCCGAAGGAATCAGAACCAGGTCGATCGGCATCGAATTCCAGTGAGTTCGGAATCCGAACCAAGGCAAAAACCGCTGGGTTTGGAATCCGAACCCGGCCAAAAATCACTGAGTTCGGAATCCGTACTTGGGGTAAGAAACCCGAGTTCGGAATCCGAACCGGGCGACAAACCCACTAAAACCGATAGAGTTCGGAATCCGAACCAGGCGCAGTACAGTACAGTACTTAGTACAAATACAAGTACAAAACGTACTGTACTGTACGACGGGCAAGATTTCGATTTGTACTGGCCGAACGCGGTAAGGCTTACCGAAACCGAAAACCGGGAGATTCTCAAAGCCCTGTCCGGGCTTTCGCCGGATGTTCAGCAGATGGTGCTTGATGAGGCCGGTAGCAGAATAGCCGCCGGCGGCATCCGAAACCATAACGGGTATCTTTTCAGCTTGGTCAGTAAAGCCAAGGCGGGGACGTTCAAGTTGTGGGCAGCGAGTCAGAGGTTGGAAAGTGTCCCCACTGGGGACAGTCACGTCTCCACTGGAGACGGATATTGTGCCAGTGGCACACAACAACAGCATAAACCAAACCAAGGCGCTCCGCCTGTTATCAACGGCGTCGGTCCACCTGCTGTTTCATCAGAACCCCGAGGTCCGAGGCCGGTCTCCGATACCGTTCGCCGGTTACAGGAGGAGATTAGGGCTTCGATTTCCAGGAGGTCAGGATGATAATTGGACGGGTGCCGTCACCTGATTCTTTTCGTGAGCGTCCAGAGGCGGTCAATTGCTTCTTCGACCGCTTCCGGGTTTCTGTAGGTCACTCCTGGCTTGTGTATTCCTTTTGCTGCGCTGTAATTGCATGCAGCGTAATGGAAGCGGAGGCGGCGAAACCAGCCGATCTGGACAGAGCGCAGCTCCCTGAGTTGGGTGCTGCTCAACCCTTCGGTGGCGAGAGGCAATTGAACGCTTTCAGCGAGAAGGGCTTCACGAACTTGAAAGGCAACAGCGTTGTACTCGCGACGCAGTTCCAGCTTCAAGTTGAGACGGTAGGAGATATAGGCAAAGAGAGCACTGGCAACGAAAGGAGCGATGAGGGTTGCGACCAATCCCGGGTTACCAGAAATTGCGACCAAAAGCTCGTTTACCAACGATTCAAGTGTCAAGGGTTCCATCCGGTTAAAGCGGCTGCTATGTCGATAGCTTTTTATTCTACCTTAACCCTTATTTCTCCCATCATTCCGTTTCTTCTCGGTGCGGGGCTGTTCTGGACGCTCTTACGACTTTATCAAAAACTCCGGCGACGGTTCTTGCCGGAAGACTTTGACTCTACTCTGGTTGCCTACAACTTGATCGAGAGAGTCAGGAGAAGGTTTAAGCCGAAAAACCGAAATGACGAAAATCAGTTTATTGGCTGAAACAAAGCCGAGTTTCGTACATATTGTCACAACGGATTTTATGAAAGGAATGGCTCATGACTGAAAGAGTCCAAAGCGGAACTGACAGGATCACCCTGAATATAGGTTCCCTGCAAAGCCAGATCGACCTGGAACTGCATACTTATCATGCTGCCCGTCTCTGGAATGGTCGGAAGCCCAAAACTCCCGAAAAGAACCAGGGTGTGCCTGGGTTGACCGACTTTCTGCGAATAACCAACAACATCAATATTGCCGCAGCGCAAGACGATCCATACGCAGACTGGATGATCATTACGATCGAAGAACGGATTTTGAAAGCCAAGGAAAAGCTTGCCGCAATCAAAGAGCAGGTGAAGCAGGTCTTTGAAAGCATTCCGAAGCAACTCTCTATTTCGGAGAACCTGAATATCAGTCCGGCCAGAATGCCTTTGTTCGTGTTCTCGCCTCTTGGCTTCCAGGGCGTGTATCTGCTGGTCGAATTTGATGAGCTTGCCCGCGATCTGCTGTTGGCAAAGCACATCGGTTTGCTTGGGCGCGATCAGATGGAAGGCATGCTGGATCAAGCAGGGCACCAGATCCGCAGCACCTTTGCGTTGACTCAGAACTATCGCCACACCGGTGTCTCCCGTGACGACGTGGCGGCCAACAACGCCCGTGCCAGGGAGGCTATCGAAAAGTTCGGGCTGCCGCCGCAGGATATTCTGGAAAGACAACGGCGGTCGGCGTTGGCGCCGCAGATTCACAGGAAATCGGGAGCTGTGCCAGAACAGGAGGTCGTGACCGCGGATGATTCGGATGTTGCTTCAACTGTTCGAGGAAACGGGGCTGGATCAACTCATTTATCGGACGCCGGCGCTGCGGCAATTCCTGAGACGACGGTAAAACCGGTTCGTAAAACCCGAGCAAAAGCGGCTGAACAGCCGACTGTCGAATAAAACGCCTATCGTATGACTGATCATAACCCCTATAAATCGTTGGAACATAGCGCCTCGCTAAAAGGCTTTTTAAAGCCTTTTAAGGGTAAGGGAGACTATGAACTGCTGCAACTACAGGCGAGGGACATCAAGCGAGATATTTTGTCGCTGATGACCGATCTGACGGCGAGGGTGAATCGTCCGCCATATTCGTTGCTGAACCTGCTTCTGTGGATTCAACAATCGAAGAGTGAAACGTGGCACTGCCGCTGGCGAGACAAGTGTGCTACCGAGATGGGGGTACGTCTTTGGATTGCAGCAGTCCAGGACAAGCGGACGCCGGAGGCGCTTTTGCCGGCGTTGCTGGAGTTCGAGCAAGAGCGGATCACATTGAACGCGCAGATGAGCATCGTGCAGCACATGCTCAGACAAGCGCGGGAATGTGCCGGGAAGTTTGAAGAAGCAGAGCAGGTGATTCAAAAATCATTGAGACGAAAGGGAAAGGAGCAGTCATGAGTAATCAATTTTTGGGTGAGGGTAACATCGGGAAAGAGCCGGAGGTTAAGCAGTTTCAGAGCGGAAACAATGAGCCACGATTTCTGTTGCGGTTCCCCGTTTACTTCGACAATCCGGTGAAGGGTAAAGACGGGAAGTTTGAAGACAAAGGTGGTTTCTGGGCCAATGTCGAGCTTTGGATGGGTGAGGAAGCAAATCGGTTAGCCGATCTTTACCAGAAAGGTCAGCGGGTTCAGGTTCAGGGCAGAATGATTCGTGACACTTGGAAGGATGAGGAAACTGATGAGGAAAAATCAGCATTCAAGATCCGCGCTCGACGAGTTGGCATCCTGCCTTTCCGTGTAGAGGAAGTTGTGATGCGCCAGAGCAGCGGCGCGAAGGAAGAGCGTTCCGAACGTTCCGAACAGTACAGGGATGATTTTGACGACGATATTCCGTTTTGAGCGGTTGAGGACGGGGTGCACCAGACCGTAAGGCTGGCGGACTAACATTTTAGGTGTGGTCTTTGCCGCCCCGTCCGTCTTAATAACACACTGTCTGAGAAAGAAAGGTGTGCGTAAACATGGCGAAGCATGGAACTATTACGTTTGGTACAGGGCGGCAGATAACTACTGTTGAGGTCTCTGCTGGCCATCACGTTGTTGTCCCCTCACCAGAAAAAGGGAAAATTGTTGACTTCTCCGTTTGTGTAGGGTGTGGATGTGATGATTTCCACGCCTGTCAACCAGAAGGGTGTTCTTGGCTGCGAGTAGATCGCAAGGTGAAAATCGGCGTCTGTAGCTCATGTGAGCATCTTGTCTCAGTATGGGATCGAGGCGAAAGGTTGGCTCAACGCTTTGATAAGGTTGGTAGAGAAAGCGAGGAGAATAAATGACTTTACTTCATGGTTATTTTGAGAGGAATGGGTGAAGTACGCTACGGATTTCTCTTTCGTTCAGAAGCACCTTGCTGACCCTCCCTACTGGAGCAGCGAGAGGATTTTGTCTTGGAGTGATGTGTACAACCGAACCGCTGAGAGCTTTATATCGCACTCCTACTGGACGGAAACCGGGTCGCTGAATGTTTTTCGGGTCGTTGGTACTGACCATCCGGACTATATCGGAAAGACCTGGCTGGAGTTTCTACAAAAAGGAAAGCGGATGTCGAATAATCTGCGACTTCTTGAAAAGAACCCAGATTACTACCTTGAGCCGTATAAGAGAAATCCCAGGATGGTGTTCACAACGCTCGATGGCCTTAACTATTATGTAAGCTCCGACGGCATCCATAGAACGTGTCTTGCACGCTTCTTCCTGTTTGAACGTGATATGAGCCAGTTGCACGATCTGACGATCTCGCACTACAAGGTTGATGAACTTTTTCTTGAAACATACTTACGGCTTTTCGAGCTTGTCCGTAGCTTAAGACTTCATGTTGATTTAAGCCCTGAAAAAACGGCATTATCGCGTGAGGACACAGCCGGCTGGAAAATTGACAGTTTTGAAACCTGTCTCGTTTGGAGAGACGATAACGGCGTTTCAAGATTTTCAAAAGATGATGCAGTAGAGAAGCGCCTTGAACTGGAAATCAAGGCTCTCGACGCCGGCGATAAAGCAAGCAGGATTAGAAACTACTTTTTAAGACAGGAAGAACCATCATGAAGAAAACTGTTCACGAAAAGCGAAATGTAAACAGAGCCAGGCTTGCGAATGATGTGCCGACCGAAGGCAACGGCCTGTGCTGCGATAACCATCTGCTGTTTGCGATGAAGGACAACTACCATGAGTTCACGTTGGGAATTACGACGGTGCTGGAATGCCTGGCAATAGCTGAAAAATCGGGAGCCGTACCCGAGCTTCCTTCTGAGTGGTGGATTCAAATAGTGAGACACTATTCGTTGAATCGCTCCGGATTATCAAGAAAGATGTGAACCTCCGAGAACCTCCCTTGCTAGGTCTATCTGGATTTGATTTCTCTCGTAACCGTCCCAATTTTTGATATTCTGGAAATGGTCGTGATCAAAAAGAACTCTTTTCTGGTAGATGGTCTTTTCGTCCGAGCTGACAACTAGGGACATCATCTCGGTGAATGATTCTTCGTAGCTCGTTTTGTGGTGAATGAAGCAGAAATTCAGAGGATAAAACTTTATTACCCCTTGTCGCTTAATTACTTGTCCGCTTTCCGTAACTGTCAAGTCTTTGCACTTCTCTTTGATCGCAGTGATCAAATCCTCGTTCGTCAGGTATTGCATATAAAGCGACTTGGAATTCGTCATGTAAGCGAACATCCAAGGAATGTTAATCAAGGTTGCACCGTAGTAACAATGGCCTCTCATGCCCCGATAGTCGGTAAGCATCTGACGTAACAAGTTTTGCGAATAGTTAATGCCCGTAGATTTTCTTAGCAGGTACACCACGCGGTCGAATTCCTCGATCAGAATACGAAGAATACTCGCCGCCAGCTCATCTATTGTCCTTTTCACGCTTTCTTTACTGCGCGTTTTGTTAGGGTTGTATAAAGGGCAATATTCTCTGGTTTCAACATTAAGTAAAGCAACGCCGTGAGCGCTCGATTCCGAGTGCCTACCGAACGGAGAGCGATCCTTCAAAGAACGATAGAGGCCAACAATGGTAATAGGATTATTGCAAGCGGGACAAACAGCGTATTGCACATCTTTCCAGCGATCAGGCTGCTCTGGTTTTATTTCAGGGTACCACGGCGGTCTGCGTTCTGTATCAGACTCAAAGTTTTCGAGTGTCAGCCGCTTGAATTCCCTGTCAGTAGCTCTTAGCTTGTAGATGTCCATAAGCGCCTCCACATATGACAATATAGCATAACGCCTCACTGCTGTTACCGCAAAGCCGAAGGCGGGTATTTCGGGTTTACGGTTGTAACGGCTTTCTCTTTTGACGATCCTGCTCTTAATATTTTCAGGAGACAGGATCATGCGTCTATTTCTTTGCGAAAAACCCTCACAGGGCAGAGACATCGCCAAAGTGCTTGGCGCTTCAAAACGAGGCGATGGCTACCTCACCGGTGACGGATGGACTGTCACATGGGCTGTTGGACATCTACTGGAGCAAGCGGCGCCTGATGCTTACGATCCCGCCTATAAGTCCTGGAAGTTGGAACACCTGCCTATCCTTCCCGAGTCGTGGAAGATGGGCGTTAAGGGAACGAGCGCCGATCAGTTCAAAGCGGTCAAAGGACTATTGAAGCAAGCCAAGGAACTGGTCATTGCGACGGACGCCGATCGTGAGGGTGAAATGATCGCGCGCGAGGTTCTGGAGCACTGCGGCTATCGTGGCCCGGTCAAGCGACTCTGGTTATCGGCTCTGAACGAGGCTTCGGTCAAAAAAGCCCTGATGGCGTTGAAAGACGGTAAGGAGACGTTCCCTCTTTATCATTCGGCGCTGGCGCGTTCCCGTGCCGACTGGCTGGTCGGTATGAACCTGTCCCGTCTGTTCACGCTGCTGGCAAAACAGAGCGGTTACGATGGTGTGGTTTCGATCGGTCGGGTTCAAACACCGACTCTCAAGCTGGTGGTAGATCGAGAAAGAGCCGTTCGAGAATTCGTCCCTGTACCCTACTGGACGGTTGATGTTTCTCTCGAATGCGGAGGTATCTCGGAAAGTGCACATAGAGGCTTCAAAGCCTTTTTCAAGGCTGCTTGGCAGGTTCCCGACGATCAGGCTGATGAGCACGGGCGATGCGCCAGTCAGGCTCTTGCTGAGCATGCGGCGAAGGCATGCCGTTCTTCTCCGTCTGCCAAGGTCGTTTCGGTAGAGACAAAGCGGGTTAAGCAAAGCCCTCCCCTTCCTTTTGAATTGAGTGAGTTGCAGAAGGTGTGTTCGGCACAGTTCGGGTTTGGCGCTCAGGAGACGCTCGATATTGCTCAATCTCTCTATGAGAAGCACAAAGCAACGTCGTATCCCAGGACGGATTGCGGCTACCTGCCTGAGTCGATGTTCTCCGACGTATCGAAGATTGTCCAAGCGGTTCTCAAGACTGATCCTTCAAATACGCAGTTGAAACAATGTGTCGGGGGTCTCGATCTCAGGCTCAAGTCCCGCGCATGGAACGAAGAGAAGGTCAGCGAGGCGGCACACCACGGGATTATCCCGACAGATGAGTGTGCCGATATTTCGGCAATGAGCGAAAACGAGCGGCTGTTGTACCAATCCATTCGCAGCCGCTTCTTGGCGCAATTCGCGCCAGCGCACGAATACGATCAGACTGAGGCAATTCTGATTTGTGGTGGGCAGGAATTGAAGGCTGCTGGACGCAAGATCGTTGTGAAGGGATGGAAGGATGTTGTGTCGGTCGATGATGAGGAACCGGCAGCAGAACGAAGCCAGGAGCTTCCCGAATTGCGCAAGGACATGAGCTGCGCCGTCAATGATGTTACCGTGAATGCGCAGAAGACTTCACCACCAGCTCTTTTCACGGAAGGTACGCTCATTGAGGCAATGAAAAGTGTCGCCAAACTGGTGACCGATCCTCGGTTGAAGCAAAAGCTCAAGGAAACGACAGGGATTGGAACGAACGCAACCCGCGCCGGCATCATCAAGGGATTGATCGACCGCGGATTCGTTGTCAAGAAAGGACGTTCCCTGGTTGCGTCGGACGCGGCACGGGCGCTGATCGGCATGGTGCCGCCGGCGATCTCCGATCCCGGAACCACAGCGATCTGGGAGCATGCGCTGGACTCGATCGAGTCCGGGCAGTTGACGCTGGAAGGCTTTGTTGAGAAGCAGGGGATATGGATTACGGGAATGGTTGAGAAGTATCGTGGTGCGGCAGCCACGATCAAGTTGCCCCCGGCTGCCGATGTACCGGCATGTCCGTTGTGCAAGTCGCCCATGCGCCGTCGCACCGGCGCTAACGGAGCATTCTGGTCGTGTTCCCGCTATCCTGACTGCAAGGGTGTCCAGAACGACGGTAAAGGCGCTGGAGGCGCTAAAAAGCCCCGGAAACGGGTGGTGCGGAAGGCTGCGAATTGATAATGCTTGCCAATCGGGGTGGGTTTTACCATAATCCTAAATAGACCCCGTTTGGCTTCGTGACGGTCATCATGAAGTACCCTGCCAGGACGCGACTGTGACCTTGCCTCCCTGGCAACCCGAAGGCCCGTATCGCTCCAGGAGGGCGGGCTGGACACGGAAAAGACCTCTATGCACCTTTTCCGATGTTTGGAGCTTACCTAATCAGTGGCATCCTAGGCACAGGATGCCTTTTTCTCCGCTTTTCAGTGCCGTGAAGGCGTCTGATCCATGCCTGCGCCGGTGGGCATAGATCAGACGCCTATGGCGGTCGTTATCAACGCCATGCTCGATGGTGAAAAACCGAGTACCGTTTGTGTGCGCTTTTGCGTACGCCGGGTGGTAGTGCCGATCCAGGTCACGAGAGGATCGGGGTAGTGTTGTTTCTGTGTTGACGATCTTGCGAGGGGTTGAATGCACAGTTGGCAGCGTTCACCAGGTGACCTTGTTATACCGCGCCCGGGCGCTGTTGCGCTCGGGCATGTTTAATGGGTTATTGTCCATTGAAAAAGACGTGTTGATACTTGACACGTCTTTTTCTATAGGCTAATAATGTCGCATGGATCGCGCGTCTTCGATGCGCACCTGCCCAGCAGTCGTAAGACTGCGAACCCAAAGACCCGTTCACTCCAGGAAGCCGGGTCGGACTCGAAAGAGTTTGGAGTTTCAATCCTACTTTTTTACCCATCGGGGAAACACTCTTTCCCCTTGGGGATGGTGTTTCTCCTTTTTTTACTTCGTCTTAAGGAGAAATACCATGAACCAAGCTCAAACCACCAAATACTTCGATCTGCATTTGAAGGGTATCGGTTACCTCAACCGTATCCGTGAAGTCAAACCGAAGAAAGGCGATTCTTTCTGGGCATGCTCAATCGCGGCATTGCGTGGCAATTCCGATAAACCCGAGTACACAAATCTCGACTGCCACATCAACGGCGCAGAAGCTTTAAAGCAGATTCGCCGTTGTGTTAATGCTGTTGAAGCCGATAAGAAAGTTCTGATCGGCTTCACGGTAGGCGATATTTACCCTGAAACGTTCGAGTTCAAGAACGGCGCGAGGAAAGGCGAAGAAGGAATTTGCAACAAAGGTCGTCTGCTTTTCGTGAAGTTCATCATGATCGACGGCAAGGAAGTGTACAGGGCACAGCGTGAAGAGAACTCTGCTGACAACACTGATGCTCCGGCACCAGCGCAGGCGGAAGCCCAACCGGAGAAAGAAGCGGAGGAAACCGCTGCTGCTGATTCGGAAGAATCTTTCTAATCGCAAATGTCCGCATGGAAAAGACCTCTTATGAGGTCTTTTCTTTTCAACCCACCGGGGAATGCTTTCCCGATGGGGGTGGTGTTTCCCAGTTTTCAGGAGAAGCATCATGTCAAACAAAGCAGTTTTAGATTTAATCAACAGCCAACCTTTCGAGGAACTCTCAATAGCCGAGCTTGCTCACGCATATCTGATGCGCTGTGGCTCGATGTGCAGGAGATGGGAACTCAAACTGGCCGGACGCAAAACGGTGTCAGATCTACCTAACAAAGCCAAGGCGGAAGGAGCATATCTGTTTTCGCTGGATGCAATCAAGGGGAGATGGCCGGAAGCGGAAAAGCTCATTGCTCGGTATCCCTCTGTTGCGCTTAGCTATGCGTATTACGTTATCAAAGACAGATGGCCGGAGGCGGAGGAAACCATCGCTCAAAGCCCGATCTGGAACAACTGTTATCAGAACTTCCTTGAGGATCTCAGTAAGGTTTCTGAGGCGGTTGACTCGATGTAGTTCTGTTTCTCAACGGCAAGCTCTTCCATCGGAGGCGCTTGCCGTTTTCTTTTTCGGGGCACAAAACCCTTAATGCATAAATAAACCGAAAGGAGCAATTTCAGTTTTTTTGTTGGCCTCGCGTGTGTGTTTTGTCATCGTATGACAACGTTACCGCAAAGGGGTACCTATGAAGCCTATTTATCTCGCGCTGATTGCTGTCCTGATTTCGGCATGTGCGCAGCAGCCGGTTGTTGAACCGGAACCAAATCCGATCGTGAGTCCCGTCGTCGAAAACCCGACGGTCAGGTATAGCCGGTACACCTTGGTTGCAGCCACACCGTCAATGGATCAGGTCGATCTGCTCTCACAGATCGTCGATACACGGATTCCGGCAAGCATGACGCCGAGTATCAAGGAAGCGTTGGGTCATGTGCTTTTGCACACCGGCTACGGCTTGTGCCCGCCGCCGAATCCCGAAGTCGAAACCCTCTATTCACGCCCGTTGCCGGCGGCGCACTACCGGATCGGCCCGATGCCGTTGCGTAGCGCACTGATGCTCGTGGCCGGGCCGGCGTACCAGGTCATGAGCAATGACATCACTCGGACGGTCTGTTTTACCGCCAAACCAGACTATCTGACAACGGCGCCGGCAGTGACCGATGTTGGGGAAACTGCGAATGCAAAGGAGGAAATCAAATGAATCCTCGCTTTCACTGGCCGATGGTTTTTCTGGTGTTCTTGCTGGCCGGATGCTTCGGCGGCGGCGAAGAACAGAAAGATGCTGCAAGTATCAAGTCACAGATCGGGGATCAGTCTTCACGCATTCAGTCGATTCAGACCGATATAGACGACATCAAAGCCAAGTCAAATGTTGACGACAAGACATTGGCCGTACTTGCTGAATATATAGATTTGGTCAAGACGGATCTTCAAAGCTTGTCTGATTCGCAGGATGCGACGAAAGCGGACAGAACGGAACTCACCTCGCTGAACGAAAAGATTGAAGGCATTGCTGCTCAAGTTTTGAGGCTCACAGAACAGGTCAATACCCGGAGAGCCGAGTCGGCGCCGGCGCAGCCACGGGCGGCTGCCCCTGCTGTTGTCAGAGAGAAGAAAAAACCCGAACCGCCCTTCGTGCTTGTCGGAATTGAATACCGGGGACAGGAGCCGTTCCTGGCGGTGGTGGCCAAGGGGGGGAAGAATCTATCCGAGGTGAAGTTGCTGCAACCATTGGATTTCGCGGCTGAAGATTGGCGTTTGAGATCGTTTGACGCCAGTCAGGCGACCTTCTTCGTTGACGGCCAGGACATAACAATCGCGCTGCCATGAAAACATCCGCGAGCCTTCTTTTTCTTTGGCTGGTCTTGCTGGTGTCAACCGGCGCCCTGGCGCAGAAATCTGATCTGACGCCGAATTCCATGAATTCGCAGATTCGATTTCTGCCGTCTCTTGTGACGAAACCGTTGCCTGAGCAGGATCGGCTTGTCGAGGAAGATTCGCAGTCACGGGCGACACAAATCCGACGATGGGAAGAACAGTCAAAGCGATGGAGTCTGACTTCCGAAGATTGGGCGCGGTACGAGGAAATCATGAAGGGGCCGAGGGGGTACTGGTCGCCGAATCTCGATCCTCTTACGGCGCTCGGCGTTGAAGCTCGGAGCGAGAACGAACGTGTCCGTCTTGCTCAAATACAGGTGAGGATGGAGGCAGAACGCGCCGAGCGCGAACTCTCTTACCAGAAAACCTACGACGCGGTTTTCAAGAAAGTGTATGGCAACTTGCTTCCGTTTGCTCCCATGCCGGCGCAAGCGCCTAAAGGCCCCCCTCGGGTGGCTTTGTTCGTCAAAACGAATTGCCCTGAGTGCGATAAGAAAGCGAAGCTGCTGCAAGATTCAAAAACACCGTTTGACGTTTATATGGTTGGCAGCGGTGGCAAAGACGCGGTGATACGGGATTGGGCAAAAAATGCTGGAATCAGTCCGGCTCTGGTCAAGGACAAAACGATCACGTTGAATCACGACAACGGGACGTTGGTTTCGGTTGGAGGCAACGAGAAAGACAAGTTTCCGTTTGTCTATCAGATGATCGAGGGAACCGGGCAATGGGTGCGTACAGAATGATTCTGTTGCTGCTGTTGTCGGCGCCGGTGCTTGCTACAGCACCGGTAGAACCGCCTCACGCTTACTGCGTTGCGGCCACGAAAGCGCAAGTGCCACCGAAGGTGCTTTACGCCTTGGCGTTGCAGGAGTCCAGGGCGGCGCTGCCGAGCGGCGTGAAGCCATGGCCATGGACGTTGAACATCGCCGGCGAACCATGGCGATTTACGGACAGAGACAAGGCTTGCAGGGCGCTATCCCTGGCGGTCGAGGTGGTCGATCCCAAGCGGATCGACGCTGGTCTGGGGCAAGTCAACATCGGTTGGAACGGCAGCAGGTTCGGGTCGCTCTGCGAGGCGCTCGATCCCCAGAAAAACTTGTTGGTCAGCGCACAAATCCTGCGCGAACACTACGAGAGCACCGGCGATTGGGTCGCGGCTGCGGGACGGTATCACCGTCCCGCCGGGGGCGAACCGGCTGCTCGTTATCGCTCGGAATTCAAGGTACACGCTGCGCGGGTTCTCCGGGTGTCGGTGAACGACGTGCCGACAGCCCTGGGCGCTTTGTGAGGTGACTGTATGAAGCTTTGGAAATCTCTTTTGTTGGCAGTTTCGCTTTTCGGGCTGGCCGGTTGCGCTCATCACATTGAGTACGGCGGAAAGTGCTTAACCTGCATCAACGATCCGATCACCGGCGATCCGGTCAACTACGACCCTGAAAAGATCGGAAACAAGCCGGTTCCTAGCAACGATGTCTCGAAGACGGTCAGGGACACTTCCACCAAGACCGAGACGGGCACGGTGGTGTTGTCGTCACCGGTGAATGTCGATTCCGCGTTCGCGGCGATCAAGCCGGAATTCGGTTTTCAATCGCCTGAGGAGATCAGGCGGCAGTACGGCACAACGTCTGAGTGGATTTTTCTCTCGGCGGAATACGGCTACGACGTTAATCCTGGCGCGTATTACATGATGCGCCGCACATTGAATCACGTCAGTGACGGTGTGACTTACAGGGATGTCGTGATCGAGTGCCACATCCAGAAGGAAGGCTCCGGGTCGAAGATCACGATGACCTGGTGGAAGGACGGCATTCTGAACGGTAAAGCTTTTACCGACAGCTTGCTGCGGCGGACGGAGAAGGTGCTGCAGCGATGAAAAACTATCATGTCGTGTTTATAGATCCTACTATAAAAGCTATCAAAGTACTTGGCCGCTTCAATGAAGAGTGGTTCACTTGTTTTTCCTTTGTCTTTTGTGAGATTGCCAGCGCAATTTTTAAGACTGCTTTGTTCGTTTGCGCTCTACGTTTGCTGTTTCTTTGTTACCAGGAAGACGCAACCTTTGAACATTTACTCGATTTCATTGGTGGAGGGAAAATGTTATTCCTTACCGCGTTACTTTTCCCTTTTGCGTATGTTCTTGACCCGGCAAATAAAACACCAACTGTCATCTTCTTTTTGAAGTTGGCTTGTAGCATAGTTTTTTCCATCTGTATTCTCCTTCTTATTCTCTTTGGTGGAAGTGCCAAGGCTGCGTCTCTGACCGTAGTAGAAGATCACGGCGGAGTTTCGGCGCTTCCCTATTACGAGAGGCTACAGCCGAATCCGCAAAATTCTAACATCAGGGAAGCGAAACCGATTGTTCAACAGGGACCGGTGACAGAGGCGCAAATGCTTCCTGTTGTGAGCAGGAAACTCTCACCAGGTCGCTTTGCGGCTCGTACCAACAACGCCGGCGGGTTGATTCAACCGCTGTTTCTTGTCGGCACGGATGAATTGTCCGTTGCGTGGCTTAAGCAGAGAGGAGCCGCTTTGCGAGAGATTGGAGCGGTTGGCCTGGTGGTGAATGTTTCTGATGCCAGCAGCCTTGCTGCGCTCCGAAAGGTTGCTGATGGTCTGACGTTGATTCCGGCCAGCGGTGACGACATCGCTGGATTACTGAATATTGATCACTACCCGGTTCTGATTACCAGAACCGGTATCGAGCAATAAAACGATTGCGAGGGAAAAGGCATGTCGCACATCCTTGCAACGAAGTTAAGACCGCCGGTGGAGTTCTACACCGCTGCGGTGTGTGCTGCTGCGGTGTTGTTGTGCATTCAAGCGCCATGGGCGTTGGCGCTGACGCCGACGGTCGGCATGGCTGCTGCTGTCGTCTTCGGGGTGTTCGGGCTGTATCGCGGCAAGCAGGGATGGGATGTTTTACGCTACCAGCGCAATCTTCGCCGGCTGACGCGGTTTGAGATGACCGCTAAGGACATACCAGTCAGCCGGCAGTATTTATGGTTGGGCAAGGGGTTTCAGTGGACAAGAATCCATACCCAAAGGCTAACTGACGCAACCGATCCAATGGTTGCCAAGTATGTGGAGCCGGGAGAGGTTTACAAGCTGGCTCGCTCGCTCGAAAAGTCGCTGGAACACAGCTTTGTCCTTGGGTGGCTGCCGAAGCTGACCATGATCGACAGTCCATGGAACCCGGTTCGGCCTCTGCCGCCGGTCGGCGGCTCGACCATCATTCACGGCGTCGAACCGAGCGAGGTCGATGTCACGCTGCCACTGGCCGATCGGGTCGGCCACACGATCGTGTTTGGCACGACACGGGTGGGCAAGACCCGGTTGTGCGAGGTGTACGTCACTCAAGACATTCACCGGGGCGACGTGGTGATCGTTTTCGACCCGAAAGGTGACGCTGATCTCCTGAAGCGCATCTTTCTTGAGGCCAAACGCGCTGGACGGGACAAAGAGTTTTACGTTTTTCACCTCGGTTATCCCGACCTGTCGGCGCGGTACAACGCGATCGGACGGTTTTCCAGGTTGACGGAGATCCCGACGCGGGTTGCTGGCCAGCTCTCCGGTGAAGGCAATAGCGCCGCATTCAAGCAGTTTGCTTGGCGGTTCGTCAATATCATTTCCCGGGCGCTGGTTACACTTGGCCAGCGCCCGGATTACACGCTGATTTCGCGGTATGTGGTCAATATCGACAATCTGTTTATCGAGTACGCCCATGCTTTGTTCAAAGAGAAGTATCCGAATGCTTGGGATCGCATTACCGAAATCGAAGGCAAGCTCAACGACAAGAACATTCCGATCAATATGCGCGGACGCGAGAAGCGCGTCGTTGCGATTGAGCAGTATGTGACCGAGGTAAAAATCTACGATGTTGTGCTTGACGGGTTGCGGTCGGCGGTACGGTATGACCGCACCTACTTCGACAAGATCGTGGCGTCGTTGCTGCCGTTGCTGGAAAAACTGACCACCGGCAAAACATCGCAACTGCTGGCGCCGAATTACACCGATATGTCTGACCCGCGTCCGATCTTTGAATGGATGCAGATCATCAGGAAACGCGGGATCGTCTATGTAGGACTCGATGCTTTGGCCGATGCCGACGTGGCCGGCGCCGTTGGCAACTCGATGTTTGCCGATCTGGTGTCCGTGGCCGGTCACATCTATAAGCACGGGATCGAAAGTGACCTGCCCGGCGGTAGCGAAACGACCAAGGTGCCGATCAATATCCACGCCGATGAATTCAATGAGCTAATGGGCGACGAATTCATCCCGATGGTCAACAAAGGCGGTGGCGCCGGTTATCAGGTGACGGCGTACACCCAGACTTTATCCGACATCGAGGCGCGAATTCAGAATAAGGCGAAGTCCGGTCAAGTAATCGGCAACTTCAACACCTTGCAGATGTTGCGCGTACGCGAAACGACCAGCGCCGAGTTGCTGACCAAGCAGCTCCCGAAGGTCAACATCCTGACAAAAACGCTGGTTTCTGGCGCTTCGGATGTTTCCGATCCTCATGCCGCGACCGACTTCACCAGCAGCAACCAAGATCGGATCAGTGCGACCTCAGTGCCGATGATCGAACCAGCGCATATCGTCAAATTGCCTAAGGGGCAGATGTTCTCTTTGCAGGAAGGCGGAAATCTTTGGAAGGTACGGATGCCGCTACCGAAGCTGGATTCCGACGACGTGCTGCCGAAAGATCTGCAAGAACTGGCGTCACTGATGCGCAAGGACTACCGCTCAGAGGGGCAATGGTGGGCAACATCGAGTGGTTGGGCCACCGCCATCGACGCTCTGAGAGATGCCTTGCCGGATGCACCGGGATACCGAGATACGGAAGTCATGGACGATGTAGCTCTACCGGGCTTCGAGATGGACGAAGAGACGGAAGCTTCTGGTGACGAACAGAGCGATTATGAGGCAGCCGACGTGACCACTGACGATGAGGATTTCTGATATGGATAAATCATTATCGTCGCTGGCAACAAGGACGACTATCGGCCTTGTCTATGTCGAGGGAAGCAGCGTCAACAATGCTTCACAACTGTTGCAGAAGGTTTTGAGCAACGCTATCCAATACGATACGGCGTACCTTCTTTTCAGCGAACTGCAAACGCTTGGCTTCTCGCCGGCGGGGGTGATGGTCAACGAGGACACGGCCTCGGCGATCATCGTCGATCCGAACATCGGTCAGGTTCGCATTTGCTGCCATCACATCAAGGTCATGGTGCACTGAGATGGCCGAAAACACGCAAAGCAGACCCGTTGAGAGGCCGCCAGAGCAGCGCAAGGGGCTGATAGCCTTCGTTCTGTCGTTGCCGTTCAAGATTCTCGGGTTGCTGCTCGGATCGTTGATCTTGAGCTTCATCTTGGAGTACATCGGGCTTGCTTTCTTCTGGAAAGAAGAAGGCTGGCATCACTCTCACAGGATGTTCAATAACGAGCTGGCTTGGCTGTCGGACAACTTCAAGGCGTCCCTGATCTTTCAAGAGCCAGGGAAAACGATCGCATGGATCTTGGGGCTGGTTTACGAGTGGTGCTTCGTTAAAAGCGGTTTCATCGCCTTCACGCAAAGCGCGGAGATCAACAGCCAAGGGCAAAGCATGCTTGGCTACGCTTCCCGAATCTATTTGTGGATGCAGGACTACGCGCTGGCGTCGGTTTATGTGGTGCTGACCTTCGTTGTCAGGTTGATGGTCTTGGTTCTTTCGATCCCTCTGTTCATTCTAGCGGTGCTGATTGGAGCAACAGATGGTCTGGTGCGCCGCGATCTGCGCCGTTTCGGCGCCGGACGTGAGTCGTCGTTTATCTACCATCGCGCCAAACAACTGGTGATTCCGTTGACGGTGGCGCCCTGGGTCATTTATCTGGCCATGCCTGTCACGGTTCATCCGGTGCTGGTGCTGATTCCGTGCGCGGTCGCGCTCGGTCTGGCCGTCCTGGTGACGGCGGCGACTTTCAAGAAGTATCTGTGACGATGCGCTACGAGCACAAAACCTCATACCTCCGCGTCTCCTATGTGGTGCAGGAGACCGGTTTCCTGTGGTTCAAGGACAAAACACTACCGCTGGAACCGGATGTTGAACTTTTCCTGAACTCCGAAGCGGCGCAAAAGCACTTTCGGAAATACGAGGCAGAGGGATACGGGATCGTATCGGTTCAGCCGTTGTTGAAAGCGGTCGTCCAGCAGAGCAAGGAACACGGGCCGCAGCCGCACGGGATCGCCTATCCGCTGACGGCGGGTTTCGTCTTTTTTTGGCAGCGAATTATCGGGAGTGATGAATGAAAAGAATAGTCTTGTTTTGCGTGGCGACCCTGCTTGCCGGTACGGCATTGGCTCAATCCGATTACGAGCGCGAACAGATCCGTCTGATGTTGCTCCAGTTGCAGAACATCGAGGCGCTTGGTAAGCAAATGGAAAGCAACACCAGAACGCTCGATTCCGATCGCTACCGGTTCGATCATTCCAGGTTCGATAAAGACCTTAAAGCGGTTCGGGCCGGCCTTGAACACTATCTGACCCCTTCACGGGCGCAGCCGCGTGATGTTGCCGACCTGAACGGCCAGTACCAGAAAGAGCGAGGAACGAAGCATGGCAATGACTAGCGCCCAGAGGTCTGCTTTTGAGGCCGCATCCGGCGACACGATTCTCGGCCACCACCATCTTTGGGTTGGGGGGCTTTTTATGATCCTTTTCCTTTGGGCGGCATGGTCATTGTTGACGGCCTACAAAGGCTGGGTTGACGGCAGCGTAACGGCGAAAGCATTGGGCGGCGCGAGTTTCAGGTTACTTCTGATGATTTTGTTGGCAATGGCGTTTTTTTTGAGGTTTTGATTTTTTTAAGGAGTTGAAAAATGAAATTCGCAAATTGGATGAAACAGATTCTTGCATCCTTTGGGGCAATGGTTTTTGCAAGTGCTGTGATGGCTCAAGGGTCTCTTCCTACGGTGGAAGATCCATCTCGCGGTACTGGTAGCGGAATCCGGCAGACCATGCAGAACCATATGTACGATTGGGGGGTTATTGCCGGATTGGCAATTGCAGCCATTGCTTTCATAGTGGTTGCCTATTACGCCATCCAAGTTTTCACAGAAGTTCAGAACCAGAAAAAAAAATGGGCCGACTTTGGGATGGTCTTAGTCGTAGGTTTCCTGTTGTTGGTTTTGATCATTTGGCTGCTCACAAAAGCTGCTGAAATCCTGTAAGCCATGACCGCGAACCTGATTTCAGCCGAAGACGGCACAGTTGCCTTTCTGCCTGAACGGTTGAACCGCGCCCCGATTGTGCTGCGAGGCATGACCAACGATGAGATGTTCATTGTGGGGGGGCTGGGAGCTGCCCTTGGGCTAGTTCTTGGCCTCATCGGTTGGGTCATGACCGGCTACATCGCCATGGTCCCGACCATGATTGTCTTCGTCGCTTTCGCCGTTATTTTTTTCGGTAGCGCCATTCTTCGTAGGATGAAACGAGGCAAACCGGAGACCTGGCTTTACCGGCGCTTGCAGTGGCAATCGTTAAAGCGGCTAGGACTATCTTTTGGGGGCGGACGCATCACGATTCGCACCGGCTTCTGGGCGGTGCGTCGTGAAAGACGTGTATTTGAAGCGCAGGTGAAAAAATGAGTCAGTTCAAATCCCTAGTTGATGCGCAAAAGGCCCATATCAAGACGTTGAGGCTGGCTTTGCTGATCTTGGCCGTGTTCACCGGAGCGATGTGGTTTGGCTGGAAGCGGTCTCCCGAGTACATGACGGTGCATGTCCCGCCCGATCTTCGCGCCGGCAGTACGAGGCTATGGTGGGATATTCCCCCGGAAAATGTTTACGGCTTTGGGCTGTACATTTTCGGGCAGCTACACCGCTGGCCTACCAACGGTGAGGTGGACATGCCGAGAAATCTACACCGGCTACAACACTTCATCACGCCGAATTGCAAGGCGACGCTGGAAAAGGAGATCGAGTCCCGCCGCATCGCCGGCGAGCTGCGCAATCGCGTCAGGGGAGTTTACGAGATACTGGGACGGGGCTACGCCGATAACCCGACCGAGCGGGTGCGACAGATCGACAAGGACAGTTGGCAGGTGAATCTCGACATCACTGCCGACGAGTACTACATGTCCGAACCGGTCAAACGCGCACTTGTGCATTACCCGTTGCGTATCGTTCGGTACGACATCAACCCGGAACTAAACCCATGGGGTTTGGGGTTCGACTGCTACACAGGCATTCCAAAACGTCTCGAAATTGAAGCGAAGGAGACCAAGCAATGAAGCATCCGGTTCTAAAAACCCTTGTTGTTCTGGGCGCAGCTTTGCTGTCGTCGTTCGCCTGGGCGATCGAGATCATCAAATGGGAGCGAATGCCGCTGTCTGTTCCGCTACGGATTGACGAAGAACGAGCGATTTTTCTCGACAAGAACGTCCGGGTAGGAATGGAGCGCCCGGCTTACGATCGGCTCCGTATCCAATCGGCGGGTGGTGTTGTGTATCTGAAGGCCACCGCCGAGTTGCCGCCGTCCAGGCTTCAGATTCAAGTGATAGAGACTGGCGAACTCATCCTGATCGACGTGCATACCGTTGATCAGGACTCCCAGATCGAGACCGCCGAGGCTGTCAGGATCGTGGATGGGCGAGCTGCGGCTGCGGACGACCCCGAAGCATCGGACAGCTATGCCGCCAAAGTCGCCGAGTCCCTCAAGATTCCGGCCCCCGTCGCGCTGACGCGCTATGCCTCCCAAAGCCTTTATGGGCCGTTGCGGACGCTGGAGCCGGTTACCGGACTGCGTAAGGTCAGCTTGCGCGTTAACGACCGTTTGCGGCTTATACCGACCGAAGCTATCGACGGCTATCCGTTAGTCGCTTACAAGCTCGGAAATTTCACGGTGTCTGCCGTGAAGTTGGTCAACCGGAGCAAAACGCGGGTCGAACTCGACCCCAGGAAGGTTCAAGGGGATTTCTACTCAGTCACCTTCCAGCATGGTTGGATGGGTAGCGCCGGTACCCCCGAAGACACGACCGTGCTTTATCTGGTCACCAAGGATCGTGGCCTCGATCAGGCGCTTCTTCCTCATGCCTATGTTACGGATGCGAAGGGGAAAGATAAGGACAAAAACAAAAAGACACCCGCTTCCTCCAAGAAGGAGAACGGCTGATGAACTCGAACAAGCTGCTTTATATTGCGGTGCCGTTGCTGATTGTTTTCGTGGCTTGGGTTGTTTGGGGGCCGAAGGGAAAACAGACAGTACAAAACCCTGGGCAGTCTGATCTGACAATCAGCGCACAGGAGGCAAAGCAACTGGGTGTTGAAGGCGACACGCCCAGGGATACATTGGCGACACTTGTCGGCCAAATGAGGGCTGTGAACAAGTCGATCGAGGATGTAAAGAAGCAAAACGATGATCTCGCCAGGGAAAACGAGCGTTTGCGTGGACGTGAAGCGGCCAGCGACGCCAAGGTAGATCAGGCGATCAAGAAAGTCTTGTCGTCGTTCCAGGGGGAATTTGATAAGGTCACGGACGACGCCAGGGGTCAGATCGAGGATCTGAAAGGACAGTTCAATCAGATCGGTTCGGAGCCTTCTGCGGCAACCGAAGACCTTCCCGTGGGGCTTGGCTTCAAGCCCGGAGACAGCAAGGTTTTTGGGGCACCTTTCGATTTTCCGAACTTGCCTTTTGGTCGCGCTCGGCAGCCCGGCAACACCGGGAGCACCGAAAGCGGGAGCGTTACCGACTTCCAGGTAGGTGTGGGTGGTAGCGGAGCCGCTACTTTTGGCGGAGCGCCTGGGATCGTCTGGGTCGATCCTTCGGACGGCATCGCGCTCGATCCGAAGACAGGAAAGCTCAAAACGTCTGATTTCACTTTCCCGAATGCGTTTGGCAGCGGACCGTTGGATGGTCTTTCGGATGCACAAAAGAAATACCGTGAAGTCGCCAAGGGCGAGAAAGACCTCGACAAGAAGAAGCGCAGTGAAGGCACCAAAGAGCATTTCACCATCGCCGAGAACTCGACGCTGATGGGATCGAAAGTCATGACCGCCTTGATCGGTCGCGTACCGATCGACGGCACCGTCAATGATCCCTATCCTTTCAAGGTGCTGCTGGGCAAGGACAACCTGGCGGCTAACGGGATCGACCTTCCCGATGTTCAGGGTGCTGTGATGACCGGCACGGCCACCGGTGACTGGACGCTGTCTTGTGTGCGCGGACAGATCGAGTCGATCACCTTCATCTTTGAGGACGGGACGATTCGCACCGTGCCGGAGCCGGAGGCCACCGTCAGGCGCGGCCAGTCGAACAACTCGACGGCAAGCCTCAACAACATCCGGGGCGGGCTTGGGTATATCTCCGATCCACAGGGCATTCCCTGTGTTTCGGGAATCCAGCGATCGAATGCACAGGAATACCTTACCACTCAGTCGTTGGTGACCGCCGCCGGCGCCGCGATCGCGTCGGTATTCAGCAAGGACGGTACCAGCGTGGCCAGCGTCGCAGGTGGCGGATACGTTATGAGCGATCGGAATCAAGCGATGAACACGATTCTAACTGGAGGGGTGCGCGACATCAGTAATTGGGTCAATAAATTGTACGGTCAGGCTTTTGCGGCTATCTATGTTCCACCACACGCGGATATTGCCGTACACATCGACCGCGAAATTACCATCGACTACGAACCCCATGGACGGAGGGTGAATTACCATGCACAAAGCAATTCTATTACTGAGCTTCCTTAGTGTGTCGCTTTTGCTGGCCGGGTGTTCGACCAGCAAAAAGGAGATGTTTCCGCACGACGATAGCCAGACCATGATGGACATCTGGCGGCTTTCGGGAGGCGGCAACCAGGAACTCATTGACGCCCGAGCGCAGTTGCGCCGACCGCTCGACGATGCGGCGGACATTCAGACGCCGTACAGCCGCAATTCGTTCAACGAAATCAAAAGCCAGTTCGTCCGGCTACCGAACCCCGACCTGGTGATGTATGTGTTTCCGCATCTCGCCGGAACCGACCCGGTGCCGGTACCGGGATACACGACGATTTTTCCGATGTACAACAAGGTCACGTACGCAATGCCTGGTGAGCGGACGGAGGATTACTGATGTCTGAAGCGTTGATTCAGGCGTTGAAGGGCTTACCGTCCGATGCCTGGAACAGTCTGACAGGGAAAACCGTCAGGGCGGAGACGGCAAAGGCTCCGCCATCGCCGCCAGAGCGACCGCATTGGCGTAGTCCTAACCAGCCTCGGGCGACCAAGGCTGACCAGGCGAAAATCAATGAGCACCATCCGGGGTTCTGCGACTTTCTGCCTTGGGTTGAATACCTGCCTGAGTCTCAGTGCTTCCTGTTGGAAGACAACCGCTCGGTAGGGGCGGTGTTTGAACTGATTCCGATCGGCACCGAAGGACGCGAAGCGGACTGGTTGATGGGTATTCGTGACGTCATCGAAAACGCGCTACAAGACGCTTTCGATGAATTTGAAGAAGCCCCCTGGATCTTGCAGTTCTTCTGTCAGGACGACTCTGATTTTGCCGTGTATATGCGAAATCTGAACGAGTACGTCAAGTCGTCTGCCAAAAAGTCGGATTTCACGGAGGAATTCCTTAATCTGACCAACCATCACATGCGGGCTATCGCTAAACCCGGTGGTTTGTTCCGCGACGCCAGGGTGACAAAACAGCCATGGCGCGGCCAGAACCGCCGTGTACGGATGGTCTTGTACCGCCGATTAAGCGATCGCACCAAACTCGATCTATCACCAGAACAGGAACTGAATCACGCCTGTGAACGCATCGTCGGTTCGCTCAGGGGCGCCGGTGTTGAGATTGATCGGGTGGATGGCAGAGGCTTCTACGAGTGGATGCTTCCATGGTTCAACCCGAAACCGACTATGACCGGTGACAAGCCGATAGATTTCTATCCGAAAGTCCCCTATTGGGACGACGACGGCGCCGGAACCGATTTGCCGTTGCCGTTCTCTCACGATTTTTCCGAGAGGCTTTTTTTCTCGGAGCCAAGATCGGATGTCGAGAAAGGAACCTGGTACTTCGACGGTATGGCGCACAAGGTCGTCGTCGTCGATAAGCTGCGCCGAGCGCCGAAGATCGGCCATACCACCGGCGAGATCAAAAAGGGCGATGCCTTCAACGCCATGTTCGATCGCTTGCCGGAAGACACAGTAATGGTGATCACGATGGTGATCAAACCGCAAGACATCCTGGAGGGCCATCTCTTACGACTCAAAAAGAAATCCATCGGGGAAAACGAGGATTCAAAGCGAACCATCGAAGATGCGGAAGTGGCTCAATCGTTATTGGGGCGATCGCATAAGCTGTACAGGGGTACCATCGCGTTTTTCTTGCGCGGCAGGAACGAAGAAGAGTTGCACGATAAGCATGTGGCGCTCTCCAACGTGCTGTTGGGAGAAGAATTGCAGCCCGTCCAGGAAGGCGAGGAAATCGCCGCATGCAACAGCTACTTGCGCTGGCTGCCGATGTGCTACAACCCGCTGGACGACCCGAAGGAGTGGTACACCTCATTCCTTTTTGCCCAACATGTCGCCAATTTGGCGCCGGTATGGGGACGCGCCATCGGCACTGGCCGTCCTGGTTTGTCGTTTTTCAACAGGGGCGGTTCACCTATAACCTTCGATCCGCTCTCAAAACACGACCGGGCGATGAACGCTCATATGCTGCTGTTCGGCCCCACCGGTGCCGGCAAGAGCGCAACGCTGGTCACGCTCATGTGTCAGATGATGGGGATTTACCGGCCACGGCTCTTTATCGTCGAGGCAGGTAATTCATTCGGCTTGTTGGCGCAGTATTTTTCCAAACTCGGGTTGTCGGTCAACCAGGTATCCATCAAACCGGGGGTGGACATCACCCTGGCGCCCTTCGCAGACGCCAAACTCTTGATCGAGTCCACCGACAAGATCGAGAAGTTGGTCGTCGAAGAAGAACTCTTGCCTGGGAAAGACTCTCTTTCGGAGGATGATAGCGAGAAGCGCGACGTTCTTGGTGAGCTGGAAATCATCGCTAGGTTGATGATCACCGGCGGCGAGGCCAAAGAAGACGATAGGCTGACCCGAGCAGACCGCTCTGTAATACGCAAGGGTATCGTCAGTGCGGCAGAACTCTGTGTTAAGGAAGGCCGAACGGTCATGACGCGCGACATCATCGCGGCACTGCGCCGCGCCGGCCAAGACAAGGAGCTGAAGGAAAGCCGCGCTACGCGCATCATCGAGATGTCCGAAGCGATGGAACTGTACACCCAGGGCTTCGACGGCCTGATGTTCGACCGGGAAGGAACGTCCTGGCTGGAGTCGGACGTAACGCTGGTCGATCTCGGACACTATGCCCGCGAGGGCAATGAAGCCCAGATGTCGATCGCTTACATCAGCCTCATTAACACGGTCAATAACATCGCCGAGCGCGATCAGTATTTGGGGCGGCCCATCATCATGGTTACCGATGAAGGTCACATCATCACGAAGAATCCGTTGGTGGCTCCCTATGCCGTAAAAATTACCAAGATGTGGCGTAAGCTAGGCGCCTGGTTCTGGTTGGCGACACAGAACATGGCTGACCTGCCTGGTTCGGCGGCGACGTTACTCAACATGATCGAGTGGTGGATCAACCTGGTGATGCCTCAGGCTGAAATTGAAGAGATCGCTCGTTTCAAACGGTTGAGCAGTGCTCAGAAAACGTTGCTGCTCTCAGCCAGCAAGGAAACCGCCAAGTACACCGAAGGCGTCGTTCTTTCGAAGAACCATGAATTCCTGTTCCGGGCAGTGCCGCCAAGCCTTTACCTGGCGCTGGCTATGACCGAGCCGGAGGAAAAGCTGGAGCGCGCCGAGATCATGAGGGAGAAACAGTGCTCTGAACTTGAGGCGGCATTCTGGGTCGCCGAAAAGCTCGATCGAGCGCGAGGCATAGAACCGATGCCCTGGCGGCATCTCTTTGAGCGGGGTATAGCCGCATGAACAATTGTCCGAAACTTACTCTTTTTTTGGCTGATCCGATCGGGGGCGCTTCAATTGCCGACGACTGGCGTAACCCTTTGGGTAAGTTTTGTGGTTCGCTCAAAGATCATCTGGGAGAGAGGCCGAAATATCGTTTCTGGTTTTACAGAAACAACTACACGGGCTTCTATGCGCTTGATCTGGAGGGTGAAAAGGACGATTGCGCCTTGACATTCATTGAAACGAATGATTTGAAATCAGAGAAGAAAGTGTTTTCTATTGGTGAGTGCATGGTTTTCGATGCCGTCGATGCTGTGTATCTGGCGTCGTATCTTGTTGCCGCTCTCGATGCTCAACCTAAAGCACCGCGATCTGGAGAGCGAAATTTGACGCTTCAGATGAGGAACGTTAAATGATGCAGATCGTTAATTACGATGCTGATACTTTTCCCGGTAGGCGATACGGTAAAGAAACCGAGCGCGTAAGTTTCGAAGCTTGCTTTCTTGGACGCTTCGTCAAGCATTCCTTGAAGGTAATCCTTGTGTTTGTACTTTTGAAGCGCTTCGCTAGAAACATACAAAAATACAGGAAGATTGTTCACCTTTTCGGAAAACAACAACCTGAAGCCTATTCCAAATCTCTTCTCAAGCCGAGCCTTGCCAAAATAGACCTTTTTCTCACCGTCAAGAATGGCTTTAGACATAGGCTTGAAGTACTCGCACAGCAAAACGTCACCTGTTCCAACAAGATGGATTTTTTTAGTAAAGAATTCCTCTTTGGGAAGCACTTGCTTGGCTTCCTCGTATGTGTCAACGAGTTTGTCAAGAAAAATTGTTCGGGTCAAGTTTTCATTTTGACATCCGCTTCCGGGAGAGTCATCTTCCGCTTCGTCCTCATCAGAAGCGGTGTTGATTGTGGTTTTACTCGGGTTTACTGCTCTCTGCCGCTCGTTACTAGGTCTGGGGTCGAATATATCGACAAGATCAGTTTCCTTTTTTCTACGTCGCTTTCCTTTTCCCTGCTCTTGTTGGTGATCGTTGCTTTCGTTGTCTGGGACATAGTAGCAACAGCCTATAACATGGTCATCCCATCTTCTAAAATATGTGGTGACAAATTTTTTTCCTTCGGCGGCAAAGTTTTTGTAGTTTGCACAAGTAATTCTGACGCTCGTTCCCTGAGACTTGCAAGCCTCGCTACTACAAAAAAAGTGAAATTCCTCTGGCCGGTTCCTCAGAGAGAGGAACTCGCGCCTAGCCTCGTCAGCAGTTACGGGGCGCTTCAGTTCCGCGCAATAGGCTCTACGAATTCTCATAGGGGTCAGCGGCTAAAAAAGGGGATCTATAAAGCATATCACGGAAGGTGCTGGGCATGAACAAGCTCGATGATGCCGTCAGAAGCGAAATACAACGTCTGGAAGGCGCGGACGACAAGGAGACGATCAAGGAGGTGCTCAGGATCGTTGGGACTGACTACAAGCCCAAGAAGCCCGATGTCGGCGAAGAAAACCTTTGGCGCGACGACCCTGACTTTGACTAGGAGCCAACAATGATGCGAGGACTGCTGTTGATCATGGGACTGGTGCTTTCCAGTGCGGCGCCGGCGGAAGTTCTGGTGTTTACCGACAGCGCACACCCGGTAAGGAACACCGGGGAGGCCAAGGTGTTTGTCCTTGATCGTGTCGTTCAGATCGAAAGGGAGATGTCGATAGGCTTGCCGGCAAACATCGACGAAGCGGAGAAGATAGCAAGAGCGCAGCTTGAAAGTCCTGAAGGCGTGAAGAGGATCGAGGAGCTTTCCCATGCGTATCAAGGACTAATGATGGCTTGGCAGTTGGGGGTTAGCAAGATCCCCGCAGTCGTGGTTGATGGTCAATATGTCGTTTATGGTCAGCCGGATGTAATGCTGGCGGTTCGGCGAATAGCCGATAAGCGAAACCAGCCGGGCGGGTACGAGTTGCCTACCCACACCAGACCATCGGTCACCTTCAAACCGTTGCCCGAGAGGCTGCCATGAAGTCGATAAAACGTCGTGCATTGATTCTGCTGGCCGCGCTGCTGCCGTTTACCAACGCAGGAGCCGTCACGACTCCTGAAATTGTCGCCTCGACGTTGAATTATGGATGTGTGCAATGGCGCCTTGATGGTATCTGTATTTGGCTGACGTGTACCCCATATGGGTGTTCCACATCGACTTCGATGAAGGTTTCGCACTACAACCCGGAGACCGTCGTTTCTGGGTATGGGCACACCGGGTTTAACCCTTGGCGCGAAGTGATGTTCTACAGCCAAGCCACCCCGACAGCAGACGGGATGGGCTATTTGACCGCCCAAAACAAACGCCGGAACAATCTGGCCAATTTCAAAAACGCCGACGTGATTGGTCATCCTGGATCAATTTCCGATATGGGGTTTTCGATGTTGTGCGATCGCACAACGACATCGTTTCAACCGTACTTCTTGAGCACTCTGGACTACTACGCTTGGCGCTGGGGCATCACCGAACAGATTTACCCGGCCTCGTACATACGAGGATTGCGTGAAATGGCGCCGTATATTACCGGCAATAATTGGGGCAACATTTTTCCCCGTCAGGGTTATTTGGTGCAGCCCGACGATTACAAGGTGGGCGCTGTCATCGCCCAAAGAGCCGCAGACATCACAAGCAATATCGCATCGCCTCATGTGTACCAGACAACTCAAGGGGCTGGTTATCAGGGCTACTGGCCTCCTGGGCCGGTCATGGAAATGAATCCGCTCAATCATAAGTGGCAAGGGCTTCACCCGTACGTCGAGCCTTTTTGCTACATCTTCCCTACGGCTCTTAGCGGAACTGTCGAGGAAAATCACGGCTACGCATGGGCGCTGTGGCGTCCTTACTCTTGCTGCCAACAGGCTGGGCAACGCCTGATTTATTTCTCGCCTCACGCTTATTTCTAAAAGGAGTTCCCCATGAAAACGCTAAAGCGTTCCTTCGTTTTGTTGTTGGTGACAACGGTGTTCACAACGCAAGCACTAGCGATAGAAAGTGCCTACCGGCTCAACCAGTCCGGTGAGATCGTTGACGATCGGGTGATGTATTCGATCGGCGGCGGCAGTGTTATTGGAGCGCCGGTCACGTCCTTGAGACCCTGGAGCTATGGGGTTGGGGCAAGTTGGAACTCCAACTTCATGTGCGGGAATTTCGACCTTCAAATGACCATAAGAAACCAGCTTAATGGCTTGGTTGACGGTTTCAAAGACATCATGAGCGGCATCATGAGCGCCGCAACGGGCGCGGTTGCCAGCTTGCCGGCGATGATTCTCCAGAGAGCCAACCCAGGGCTGTACGAGCTGATCAGCAACGGCATCATGCAAGCGCGCATTGATTTCGACCGTTCCAAGCTCACCTGCGAAAACATGGCCAAAGCGTTGACTGACGCCGCGACCAGCTCCGAGTGGGGGGATATTTCTTCCGGCCAGTATTTCCAGGATATAGTCAAATGGGGCAACGTTGATGCTATCTCCACCACGAAAAATGCAGAAGCCAATAAAGGTCAAACTGGTATTGAGTGGATGGACGGACAACGCAAAGGCGGTGCCGGACAGGAACGTATAAAAATTGTCGAAGATGTCGTAAAGGCCGGTTATAACTCTCTGCACCGGCGGTCACTTACCGATAACGGAACTGTCTCCACATCGTCCTGCGATGGCGGATCAGTCTGCACAACATGGCCGACGCCGGCAAGCGCGACTCAGTGGGCAAAGCGAGTACTCGGAGAAAACGAGATCGCCACTTGCCAAAACTGTCAGTCTCTGTTTTCTGTTCCTGGCGAGGGTCTGACGACCCTCATACAAGACACCTATGTCGATAAGCTCAAGAACATCGAGGGCTTGTTGTCCGGGTCACTACAGACCAATCCGACCAACCTGAAAAACGCCAGCAGCGGGATGTTGCCGGTTTCGCGTCGAGTGATCGAGGCGCTGCGAGACGATCCTGATCGTCAAGTACTGTCGCGCCGGCTGGCGTCAGAGGTGGCCATGTCTGACGTGCTCGAAAAGGCGCTGATGCTCCAGCGGATGCTGCAAGCCGGTTCACGCGCTCCAGCCGTCGAATCGGCGAAGCCCGCGCAAGAAGCGGTCAACAAGCAACTGAAAAACTTGAGCGATGAAATCGCCTCGTTGAAGCTGGAGATGGAGATCCGGCAGGGACTGGCGATGAATACCGCCAGCGCCGTGCTGAGGCGGCAAGAGGCGGGGTTCAGCCGGTCGAGAATCATCGAGTCCGGCGACCCGGATCGTGACCGCGTATTGAGGATGCAGCAGCCGGTAGGGCCGTAAGCCATGCTGATGAAAAAGCTTCTGAAGTATCTGTTTGCTTCGATGGCGGGACTCATCGCCACGATGCTCATCGTTGCCGTCCTGGTCTCCATGGTCGGCACCTGGGCGCACGGCGGAACAGAGCAATGGATGGCAGCCTTGAAATCGGCAGCGCCCTATCTGCTGATCTGGCGGATCATCGTTTACGCGATCGCTGCCGGCTTCTGGTACAGCGCGTATCGAATGTACGAAGCCAGGGGCGATACCTTGGCAGTGGGCAGGATGAAGCGCATTGGAGGCTTTTTCCTCCTGCTGATCCTGTTTCTCGAAGTCCCCAAATACCTGTAGGTGCCCAACATGTTATCGACCTATAGCTATCTCGAATACTACCTGACCCTCTTGGCGTGGGTGATCAACAATGGCCTTTGGTATGCAATGGCTGAAACCAGCCTTGCAGCATGGCCGTTCCTAGCCATTATTATTCAGGAATGGCTGCGCGCACGCGGCGAGGGTGCCGATGAAGGCAACAAAGGGATTCTCTCGATCTACCGAGTCGAGAACAGAGTCTATGTCGGGTTTCTTGTTGTTCTATTTGCTTGTGTGCCGATTGTGAATCTGACAATCGCTCAGATGAAGTTCGACAAAGAAGCGAGTCTTCGTTGCGGAGTTACCACCCCCGACCCCTCGGCGACAGGATGGGGAGCAGGGTTCGAGACAAGCATCGGCGGCAAAACCGCTCAGATTCCTCTCTGGTGGGCACTGATGCACACGATCAGTAAGGGTGTAACAGCGGCAACTGTCGCTGCTATACCTTGCTCTCCCGATATTCGGCAGATCATGATCGTGCTGGATGAGGCCAGGATTAACGACAAGGTACTGTTGCAGGAAGTGGCCGATTTCTCTCACGAATGTTACGGCGCCGCTCGTTACCGATTCAACAACAACATGCCTAATATAGACAAAAGCGTTGACTACGATGTGGGCTGGATAGGGTCATCGTATTTTTTGAATACTGCCGGGTACTACAACACACTGCGCAGCCATAAGCCGCGCGTGGATTTTCCGTACAACTCGACACGGGACGCCGGACTGGCCAATGTGGCCGGTGGCGGCGGCTACCCGACGTGCAAAGAATGGTGGGAGGCTGGCAGCAAGGGACTACGGGCGAAGCTGCTCACCAACATCAGCCCTTCGCTGATGACCAGTCTCCAAGGCTGGCTTACCGGTAGAACTCATGCTGAGATCGCCGATGCCGCCGTCCGTCGGTTGGTCAGCCCTGAACAACAAGCCCGGACGATGCGACCGGGCGAGGTGTATCAGGAGTACGGTTACAGCAGCCGCAACGAGAGCGGAAATGAGTTCAACAACATTGCTACGAACGTTGGCCTGGGTTTTGGGTACATCAAGTACATGCCGACGCTCAATGCCCTGAAAACCGCCTTGCCGATGGTTCAGGCGTTTCTGCTTATGGCGGTGGTCATCTGCATCCCGCTTTTACTACCGATCAGCACTTACGACCTGAAAGTCCTGATGACCATCACTTTCGGGCTTTTTGCCTTGCACTTCTGTACCTTCTGGTGGGAGCTGGCGAGGTGGATAGACAGCTCGATGTTGAATGCGCTCTACGGTGATGTTGGGGCGGGTTACAAATTCGCCTTGTCTCTACCGACCGCTTTCGCAAACGATGCGAGTGTTACTCATATGGTGATGCTGTTCGTTATTGGAGCATTGTTCTTGTTGTTGCCGATGATCTTTTTCAGTGTGATGGCGTGGGCTGGGTTCAACGTTGGAGCCGGTATTGGCACAATGATGCAAAACTCGACAAAAGGTGCTGCAACCGCTGGAGGGGAGGCAGCAGGCAAAGGGGTTGATAACGTGAAAAGCAAATTGGGGATATAAGCCGGAGCTTCAAATTGATGAAGCGACAATAAACAAGGGCTGAGAATTCAGCCCTTGTTATTGTTAGAAATGATTCTTGTTGTCGTCTAGTCGTCTAAGCGGCAATACTCTTCCCCATAGGAACTAGTACCATATCCGCTAAAATCGGTGTACTCATTTTCGAACCCCTCATTTTTGTCTGAAGCGTAGGAATCAGAGCCTAAGCGTGTCATCAAAAAGAGAATGAACAAGAGCATGAGTACGCAGAGAATGAACCAAACCGAGGCAATAACCAATATCGCAACCACCGCGATCTTCAGCAGCAGAAGGGCAATCCGAGCTGCTCTGAACCCGAACGACGGGAACGCGGCGCCGACACGACGCGCAACACCCATCTCAAACTTTTTGAGACGATCCAAACCACGGCGCACCGCTCTGCCGAGCCGTTGGCCAAGTCTGGGAGTGTGGGTAGTGGCGTTCATTTCTGTATCCTCTGTGTCCTTTTTAACATAATGCTGGCGGGAAGGGCAAGCGTTTTTTGTCAGGGGTTGGCATTCTTTGCCATAAATACTACACTGTGGCCATGACTACTATGAACATATCCCTCCCCGAGACCATGAAAACCTTTATCGATCGACAGGTCGAGCAAGGCGGGTACAGTACGAGCAGCGAATATATGCGAGATCTTATCCGGAAGGAGCAGGAACGCGCCAAACTACGCGAAGCTCTGCTGATAGGCGCTTCTTCGGAGCTGCTTGGCCCGATGGACGAAAAATACTTCGATGAGATGCGGAAATCCATCCGCCGGAGAGCTGCTGGACGATGAGGAACAAGCCCGTTTTTCGGCGCCGAGCCGCTGAAAACGACATTCAGGACATCTTGGACTACTACTGCCGGGAAGACTCTCCTGAGACAGCATCCCGTTTTTGGGACGCCTTGGAACTGGCCATCGGCCTGATAAGTCGGCAGCCGGCAGCAGGATCTCCCCGGTACGCTCAAGAGTTGAACCTGCCGGGGCTTCGGTATCGCTTGGTTCCTCGATTCCCATACTTGATTTTCTACACGGCAACTTCTGACGGCGTAGATATATGGCGGGTTTTCCACGCCCAACGAGACATTCCAGCTTCGATGAGCGATACAAACTCATGATCACAGCCAAAGGCACTGTGTCTGATGGGCAAGTCGATTTTCCGGGGTATCCAGATACCTTCCAAATCGCCCTGAGCCGTTTTAGCGGGTCGGTTTTCCGGCTCAGACCGCTGAAAACGCCCTTTCGGGCGACTTCAGGATAAAAACGCAAGGGGTTTGACATTTTCCCCAAGGGGGTGAAAAATACCAGTCAGGAACGTCGTCGCTGACGACACCTGCCCAGCAGTTGAAAGACTGCGAACCCCAAGACCCGAATCGCTCCAGGTAGCCGGGTCGGACTCGCAAGAGTTTGGAGCTTGATCTACACCCTCGTTGGGAGGCTTCCCAACAGGGAACCTCCCTTTTTCTTTTAGGAGGTTCTCATGGGAACACCAGCGGTAGAGTTATCCACGCAAAGCTTGGTCAAAGCAGGTTTCAAATACGAACAAGCTGACGCATTGGTAAGACTGATGGATCTGAAAATGACAAATCTTTTAACGCAGGAATATCTCGATTTGGCGCTTGGCCGGTTTGCCGACCAAGTAGCGAATAGTATTTCTGCGGCTCGGAAAGAAATTGTCGATCTTCGTACCGAAGTGAAGCAAGAGATTGCCGAGCTTCGTACCGAAGTAAAGGATTTGAAGCGGGAACTCAAGGACGACATCAAAGATGTCCGAAATGAGATGAAAGACCTGAAGCAAGAACTCAAAGACGACATCAAGGATGTCCGAAATGAGCTTGCTCTTGGGTTTGCTAATATCAAACTGGATGTTTCGGAACGCCATAACAAGCAATTGCTATGGATGGCCGGAATTATCGGTCTGGCGTTGGCGGCTGCCCGTTTGCTTTTCTCCTTCTAACCAGTAGCCTTACTCATCCACCCTGACGGGGAAATACTTCCTCGTTACGGGGCAAGTGTTTCTCCGTCGCTTTTCTTTGGAGAAACACAATGTCCACCACGTTTACACCCGCTCGGCCTTCGGTCGTCGGCGCGTTTTTGCATACCTCCGGGTTTCTGTTCGGAAGGATGTGCAGATTCACATTCGACTTTTTACGTGAGACAACCCGTAGCCGACGTTATGTAGGTCAGGAGTTGAATTCACAGATACAAAAGCTGCGTCCCGCACCACAGCCAAAACCGAGAAAACACTACTCGATAGAGGAAATGGAGCAGACACCAGCGGTTCTGCGTCTGACTGGACAGAGCCAGGAAGACTGGTACAGGATTAACGTCCTGGAGCCGGAAGCTCACCGTCTTGCAGCGAAGCAAGCTGACGATGACGAATATTTCAGTTTGATTTTCACCGAACCAGAGGAAGGAGAGCATCATGTCTGATGCGCAGATTGATCGTCTTGATGCACTTGTTCCTGATGTTGCCAAGAATAAAAGCACTGTCGGGTATTTAAGCACTGGCGAAAAGCTGTACGTCTATCTAGCAGCCAATCGTATAGATTTGCTTGAGACAGAAGGCTACACCATTGCCGAGGCGTTAGTGCGCATTGGCGATTCATGGGTAATCGAACTCCTTTCTCGATGGCGATACGCCGGCAACCCTAAAAATTTCGGCTGAAAAGCCATTTTTCATCCCTCAACCCTGACCCTCCTGGTCGGGGTTTTCTTTTTCTTAGGAGAAACACCATGATTCAACTTAATGGTCACTTGGCCATACGCACCATTTCCGGTCGCAACGGCGACTTTAACGTCGGTAGGCTGACGACCTCGATCGGGGAGTTTGTGATCAAGGACGCCATGCTCGATCAGAACAAAGAAGGCAAGTATCAAGGCAATTTTGTCATTACTGAGATCAGCCCTTCCTACTATACCTACGGTGGTCGTCTGGTAGTCGAGATCCGTGCCAAGCTGGACAGCATGCAACTGGACGACGTGGACGATCTGACCTTCGAGGAAGCCGAGCGCATCGAGAGCAAAGAACGCGATCCGATCGAAGAGGAACGGCAGCAGCGTCCCTCGCGGAAGGCAACTTCTGAAATCCCCGACGACGAAAAACCGTTCGGGATGGAGACCGAAGAGGCTGAGGCAACTACTGAGGAAGCCGATGAAGATCCAGACAAGGTTCTTTTCGGGATTCTCTGGCCTCTGAGCGAATCTGTGCGGCTCGATGTTACCGTTGACCGTCAAACGCTTCGTGCGCAAACCAAGAGATTGGAGCAATTGGGTTATGAACTGGATTTCAAGACTCAGAGCTGGAACACTCTCAGAAGTTTTTAACTTAATGTTATGAAAGGACTAAACCTATGAGCACCTATCTCACAATCGTAGTTCGGATGCCAAGCGACGAAGGCGCAAAGACCAGCATCAACGAAGCTATAAGGATGCTTGATCCATTCTGCACCGCTATGTCTTTGGAAGACGAAATAACTGTCCTCGAAATGATCGAGCAGCATGAGGACTTCTCGGATCACATCGCCGACGACGCACGAATAAAAGCCAGAGAGCTTCATGAAGCAAATGAATCCCTGGCCACTATGACTGCCCTTTGTAAGAAAGAACTCGGCGAGAAATCGAATTCTTCCTTTGATTGATTTTTTTACTTTTCCAACCCTGCCGGGTTTTTCCCGTCAGGGGGAAGTCCGGCTATTTCATATGGAGAACATCATGGGATGGCTTTATTTTGCAAAAACAAAGGAACAACTGATCGACGAACTTACCTCCTCAGAGGAGAACTCAGAGAGACGGTTGGATGTTCTGGAATATGAACTCAACGGCGACGGCGATACCTTGTGGACAGTTACCAAACTGACCTGCAAAGGCAGCGCCGAGGAACCCAAAACGTTTATCACTTGTTTTCTGCTGGATGCTTCACAAGGCAAATGGGGATACAAGGATATGGATGAAGGTTGTGGCCCTTATTACTACGATTGCCCTTTGCGATTCCTCGACATGGCTCAGCACTACACCTGCGAGAAAAGGCGAAATCTTGTCAGGGAATGGCACCGTAAATACGGGGTAGCCAATCCTGCCGGCGCAGTCGCGTAGGCTCTTTTTTTCACCCCGTGGGGCGTGTTTTGCCCCAGGGCAAAACCGCCTCTTTCATTTTGGAGACTGTTATGCCCAATCAACAACTGGCATGTTCTGTCATTGAACTGCCCGATCTGGTCGTCGATGCTTGCATCACCGACCATTCCTGTAACCTGATTTTCGGCTCATTCTGGGGACGGGACACCGCCATCCAGGAATTGCTGGCCAGAATCACCCTGAACCCGTCCGAGTCGCTGGCGCTGACAAGCATCACGCTCGATGGAGCCGGGATTCACTCACCGGTGTTCTTTCACAAGGATCTGCTCGAAAAGAAAATTGGCCGGAGCTATCCGGGCACCCTTTTCGGGAGCATGACCCACCTGTGGCTGCTCGATAGGCGCGCCCTGGAACCTGACTATGCCAATCATTCGGCGTACCTGCTCTACGGTGCGGACGAAGAGGCATTAGCAAAGACATGGCCGTTGATCTGCGATCTGGCGCCATACCCTTTACAGGAGCACTGGAAGCCCGAAACGCTCAGGGTCATTGCTTTGAACGACATGATGGTTTCCATGAAAACCATCCTCGGCAAAGTGACCTGTTTTCAGATCAGTCTCAACGTCGAAATATTGCAGCAATCGCTCAGTCAGTCGATTCGTTCTGGAAAGCTGTCAGCTCTGCCGGAACCGGCAGCCTGACCCTCTACACCACGCCGGCGATCGCCGGCGTTCAACCTTTCACTTTAAGGAGAGAAATCCATGGCCCTGATGTTTCCGCGCCTGGCGCGCAATTTCGCCAGAAACGGGTATTACCCGACCGATGAGGTCACACTTTCACGCACACTCCAAGCGATCGCGCCGGCAGACGCCGGCATGATCCGGGTGCTTGATCCCTGCGCCGGCGAAGGCGTGGCCATTGCCGAGTGCGCTCATGCGCTCGGACGTGGCCGCGTCGAAGCCTTCGCCGTCGAGTACGACTACGAACGGGCAGAACATGCCCGGACGTTGCTGGACAGGACGCTCAGGAGCGACCTGATCGACACCGTGATCACACGGCAGTCCTTCGGGCTGCTTTGGCTGAATCCACCCTACGGCGACCTGCCGAGCACCCTGGACGGCGATGCCTACCAGGGAACCGGAAGGAAGCGGCTGGAGAAGCTTTTTTACCAGCGCAGTCTCCCGCTCTTGCAGTACGGCGGGGTTCTGGTGTTCATCATCCCCAACTACACGCTCGATACCGAGCTGAGTAGTTGGATCTCTAACCACTTTTCCGACGTGCGCGTTTACGCGGCGCCGGAAGATCAGTTCAAACAGGTCGTCATCCTGGGTATCCGAACCAGGCGCAACGACCGGGCTTCCGCTGCGGATGCGAAAACCACCCGCGACAAGCTCCTGGCGGTCGGCAGCGATCGCTCAGTAGCCGAAGAACTGCCGGAAGAATGGCCGTTCGAGGCTTACACCGTTCCTGCCGCCCAAAAGGAGGTGGAACACTTCTACCGAATTTCCCTGGAGCCTGAGCAGTTTTCCTCGGAAATGCAGCGGCTCGGCGGCCTCTGGCCGGAGTTCGATCTTCACTTCCAACGAGCCGGCAGACAGCCGCGCCAGCCCGCCAGGGCGTTATCACCCTGGCACCTGGCACTGAGTCTGGCGGCAGGGGCGATTTCCGGCGTAGTCACTTCCCGATCTGGCAAAACCCTGATCGTGAAGGGCAACACCTACAAGGAGAAAGCCTCAAAGGTCGAATTCACCGAGGACGAAGACGGCAATATCACCGAAACGCGGACGCTGGTGGACAAGTTTGTTCCGGTCATCAAAGCCTGGGACATG
Source organism: Burkholderiales bacterium (assembly GCA_031260355.1). Taxonomy (GTDB): domain Bacteria; phylum Pseudomonadota; class Gammaproteobacteria; order Burkholderiales; family Casimicrobiaceae; genus UBA931. The sequence continues at coordinate 105,634 of JAIRJZ010000043.1, forward strand.
ACCCCTACCTCTGAAACGTATGGATGTGTATTGACGATCAGTTCAACCGCAGCTCTGCCGCCACAAGCGGCAGAAGCACCTACAGATGATGTGTCTGCCGAGGTGAACATGCCGATGGTTGTGCAGTTGCCGGCCAAGCCGCTTTTTCCACCAGGGCAAGTGGTGATGACCGATGGCGTCAGCCAACACGTTGAATGCGGGGAATTTAACCCAAGCTCTTTTCTCGCCAGACACTTCGTCGGCGATTGGGGAGATCTCTGTCCAAGCGACAAGAAGCAGAACGATCGCGCTTTGAAGTCTGGGGAGGACAGGCTGTTTTCTTCCTACAACCTTGATAAAGGGTACGAGGATAGACATGGTCTTCCTGCCGATAAGCTCTGGATCATCACCGAGTGGGATCGCAGTGTGACGACGTTGCTGTTTCCGTCTGAATATTGAGGAGGTGGCGATGGAGCTTTTCTTGTACCACGGACGTTACGATTCCAAGGCTGTTATGGACAGTTGGGGTTTCGATGGGCCGAGACTGAAAGGCGTGACTGGTCTCAGATACACCTATACCAACCTTGAACTCTGGTTTGAATCACCCGAGGCAGCGCAGGAAGCCAAGAAGCTCACGGATTGGGCGGATGGGGCTTTCGAGAAATCGCTGGAGATAACTGAAAGCCACGGAATGGTTGTGTGCCATCTCACCGATGAAAACGGCGCTACCCGCGCTGCTTACTTTGGCGACTGGATTTTAGAGTAGTTTTTCACCGCAGTTTTTTCAACCCTCGCGGGCATGTACTTCCCGCAGGGGAGTTGCATGTCCGCTTTTTCTTTTTAGGAGATACGACATGCAAACGATTGACACAACCGCCTTGGAAACAATCAACAAGGCAAATTTCAACATCGGACTGACCCAGTTCATCGACGAATTCGGCGATGGGTTGATGGAGTCCCTCAACCGATCGAATCCACCCGTTTACACGGGAATGACCGCGCCGGTGCATTACGCCCGACAAGCGGCCATGGGCAGCCTTAACCGTAAGCCTTTCCCCCCTCAAGCGGAGGTGGTGCAAACCGTTTTGTCTATCCTTTTGGACAAGGGCGAACGAGCTGCGATCATCAACGCCGAGATGGGAACCGGCAAGACCATCATGGCGATCGCGGCAGCGGCAGCAATGAGGTCTGCCGGCTACCGCCGCACACTGGTCATTGCGCCGCCGCATCTGGTGTACAAGTGGCGGCGCGAGATCCTCGAAACCATCCCGGATGCCAGGGTTTGGGTACTCAATGGCCCGGACACGCTGGCAAAGCTGCTGAAGCTCCGGGCGGAACTCAACCTACCCTACGACAGCAAGCCGGAGTTCTTCATCCTTGGCCGGATCAGGATGAGAATGGGGTTTCACTGGCGGCTGGCGTACAACCGCCGGCGAGGCGAAGACGATGTATTCAATGTCGCTTGCCCGGACTGCGGAACATTGATCCGCGACAGCGAGGGCAACCCTGTACCTGAGCAGGTTTTTCTGGAAACGGAAAAACGCTGCAAGTGTCCCAAATGCAAAGGGGCACTGTGGACGCTGATGCGACCGCGCCAAGTCGATACCAACGACCGACGGCGGACGCTGCTTAAATCCATGTGCCGGATTCCAACCATCGGTGAGGTCCGCGCCGGCAAACTGGTCGATCAGTTCGGGGAGGATTTTCTTTCCTCGATGCTGGCCGATAACGTCCACGAGTTCATCAATCTGATGGACGCCAAGGGCAAGTTTGTCTTTACGGATCGGCAAGCCAAGCGGATGGAACGGGCGCTGGCGACACTGGAGTTCGGTTGGGGCGAAGGCGGCTACCAGCCGACCGAGTTCATCAAGCGGTATTTACCCGATGGCTTTTTCGACCTGCTGGTGGTCGATGAAGGCCATGAATATAAAAACTCCGGTTCTGCCCAGGGGCAGGCGATGGGGGTTCTGGCGGCAAAGACTCGCAAGACGATTTTGCTGACAGGCACCCTGATGGGCGGCTACGCCGATGACCTGTTTTTCCTGTTGTTCCGCGTCCTGACCGATCGAATGATCGAAGACGGATTCAAACCCAGGAGAAACGGAAGCATGGCTTCCGCCGCGTCCGCCTTCATGGCAGAACACGGCGTCCTCAAGGACATCTATACCGAACGGAATGACGAATCGCACCGAACCGCCAAAGGCAAGAAACTGTCCGTCAGGACGGTGAAAGCCCCCGGCTTCGGGCCGAAAGGCATCCACCGTTTTGTTTTGCCCTTCACGGTGTTTCTGAAGCTCAAGGACATTGGCGGCAATGTATTGCCGGCGTACACCGAAGAGTTCCGGGAAACTGCCATGTCGGACAAGCAAAGCGGAGCCTACAGGGGTTTGTCTATCAGATTGACCCAGGAGCTTAACGAGGCGCTGGCAAAGCGCGACACGACGCTTCTGGGCGTCGTGCTGAACGTTTTGCTGGCATGGCCGGACTGTTCTTTCCGACCGGAGGTCGTCAAGCATCCGCGTACCGGAGATCAGCTGGCTTCCGTGCCGGCGATTTTCGGGGATGAGGATCTGATGCCGAAGGAGAAGGAACTGATCGACATCTGCCTGGAAGAGAAGGCTCAAAACCGCAAGGTGCTGGCCTACTCGATCTACACTGGAACGCGGGATACCACGTCACGGCTCAAGAAGGCGCTGGAACAGGCCGGACTGAAGACGGCGGTGCTACGCAGCAGCGTGGAAACGTCCAAGCGTGAGGAGTGGATTCTCGACCAAGTGGACAGGGGAATTGACGTACTGATCTGCAACCCCGAGCTGGTGAAAACCGGTCTGGATCTCCTGGATTTCCCAACCATCGTTTTCCTCCAGACGGGCTACAACGTCTATACGCTGCAACAGGCGTCTAGGCGGTCGTGGCGGATCGGTCAGACTCAACCGGTGAAGGTGATTTTTCTGGGGTATCAGGGCAGTTCGCAGATCACCTGCTTACAACTGATGGCCAAGAAGATCGCGGTGTCGCAAAGCACTTCCGGCGACATCCCGGAGTCGGGTCTCGATTCACTCAACACCGATGGCGATAGCGTCGAGATGGCGCTGGCCAGGCAGCTTGTCACTGATAAAAATTTGGCCAAAGCCGCGTAGTAACCTCAAAGCCCCGAGAAATCGGGGCTTTTTTCTTTTCCCCAAGATTTGTTCAAGGGGTTGTCCACAAAATCTGTGGATAGGTTTTTGACAGTGATGGTATCGCTATTGTTGACTGCCGCTGCATATCAGTCACAGGGCAAGTGGGGTGGATGGATCTGTCGACCAAGAGGCATTTCATGGCGCCACTTGGCTCCATCCTTTTCGACCCATTCTGATAAGTTCTCTGCTGTGGGCTTGTGGCCAGCCTCAAGCATTCGTAAAAATGCGGCAGCACATTGATGGTAGCCCCTCCGGTACGCACCTTCCAAGTTTGCATCAGCCGGCCCCATATCAGCCAAAGATCCAAAAGGATCACCATCAATAAGATCATTTAGTGTAACCATCACAACCTCCAAAAATCGCATAAATATTTATGCTACATCAATGCTAAGCGTTTGCCAAACACAACCATACGGGGGGTCGCTTCAGAAAACGGAAAATATAGCACGTTAAGACGTTTGAATAGGCTGTAACGACTACTTGCTTTCCTTGGTCATCGAGCGTATCTTGATAATTGTAACCGGTATCAAGAGTGCGCGAATATGGATAAAACTCACGGTGGCGCCCGACTAGGCTCCGGTCGGAAACCTTCTCCCTACGAGACCGTCGTAAGGCGCGTCCCGCAGCCGATCACGCCGGCACTGGACGAGCTGATTGAGCGATTCCGGCAAGCCCAGGAACTGCCGGCAACCGCTCTCCGGCCAGCACCGGCGCCGATACGGCTGGAACTACCCCTGTACGGCGAGGCTGTCCCAATGGGGTTCCCATCGCCAGCTCAAGGGTACATCGAAAAATACCTCGATCTCAACGAGTTCCTGGTCAGCAACCCGCCGGCAACCTTCTTTCTGGCAGCCGAGGGTGATTCCTTGGTCGATCTGGGAATCTTCGGCGGCGACATCCTGGTTGTCGATCGCTCGATCGAGCCGAAACACCGGCACCTCGTTATAGCGGCGGTCGATGGCGAATTTACCGCCAAAACTCTGTACCGACGCGGCGGCGTTTGCGAGCTGCGTCCCGCCAATGCCGCGAACCCTGATTACCGCCCCATACCGTTCCCGCAAGCCGAAGACGATCGAATCGTCGGCGTCATCGTCTGGGTGATCAAAAATGTACGCCCTGATCGACGGTAACAGCTTCTTCGCTTCGTGCGAGAGGGTTTTCCGGCCAGACCTCTGGCGGACGCCAGTGGTCGTCCTTTCCAACAACGACGGCTGTGTCGTCGCCCGGAGCGCCGAGACCAAGGCGCTCAAAATCCGAATGGGAGATCCGTACTTCAAAATCGCTGGATTGGCGCGCCGGCACGGCGTGGCCGTGTTCAGCTCGAACTACGAGCTTTACGGCGACCTGTCTGCCCGGATGATGCAGACGATCGCCAGCTTGGCACCAGCGATCGAGATTTACTCGATCGACGAAGCCTTTGCCGATTTCACGGGAATCCAGAATCAAACCGGCCTCGGCACCGAGATCCGAAACCGGGTAATGCAATGGGTCGGGATACCCACCTGCGTTGGCATCGCCCCGACCAAAACCCTTGCCAAGTACGCGAACCACTTGGCCAAGAAGAACCCGGAATTCCAGGGCGTCTGCAACTGGCCGGACCTGTCCGAAACCGAAAGACGTACCAGGATGCGTCAGGAGGTTGTGACAGAACTCTGGGGTATCGGCTGGCGGCTCGGAGAGTCGCTTGCCAAACAGCGTATTTCCACGATCTACGACCTGTATTGTGCCAACCCTTCAATGATCCGTTCCAAGTATGGCGTAACCGTCGAGAGGGTCATCCGTGAGATGCACGGGCACCCCTGCATCGAGCTGGAAGAAGTGACACCGCGACAAAAGCAGATCCTCCGCAGCAGATCGTTTTCTCAGATGGTGACCGGCAAGGACGAACTGAAAGCGGCGATCACCATGCACCTACACAGCGCCGCCGCAACACTTCGGGAGCAGCACAGCACCGCTTCCAGTGTCGGCGTATTCATCTACAGCAACCGCTTCCGCGAGGACAAACCGCAATACTCCGGTTGGGACATCAAGCAGCTCCCCGTCCCGAGCTGTGACACCTTCGCGCTGGCCAGGGCTGCCTACAGGCTCCTGGATAGGATTTTTAGACCGGGGATCGAGTACAAGAAAGCGGGGGTCGTTCTGTCAGACCTTTCTGACGACATCCCACAGCCCGACCTGTTCAGCGCCGGCGACTCCTGCCGGAGCCTTTCTCTGATGAAGGCACTGGATCAGATCAACGACCGCTATGGCCGGCGCTCGATCCGCAGTGCTGCCGAGATGGTTGGCCACCAGTGGCACATGCGTCGGGACAAATTGTCCCCTTGCTATACTACAAAGTGGACTGACCTGAGAGCAGTGTCCTGAATGTGCATCAATTTCCAATCCGTCCGGAAGAAAAACTTGATTGAAGACTTCGGCCTTCAAGTCCCCGGTGATTGGGACTGGCCGGAAGAAGTCTGGCAGGACATGATGGCTCCGATCATCGTCGATCGAGGAGATGGACCGGAACCTCTCCTGGCGTCTTACGGAATGATCCCCAAGAAGCGCCTGAAGCCCGGTGTCCGCATCTCAACCATGAATGCTCGGACAGAGACCGTGGAATCGAAACCGTCTTTTCGGGAGGCGTGGAGCAAGTTTCAGTTCTGCCTTGTTCCTATGCTCGGCTTCTATGAACCGTGTTACGAGTCGGGAAGCGCCGAACGGATGAAAATCGGCGTCGCCGGCGGCGGGTCATTCGCCGTTGCCGGTCTCTACCGCTCATGGAGCGCACCGGATGATCCGATCGCCTATTCCTTCACGCAATTAACCATCAATGCAGACAGCCACCCCCTGATGAGCAGAATGCACAGGCCAGGTGACGAGAAGCGCTCTCTGGTAATGCTCCCCGTGGAAAACTACATTGATTGGCTCAAATGCCGAAACGCAGGTATTGCGCGATCTCTGTTGTTTTTATCTAACGAGATACAGATGGATTGCACCAGTTTCGGGGGGTATAAAAAAACCACCCTGGTTTCCCAGGGTGGTTAGGTTTACTTCTTGAGAGCTTGCTGTTCTTCGACACGGGTAATCACGTTGCCTTCAATCCGAACGCGATCTCCCAACCGAAGCACTTGGTTCTGCGCTGGTTGTTCAGCAACAAGTTCAGCGCCGGAGTCGGTTCGTATCGTAACTGCAACACGATTCCGTTCAATAGCTTTCTGAGCCTCGTTCCCTGCAACAGCCCCGGCGACGGCGCCGGCGATAGTGAAGGCGGTTTTGCCTCTACCACCACCGAATTGATGTCCCAAGATGCCTCCGAGCGCACCACCAACCACAGATCCCAAGCTGATAGGGTTTGAATTCTTGGCTTGAAGTATCTCTACCTTGTTCACTGTGCCATATTCGACGCGAGTGACTTTCTGGCTTTGAGGCTGATAGACATTAGGCGCTCTGACAGAGCCTTGAACCGGTACACACGTTGCACACCCGGAAATTCCGAGACATGCAAGCAGAATTGCACCAATGATATGGTGGTTTTTCATTGTGGACCTCCTTTCAAGAAAAAGACCCGAGAAAGGAGAACTCACCCCTGCGGGAGAAATCTCCCTGCAAGGGTCGGTGAGGAACAAGCTCCAAATGCTTTCGCATCCGACCCGGCTTCCTGGAGCGATGCGGGTCTTTTGGTTCGCAGTCTTTCGACTGCTGGGCAGGTGTCGTCAACGACGACAGTCCTGCCAGCATTATCAAGCTATCAATTGAATGGCGTCAACTCTATGCTTACAACCCAAGCCGACAACCATAATCTATCCACCATTGGACAAGAAACGGAAATCTCTCTTTGGCTTCTTCCTCAGATCGGCAGGGCTTAAATGGGCCAGCAACAGGTTTTGATTCTCCGGTCACTGTATCTGTAACAATAATCCGGCATTGCCACACCCCGTCCGCTTTGTAGCAATTCTCTTCGAGGATAAAGTTTTTGTGCCTGCGCCTTCTGCTCATTTTGTTTCCTTTCATAATATTGGTTGACGCAAGAATTCTGCGTATCGGCGCGCCGCTACCTTGTGGCGCTATTACCAATCGTGCCGTCACGACCGTAATTGCAGTTAAGGAACCGGTTGTTTTGTGCCAGTTCTGTGTTGACAAAGACACAAAAACGGCTGAAACGGCCATCAAAAGGCTTTAATGGAATGGGGCAATAAGGGGAAAGGCCCTACCCTGAAAAGGCTGGAGCTGCGCTCGAACCCCAAAAGGTTTGCGAGGAAAAAGGTGCCCGAGGCCGCTTTTCGCGGCCTCAAGGATTATACGTGGGCTGAGGCCGAGCCAAGGGCGCGGACTGCGGGCTGCGGGTGTCGGCGAGCTTGCGCCAGATCGTAGTTAAGCTGCAAGGTAAGCCACATATCGGCGGTACTGACGCCAGCCTGCTCTAGCCGCAGGGCAAGATCGGGACTTACCGCTGCCCGACAATTCAAAACGCGGGACAGGGCTGTCCTGGACATGCCCAAGCGTTCGGCTACTTCTGTTACGGTCAAGCCTAGCTCTGCAATAACATCCTCGCGCAAAACTTCACCAGGATGAGTGGGGTTTTTCATAGTCATGATGCAATCCTTTCAATGGTAGTCCTGGTAATCGACCAACTCAACATTAACGCCTACAAAGACGAACGTCACGCGCCAATTACCGTTCACCCAGACCGACCAATGGCCTTTCAATTCGCCTTTAAGAGGATGAAGACGAAATGAGGGGATGTTGACGCCTTCCGGGCTTTTCGCAGCATTCAGCACGTCAAGAATGCGGCTCAACTTCGCAACATGGGCGGACTGTATGCCTTTGGTCGCGCCAGTCTTGTAGAAGGCTTCAAGCCCTTTGTGTCGAAATCCAATAATCATGGCCTCATTGTACTGCGTGGCGTTACGCGGCACAAGAAATTTTGTTCCGGTTGTCGGCTATTGCCTCTTTAAAAAAATCCACCGACGGAATTATTTGTGCTGCACCAGCCCAGTAACCATTAACCGTCGTCAGGAAATTCGCATTATTTGTTGCGATTATCTTGTTTGTGTCGCAATATCCGCATTGCATACAAAGAACGAGCCGTAAGGGTTGTGCCAACTTGCGCTTTTAGAGGGGGAGTTTGAGATCGTTGATAACTTCTTGAAAGGTGCCGTATGAAATTGAAGATTAGCGTACTACTTTGTCTGATGCTCTCAGTCGTCCTTGGCGCCTGCGGCGGCGGGGGCGGCGGTGGCAGCAGTAGCGGTGATGGTGACGGTAGCGGAGCCGGTAACAAAAAACTTTTCGTCAAAGGAACCGCACAGGGACGGGTGCAGGAGAGCTACCGGTACGACAACCTGAACCGCGTCATCGAGCATGTGGCCGACCACACCGGTGTTCCGATAAGAACCAGGAAGGTCGAATACACCGGCGCTGATCCCCGGCCATCACTGGTGGCCAATGAAGGTATCGCCGGAATCGCCCCCTTCACTCAATACTCGTATGGTGAAGATACCTACAGAGGTGTGACCACTAAATATTTTCAGACGCGGGATCTGGACTGGAACAAATACCCCATTTCAGATCATTTCTTCCGTGTTTATCTCGACTCGCAAAACAGAATGATTGCGATGGGGGTTTACTACTACGGTACTTTCACATCCAGCGGCCTATCCTTCAACTACGATAGCCGAGGCAACCTGACTAAAATTTTGCTTAACAGCGGTTCCGCAAACGAAGAGTCTTGGGAATTCACCTACGACAACAAAAACGGAGCGTATTCTGCGACTGAAACGCCCTTCTGGTGGTGGCAAGGTACGGTAGGCCCGAACAACGTGACGAGCGCCGTGTACACAGCCCGAAGCAACTACGCTGTGGCCGTTCAGAAACGCCGTACCTACAGCTATACCTACGACAGCGCCGGTTATCCGATCCAGAACTTCGGCAGCGGCGATGAAATGGTTGGGGACTACGGTGCTTACGAGGGGACGTTCGAGTACATTGCGGCTCATTGAGAGGGAGAAGTCAACACGACAAAAAGCGGCGACAGAACATACTATCGCCGCTTTTTGTCAGTGCTTGATCTGAGAGTCATCCTCTTCTTGTATTTCAAAGATTCCCAAAGAGACCCCAGGTTTTTCAGGTAATACAGTGATACCGAATTCCGCCCGAAAAGGAAGATCACCGGATTTCTTTGCGAAAGTAAGAATTGCGTTGATGGATTCAGCAATATCGGTATTGCATTCCTCCAAAACTATTTGTGCCAGTTGTAGCGTTGACATCCGCCGGCGTATTTGCTCGAACCTTAGTGTAGTTGAGAGTTTACGTTTTTCGACCTCTTCGTCATTCAAGACTGTTCCTACCTCTTTACGCAGTTTGTTAAACCCAGCATGGACAGGCAAAGACTCCCCTTTGCTTGCATGTACTGTGTCACTCATTGCGTAAGTCGTATCTGGCTGCATAAAATCTGCCACATCCAAGAGATCGAAAGCCATTCTGATTAACTCCGCACGCCGAGCGCCGAAGTATCCATTGGCGCGTTTTCCTGGGCGACCTTTCTCATTGCGTTCTCGCAAACTAATATCGCAACGCTCAGCGCCATAACCTCCGATTCTGTCAACGGTTATCCAGTAGCCCATAAAGGGCACTTCCATAACTCTCTTGTTCATTGAGATTTCCTTTCTTCGTTGTTTTATACTTCCAGTGACTGCACCGCCATCCACCGCTCATCATCACTGTCGTGCAGGTACACCGAAGTCGTTCTGAGGCTGGCGTGTCCCAGGTTCTTCTGAACAACGGTCACGTCAGCACCGGACTTCACCAGACGGCTACCGTAGGTATGCCGCATCCAGTGTGCGCTGGCAGCACTGAACTGTTTGCGGTCATCACCGTCCAGAGAATCCGCAACACGCTGGAACAATTCCTTAACCACCCGCCCGATTCTGGACGTGCTCATGCACTGCATTGGATCAACCACCTGCCAATCGCGGGGAATTGCAGCAATCAGAGGGGTTTCCGGTAGGCTATCAGCCGGCGCCGGTGACAGCCCCCGGCTGATCAGATAACGAGCCAGTTCGTCCACCGCCGTCGCCGGCACCGGCACGTCGCGCCGGCGCTGCCCCTTGCCAAGCACAGACAGCCATGTCTTGCCATCTCGGCGCCGAAGATCTCCGAGTCGCAGGGACGCATACTCTGCCAACCGAACGCCTGTCAGAATCCCGAACAACACGATGAAACGCTGCCTGGCAAGGCGTCTGGATTTGCCAAGATCACCCGTCTCGCGTTCCCATTTGTTGAGCAGCACGACAACCTTGCTGATCTGATCGGTAGAGAAGGCTCGGCTCACGTCGATCGGACAACCGTCTGCGGCCACAACAGTCAGAGGTCGGAGGTTCACCGGCGCCCAGGGGTTGGTCGCTAGATACTGAACCGAGACCAGCCACTCCATGCCGGCGCGAACGATCCGGCAAGCCCGCAACGCGCTTTGGCGAGACAGCGGTTGCTGGAATGGGCGCCAGTCCGAGTGCCAACGTGGCCGCACTGGACCGCGCCAGCGGGAAGCCGGCTGCGGATCGAGCAACCAGTCGCGGTAGGCAGTGCAGTCGCTAACTCCTACCGATGAAAACGCTTTCTTGCGCTCTATGAGAGACCATGCCAGGAACCGTTCGATCTCCCGGCAGTACAACCGCCAGGTGTTGCTGGCTTCCGGGTGCTGTGAAAGCCATGCGCGGATCGCCGCAAGGTCATCAAGCGCCTCAATCTGACACAGCGCCTGTGGGGCGCGGTTTCTGCCGCTCCTGCCGGACAGGACAGGGTGCGGCGCGAACCGTTCCAGCGGCACCGGCGCTGTACTGAGAATATCGCGGCGGATGACGCCCGATCGCCGCCACTGTTCGACAGCGGTCGGAGTGCGGGGTTTGACGGCATACGGTTCGATCTGGACGCCGAGTTCCTGCTGCCGCAAGGACAGCCAGGAAGCGATCTGGCGGGCTTGCGCGGTGCCCATACCGGACACCGGCTTCGCCCAGCCGCCGGAAAGCTCACGGTGCTTTTCGTGCCAGCGGATGCCGTACCTGTTCAGGGATTCGACGATCAGCGAGAGCGATGTGTACCCCGCCACTTCCAGCCGCGCAGCCACCCGCTGCTCGAGCCAGCAGCACGGGTGCTGGCCAATCCGCAGCTTTGGCGCCGGGTTCTGGCGATATAACCAGGTGATCACCGCCCAGGCTTCGGCAGTCCGGCCAGACCGTCGCGGATTCTTCCGCAGGATCTCCACGTCGCCAATAGCGCCGTGGCGCTCGGCGCGGCGGATCAGCTCGGCCAGAACCGCCCGGTAAACCCGACCGGCTTTCTGAGCCGTGATGCCGTGACGACCGGCCACGTCGGCCATCGACATGGTTGAAACCAGTGCATACGTCCGAAAGACCGCCCATTCAGATTCGCTGAAGGAGGCGGTTTCGTCAAAACGGATGGCCAGGAGTCTTCGAGGCATGGTCTTGGACGGCATCTGCCGTTTTTCTGTATCAAAAAGCACCTCATTAGCCTGATAACGGAAGTTATCAGGCTAATAAGATTTGGCCGAAAAAGCCGGTGTTGTGAAATTAAGGAGTCCCGGAACCGGGGTAAAGGGATAAACCGAAAGCCGTGCGATCGGTTTTTGGGGATCGGGGATCGGGGATCGGGGATCGGGGATCGTTCGCGGGTCATGTTTTGGGTACAATGACGGAGGCAAAGTTACCAAAAGGTATTGAAAAGAGTATAGGCATCCGTTATGATCAAACCAACATCCGCCCTTGCCAGTACGCCTTCTCTCATTGATCCAGAGACTGCCGAACCCAAGGGCATTCCTTTTTCTGGATCGCCCCAAAGCATCAGCACTGACGATCTAATGCACCACCTTTCTCCTATTGTGACGGCTGTTATGGTTGATGCTGAGTTCTTCCTCAGGCGCGTAAAGCGAATTTGTGGGGAACTATCACCAGAGGAAGCTGCATTAAAGCTACATGAGATGGCGTTACTCCATCTCAACGGGCGTCATCCCTCAAGGCTGTATCGCATCTTTGTTTACGATGCTCCACCCGCAGAAGGGAGGCACCACACCCCCCTGAATAAAAAGAGCATCGATTTTTCCAAGTCGGATATTGCAATATGGCGGCGCGCGTTTCATGAGAAACTACGAGGTTTGCGCAAGGTAGCGTTACGCATGGGGGAGATTCACAAAAACGATCCTTTTTGGCAAATCAAACCAGAGGCGCTGAAGGAGCTACTCGACGGCGCGAAGCAGTGGGGCGATCTCAAGGACAGCGATTTTCGCCCAGATATACGTCAGAAGGGAGTTGACATGCGTTTGGGGCTGGATATTGCCTCACTGGCATTTAAGCGGCAAGTCAACCAGATCATCTTAGTTTCGGGCGATGCTGACTTTGTTCCTGCCGCAAAACTCGCACGTCGTGAGGGCGTTGACTTCGTTCTCGATCCAATGGGGGCGATAATCCGCCCCGACTTAAACGAGCACATTGATGGCTTGCGCTCCGTTCTTCGACCAAAGAAGAAGGCTGTTAAACCGCTCAACTGATGTGTTTTTTGAGGTCTCAAACTGCAACCTATAAACCGAAATACCCACAATCGGTTTAGGTATTGAATAATTCTCCTGACATGCCTATCCTCTACGCTGGCGCGTATTGGAGGATGGTCTTTTGGCTAACTGGCGGCTTCCCTGGAAAAAGAGGAACGATGTCGGAGCGCCCGAGCGTTCGGCTTTCGTTAATAAGACCGGCTACACAGACCCGCAGCGAGCTGAAAAGCTGCTGCATACGGATCGTCGCCAATCATTGCTCGATCTCATCTGGGAACAAACCTCGATGTCAAAGCCAATGTTTCAGAAGCTCTACTTGGCTCCGATCTATCGTTACGCAGAGTTTGTTCAGGAATTCCCCGCCTCAGAAAACCACCATCACGCCTACCCTGGAGGGATGCTCGATCACGGTCTGGAGCTGATGTACCACGGGCTGAAGCTGCGGCAAGGCTATCTGCTGCCTCCGGGCGCAGCACCGGAGGATCAGTCAAAGCAGACCGAAGCATGGAGCGCAGGAATTGCCTACGGTGGTTTGCTGCACGATGTCGGTAAAGTTGTTGTGGACATCGTGGTTGAGACTTCGGACGGCAAGCTGTGGCACCCATGGCAGGGAGCCATCGCCAAACCGTACCGCTTCCGATACATCAAAGGCCGCGATTACAAGCTGCACAGCGCGACCGCCGGGATGTTCGGACAACACATCCTAGGGCCGGAAGTCATGACCTGGCTTTCGGGGTTCCCTGAACTCTGGCAAGGCTTGCTATACCTTCTCGCCGGCAACTATGAACAGGCCGGTGTGGTTGGAGAGATTGTCGGCAAAGCCGACCGGTTCTCAACGTCTCTGAACATTGGGGCAAACCCGGATCGTATTCTTCAAGCGCCGGTTACGTCCCCGCAAAAACAGTGGCTTCTGGGGCTACAGACGCTGGTTAAAACAGCGCAGAGCCAGAGCCAGATCAATGTTCGTGGGCAGCCCTTCTGGCTGACGCAATCTGATCTCTGGTTGGTTAGCATGGTGACTGCGAACAGCCTCCGTGCTCACCTTCTGAAGCAAGGATTGGATGGCGTACCGCAGAACAACAACCGACTTTTCGATGAGTTGCAGAGTCACGGAATCCTTCAAGCTACGCCAGGGCAGAGAGCCATCTGGAAAATTCGCATCGAAGATGGCGACTGGACAGCGGATCTTACATGCGTGAAGATCAAGCCGTCGCTGATCTGGGGTAGTGAACAATACCCATCGCCGTTTGCCGGAAAAGTTACCGTTCTTGGCGACGGCGAAACGGCGGAAGGGGATGGTGAAACGGAAGGATCAATACCTAAAACGAAGCAAACCAAAGCCGAAACGAATACTACCACCCGAGATGGGAAAGAAACCCCTGCTTCACCTGACGACGCTGACGACGGAGTAAGTGAACTACTGAAATTATTTTCTGACGACGCACCCGCGACTCCGGTGTCAACAGTTTCTTCTGGGGTATTGTCTCCTTCCATGACAGGCTCCAAAAAAGAAGTTGGTGAGGCCGGTGCGGAACCGGCTCCTTCAAGACCTCCTTCAAAACAGAAAGCCGAGAAGACGGAAAAACAGTTCCCCAAAAAGCTCGATGAGTTGGAGATGCAAGGCCGTAAGGCTCTTGCTGATGATTTTATATCATGGCTCACTGGAGGGTTGAGAGAACAGAGATTTCCCGTCAACGATACGAACGCAAAAATTCACATTGTAGATTCTCAACTTTTTCTAGTTACCCCTGGGATTTTTCAGCGGTTTTGTCTTGAGCAATCCGGCCAAGACGACGGATGGAAAAAAGTCCAACAAGGCTTTGAAAAATTGAAGCTACACAAGAAGCGCCCCGACGATCTCAATATCTGGGCTTGTACCGTCAAGGGACCCCGAAAATCCGGGAAGAAAATCCAGGGCTATCTTCTGGACGCGGAGAAGGTTTCCTTGTCTGGTTCGCCGAACGACAACCCATTCCTGACACTCATCGAGTAACCGTAGGCAGAGTGTTTGTAGCCCCTTTTTGGCCCAGCAAAAAGGAGATGTGCCATGTTTCGCAAGCACCAAGAGCTTCTTGAGGATTATTTGTTCCACCATGTAATAAGCCTGAAAACGGAAGAGAACTATCGGCTGTGTGTCGAGAAATTGCGGCGAGCCATCCATGCTGATGTTGATAGTCTCGAATTTGGGCAACTACTCGAATGGAGAAGGCGAGAGTTGTCAGAGGGACTTTCGCCGACCAGTTGGAACACCTATATGCGCCATCTTAAGGCGTTGTTCAATCACGGGATTGAACAAGGAAAGCTACCGTACAAGGACAACTATTTTTCTCAGTTGATGGTTAAGGCGCCGGACAAGCTGAAAAAGCGATTGTCGGGCGAACAGATCGTCAAGATCAGAGAACTATTTGAAGCGCTCAAACGCGAGGAAGAAGAGACGGGAAACCATTTTGCTGGCTTTCACCCGGTCTGGTTTTGGAGGATTGTCATTGAGACCTTTTTCTATACAGGAATCAGGAGGAAGCAACTGCTTCACATCCAGATGAACGATATTGACCTTCGTTGTCTCGTTCTATACGTTAGGTTCGAGGGATCGAAGAATAAAAAGGAGCGGTTCTTGCCGATTCCTGATGATTTGGCACCTTGGCTTGAAAAGCTGCTCTGGGAAAACGCCAGAAAGAAGTTTCATCCTGAGGATCAGGCATTCAACGTCAATTGCTACAACCCGTTGAGCCGCCGCAAGGAAATGAGCCAATGTCAGGTCGTAGCTTGCTTCAGAGAGTTATCGTGGCGGCTCGGTTTCCAAGTTTCGACTCACAGGTTCAGGCATACGCTTGGCTGTACTCTTGCGAACAAGCCAACGGCAAACCTCTTTCTCATTAAGGAGATCCTTGGTCATTCGAGCATTCGCTCCACGATGGAGTATATGGAGGCTGATTTGGCTGCGATGAGAGCCGTTTTGAACGAACGGCAACCCGAAATACAACAGGGCTTGCTCAAATCCACAGGAATGCTTGACAGAGAACCGTAGGGGTTATAATCTGGATGTGCATAGGTTGGAACGAATGTTGTTTTTTTCCAACTTTTCTCTTAGCCCCGCATCTTGCCGAAGGGTGGAAGCTCGAAAAAGTAAATCTGATTTCGAGTCAGGTACCTTCAACCGCTCGGCCATCTCTCCGCGAGGGAGGGATTATAACGGTAACCCTTGCCGAATAAAAGGGATTCATGGATTGCCAAGAGGAGATACATGGATTTATCAGAAACATAGCCGGTATTCTCAATCATAGATTAACGGAAAGCGGTTGAAAACCGGCGGGCTGACGGCCAAGACGATCTGTTTTGCATAAAACAAGGTGTCGGTGCCATAAGCAACAGACAGCCCAGGCAAGTCCGCGTATGCGGTTTTTTCTTCCGGCTTTGCCGGAAACGCTGGCGACAGCCAGTACGGTAAAGACGAAGCCAATGGCGGCAAAACGGCGTGACGCGCCTGTGTTAATCTTTGGGGCATTGTCGAATTGCTTCATAAAACGCCATGAACGAAAAAATGAATTGCGAAAGAACAGATGGCCGCGCTGCCGACGCGCTGCGTCCGCTGACGCTGGAGTTGGACTGGCTGCGTCATGCCGAAGGTTCGGTGTTGATCTCGCAAGGAAACACGCGCATCGTCTGCGCTGTCAGTGTCGAGGAAGGCGTGCCGTCGTTCCTCAAAGGGCAGGGGCAGGGTTGGCTGACGGCGGAGTACGGCATGTTGCCGCGTTCGACGCACAGCCGGATGCGCCGCGAAGCTGCCGATGGGAAACTGTCGGGACGCACGCAAGAGATTCAGCGCTTGATCGGGCGCAGTCTGCGCGCCGTCACCGATTTGACAAAGCTGGGTGAGCGCACTTTGCGGATCGATTGCGATGTGTTGCAAGCCGACGGCGGCACCCGCTGCGCGTCGATCACCGGCGCTTGGGTGGCGCTTGCCCGGGCGGTGCAAACCCTGCAACGCGATGGTGTGCTTGTTGAAACGCCGTTGCGCGACCATGTGGCAGCGGTTTCCGTCGGTATCGTCAATGACGCGGCGCGGCTCGACCTCGATTACGCCGAAGACAGCGGCTGCGATACCGACATGAATGTCGTGATGACCGGCAGCGGTCGTTTTGTTGAAGTTCAGGGAACAGCCGAAGGTGAACCGTTCTCCGACGCGGACATGCAACAACTGCTGGCCTTGGCGCGGCACGGCATCGGCCAATTGATCGCTGCGCAAAAAGCGGCGCTTGGTAGTGGAGTGTGATGTGTGTAAACCCCATCCCCAATCGTTCCCTCCCCTTGAAGTGGAGGGAACAGGAAATGCAAAAACAAACACACTATTTCAAAAACTCGTTCTGGCGTCGAACAACGAAGGCAAGCGCCGCGAATTCGCGCAGTTGCTGGAGCCGCTTGCGATCGACATCGTCAGTCAGGCATCGCTCGGCGTAACCGAAGCCGATGAGCCTTACGCGACGTTCATCGAAAACGCGCTCGCCAAGGCGCGTCACGCCAGTCGTCACAGTGGATTGCCGGCATTGGCCGACGATTCGGGATTGTGCGTCGATGCTTTGGACGGCGCGCCCGGAGTCTTGTCGGCGCGCTATGCCGGAGAACCCAAATCAGACGCGCGCAACAACACGTATTTGGTAGCGCAGTTGCAGGGGGTGGCGAATCGTCGCGCCCGCTATATCTGTGCGCTGGTGCTGACCCGCCATGGTGACGATCCCGCCCCATTGGTTGCTTGCGGCGAGTGGTGCGGTGAGATCATCGACACGCCGCGCGGCACCAACGGGTTCGGTTACGACCCCTATTTTTTGCTGCCCGACGGACGCACGGTGGCCGAAATGGCGCCCGAAGAAAAAAACGCAGTGTCGCACCGCGGGATTGCGGCAAGAACTTTGATTGACTCGCTTAGAGGGGCTTAGGTCTAAGTGGACACCTTTCTGCAAGGACGCGCCGCCATTGCCCCCTTTTCAAAGGGGGTGGCCGCCGAAGGCGGACGGGGGTTTGTATCGGCACTTTCTCCCGCAAGCGGGAGAGGGGATGAATTGAGATAGGTTTTACAACCGTGCTGCCTTTGTCTCTCTACATTCATTTGCCTTGGTGCGTTCGCAAATGTCCTTATTGCGATTTTAATTCGCACGCACTGAACGGAACTCCGCTGCCGGAGCACGAATACATCGACGCGCTGTTGAGCGATTTGGCGCATGCGGTTTCAAAGATATCCCCCCGTCCTTTGCGCTCGATTTTTATTGGCGGCGGCACACCGAATCTGTTTTCCGCCGCAGCCATCGGCCGCTTGCTCGACGGCATTGCTCGCCACCTTCCTCTGACATCCGACATCGAGATCACGCTGGAGGCGAACCCGGGTGCGGCCGAGGCGCAGCGTTTCGTCGAATACCGGAACGTCGGCATCAACCGGTTGTCGCTCGGCGTGCAAAGCCTCGACGATGGTTCGCTGCAAACACTGGGGCGCATTCATACCGCCGACGAAGCGCGGCAGGCGATCGCCGTTGCGCGCGATGTTTTTCCAAACGTCAATCTCGATTTCATGTTTGCGTTGCCCGGGCAAACGATGGACAGGCTGGACGACACACTGCGTGAAGTTTGCGGCTTCGGTGTTCCGCATTTGTCGCTCTACCAGCTGACGCTGGAACCCCATACCCGTTTTCACCATGCCCCGCCGGAACGTTTGCCCGACGCCGATACGGCTGCCGCGATGCAGGAGCACATCGAGGAAGTTCTCGCGATTGCAGGCTATGCGCGTTATGAGGTGTCGGCCTATGCGCAGCCCGGCGCGATGTGCGCGCACAACCTCAATTACTGGCAGTTCGGCGATTATCTTGGCGTCGGCGCCGGCGCTCACGGCAAGCACTCTTTTTTTGACAAGGAAGGAAAAATCGTTCGTGTCGAGCGGACGGTCAAGCAGCCGCATCCGCGTCGCTACATGGAAAGCGCCCAAACGGCGCCGGAAACATTGACCGTGGAGTCGCGAATCGTCAGCCGCGATGAATTCGCTTTCGAGTTCATGCTTAACGCGCTGCGATTGAGAGGCGGCGTACCGCGTACTTTCTTTCCCGAGCGTACCGGTGTGCCGCTCGCCGACATCGCGTCGATGGTGCGAGACGCTATTGCGCGCGGGTTGCTTGAGTCTGACGAAACAGTGTTTCGCACCACGGCGCCGGGCTGGCGCTTTCTGAACGATACCGTGCAGTGTTTTTTGGCGGACAGCGAGGAAAAGGGTAAAAAACGTTTAACCGCAAAGAACGCATAGAGCACAAAAGCTTTTGTGTTTTTCTGACAAGGAAATATAAAGGTGAAAAAGCAGGATAGAGAAGCGATGGAACAAAAAGAGACAAAAGGGAAAACCGACCTTATCGAACTACGAAAAGAAGCGGAGCAGGGTGACGCAGAGGCACAATTCAACCTCGGGGTTGTGTACGCCAATGGTGAAGACGTTGAGCAGGATTGTGTGGAGGCTGTGAAGTGGTACAGAGCAGCAGCGAAGCAGAAAAATACAAGCGCACAACACAATCTTGGATGGATGTATAGCGAGGGTTTGGGGGTAACAAAGGATTGTGTGGAAGCTGTGAAATGGTACAGGAGAGCGGCGGACCAAGGAGACGCAGACGCGCAATTCAATCTTGGAGTGGCGTATGCCAAAGGAGAAGGCGTTGTGCAAGACTATGTGGAGGCTGTGAAGTGGTACAGATTGGCGGCTGAACAGGGGCATGCAGAGGCACAGCACAACCTCGGGTGCAGGTACGCCAACGGTCAGGGTGTTGTGCAGGATGAAGCGGAGGCGGTGAGGTGGTTCAGTATGGCGGCAGAACAAGGAGATGCGCTTGCGCAAAACCGCCTTGGTTTGGCGCACACTTTTGGCGAAGGGGTTACGGAAGATGCTGCGGAAGCCGTGAGGTGGTACAAACGGGCAGCGGAACAAGGGCACACGGGTGCACAGTGCGGCCTTGGCTGGGCGTATGCCTTCGGAGAAGGCATTGAGCAGGATCATACTGAAGCTGTGAAATGGTACAAAAGGGCGGCGAAGCGAGGAGACGCAGTAGCGCAATACAATCTTGGAATTGCGTATGCCTTTGGAGAAGGCGTTGCGCAGGATCATTCGGAAGCTGTGAAATGGTATAAAAAGGCAGCGAAGCAGGGTGCCGCGAGCGCACAGTACAACCTTGGAATTGCGTACGACAGAGGTGAAGGGGTTGCACAGAATCATGCGGAAGCCGCAAAGTGGCACAGAAAAGCGGCGGAGCAAGGGAGCGTGAACGCGCAGTATTGTCTTGGGGTGGCATATGATCGGGGTGAAGGCGTGGTGCAGGATGAAACTGAAGCCGTTAAGTGGTATAGATTGGCGGCGGAACAAGGGGACGAGGAAGCGCAGGCCGCTCTTCGGGAAATAGAAAAATAGAAAAGCGTAATCGTTTCAAAATCGAGTCGACCATGAATATTACCCTCCCCGAACCGGATGCCGCTGCCCGCGCCCACTCGGAAAAAGTCGCGGCGCATGTGTGCAGGCTGATCGACATCAACGGCGGCTGGCTGTCGTTGCACGATTACATGCAGGCGGTGTTGTACGCGCCGGGGTTGGGGTATTACATGGCGGGGACGCAGAAGTTCGGCAGCGACGGCGATTTCATCACTGCTTCCGAGTTGACGCCGCTGTATGCGCAGGCCTGGGCAGCGCCGATCGGTGCGGCGTTGATTCAAAGTCACACTACTCTTCCCGCTGGCGGGGGAGGGTGCCCCGATACAAACCCCCGTCCGCCTTCGGCGGCCACCCCCTTTGAAAAGGGGGCAATGGCGGGGGAAGGGGAAGGGCGAACGTTTACCCCCTCTCCCCCGTAGATTGTTCACTTTATATTGATATTGTACTGTTTACGATGAAAGAACAATAGCAACGTATCGTTCAATGCCTCAAAGCTTTTACTGTATCTTTTACTTTTCCTGTTAAATCTGGCA
>JAIRJZ010000046.1 GCA_031260355.1 Burkholderiales bacterium
CACTTGAATCCGATAGAGAAGCTTTGGGCTAACCTCAAACGGCAGTGGCGAAACGTTTCCCACCTGCCTATTCATGAATTCCTTAAAACGTCTAATTATTTGTGCGGTTAACTATAAGCGATTACTCCCTGCGATGGTGAGCAGCACTTCGCCCCCCTCTCCCCTTGAGGGAGAGGGGCTGGGGGAGAGGGGTGAAGTTTTCTCTCCCCCTCTCCCGCCCCTTCGGGGCACCCTCCCCCTCAAGGGGGGAGGGAAAAAGTGTAAGCATTTGAACCAAAACCGCTCTAGGGACGCTCTGAACAACCCTGCTATCCCCCGCTTGTCATCCTGCGCGAAGTCGCAGGATGACAAGAAGGGTTTTTCAGAGGTTCCTTAGGACTCTTTTTGACGACAAACTTTTCTGAAATGCCGATGCTTTTTCCTCAAAGGCGAGGAGAGCATTGGGAGAGGCGCCTCAGGTTTTACGAGATAGCCCATACTGAATGCATCAAGGCAGGCTGCGCTTGGCCGAAAAATGCCGGTTCCGTTCAATTTTCGGAATCGTTCTTAGGCAAACTCAACTTTTTCTCACCACCGCCGTAGGCAGTGGGTACCGGACACGAACCGACACCAAGAAAAAAGCCGGCGCGATTACGCGATTGCTTTTTCGGCCGTTACTTCCTCGGACGCCGCTTCTTTCTCCATGTTGCGGAACGCCACCGACAGCATCAGTTTGATCCGGTTCAACTGATTGACTTCCGACGCGCCGGGGTCGTAGTCGATCGCGGTGATATTGGCGTGCGGGTAGCGTTCTTTCAGCGCCTTGATCACGCCTTTTCCGGTAATGTGGTTGGGCAGGCAGGCGAACGGCTGCACACAGACAATGTTGGCTGCGCCCTGTTCGATCAGCGACACCATCTCGGCAGTCAGGAACCAGCCTTCGCCGGTTTGGTTGCCGCGTGACAGAATCGGCGCGGCACCGAATGCCAGTTCGTCGATGCTGTGCGGCGGCTCGAAGCGGCGGCTTTGCGCCAGCGCTTTGCGCATGTCGCGCCGGTAAAACTCCATCGCTTTGATTACAGCACTGCCGGCAAGCGCCGCCAGTTTGCCCTTCGACAGAAACCGGTAGTTGAAATCGTAGTCGTAAGCGCAATACAAAAAGAAATCCATCAATCCCGGCATAACGGCTTCGCCGCCTTCTTTTTCAATGATCTTCACCAGATCGTTGTTGGCCATCGGATGGAACTTCACCAGAATTTCACCGACCAGCCCAACACGCGGTTTGCGTTGTTCAACTATTTCGAGACGATCAAAATCGTGAACGATGCCGTAAACGTTCTTTTTGAACGTGGCAAAGTCTCCCTGGAAAACCGCTTCCTGGCAGCGCGCCACCCACTGCCGGTACAGCACTTCCGCCGAACCCAGCACTTTCTCGTACGGCCGTGTACGAAATACGGTTTGCATCAGCAGATCGCCATAGACGACGCTCATCATCAACCGGTTGAGCAACGGCAATGTCAGTTTGAAGCCCTCGTTCTTCTCCATTCCGATCGCGTTGAGCGACAACACCGGCACATCGGGAAAGCCCGCGTCGTGCACCGCTTTTCGCAAATAGCTGATGTAATTGGTCGCGCGGCAACCGCCGCCCGTCTGCGAAATCAGCACTGCCGTCGTCTCGGGATCGTATTCGCCGGACTTCAGCGCCTCGACAAGCTGCCCGGTCACGATGATCGATGGATAGCACGCATCATTGTTGACATAGCGCAGGCCCTCGTCAACCGCCGCCGGGCTGACCTCTTCGAGAATCTTCAGCTTGTAGCCGGCCGCTTTGAATGTCGGCTCGAAAAACTGAAAATGAATCGGCGACATCTGCGGCGCAATGATGGTGTGCGTCTCGCGCATGGCTTTGGTGAAAGGCCGGTGCCGGTATTTGGGCGGATGAAAATGAATCGTTTGGGACGTGTGCCCTTTGCGCTCTTCCAGCGCCGCTTTCAGTGAGCGGATACGAATTCGCGCCGCGCCGAGGTTGTTACCCTCGTCGATTTTGATCGTCGTATAAATCCTGCCGCGGGCTTCGAGAATTTCCTGAACCTGATCGGTCGTAATCGAATCCAGTCCGCAACCGAATGAATTCAAATGGATGACCTCAAGCTCCTGTCGCACCGCCGCCAGCGCCGCAGCGCGGTACAGCCGCGCATGATACATCCACTGGTCAACGACGCGCAGCGGTTCTTCGAGTTTGCCGAGATGCGCTACCGAATCTTCGGTGAGCACCGCCATCCCCAGCGCCGTGATGATCTGGGGAATGCCGTGATGGATTTCGGGATCGACGTGGTATGGCCGCCCGGCCAGAACGATGCCGCGGGTTCCCGTTTCCGCCAACCAAGCCAGAACCTCCTCGCCCTTGCGCTGGATATCCTGTTTGAAGCGCTGCTGTTCCTCCCAGCCAGCGTCAAGCGCACGGCGCACTTCCGCTGCCTTGATCCCCAACGGAGAAAACTCCGAGACCAACCGTTTGACGAGTTTCTCTTTGTCCGCCAACGACAAAAACGGTTGGATTAACGTTACGTTGCTTTCCTTGAGCAAATCGATGTTGTTGCGGATCAGCTCGGGATAAGACGTGACGATCGGGCAATTGAAATGGTTATCGCTGTCGTCGAACTCTTTTTGCTCATAAGGCACGCACGGATAACAAATCGTTTTGATTCCCTGTTGTATCAGATCGACGATGTGTCCGTTCGCCAGCTTGGCCGGATAACAGATCGAATCAGACGGCAGTGTGTCGAGTCCCTGCTCCAGCACCGCTTTCGACGACGGCGGCGACAAGACAACGCGATAGCCCAGCGCGGTCAGAAACGTAAACCACAACGGATAGTTTTCAAAGAAATTGAGAACGCGCGGAATTCCGATCGTGCCGCGCGATCCTTCTTCCAGCGGCTCATAATCGAACACGCGCTCGTACTTGTAGGCATACAAATCGGGCAGTTCGCTGCCTTCCTTCTTTTTGCCGAGACCGCGTTCGCAGCGGTTGCCGGAAATGAACTTGCGGCCATCGGAAAAACGGTTGACGGTCATCGCGCAGTTATTGGTGCAATGACCGCAACGTGCCATCGAATGCTTCACCGAAAACCGTTGCAGCGCCTCCGGGTCCAGCATCGCCGACGGCTCGATGCCTTGCCAGCGCTCTTTGGCAACCAGCGCCGAACCGAATGCGCCCATCAGACCGGCAATATCGGGTCTGACTGCTTCCCGCCCCGAAATCATTTCAAAAGCGCGCAATACCGAATCGTTGTAAAACGTCCCGCCCTGAACGACGATTTTCTCACCGAGTTCATGCGGGTCGCGCACCCTCATCACCTTGATCAACGCGTTTTTGATCACCGCATACGACAATCCGGCGGAAATGTCCGCGACCGAAGCGCCTTCTTTCTGCGCCTGTTTGACGCTCGAATTCATGAACACCGTGCAGCGCGATCCCAGGTCGGCCGGCGCCCCCGATTCCAGCGCCGCTTTGGCAAAAGTATCGACCGGCATTTGCACCGACTGCGCAAACGTCTCGATGAACGAACCGCACCCCGACGAACACGCTTCGTTCAACAAAATATTGTCGATCACGCCGTTTTTGATGCGCAGGCTCTTCATGTCCTGACCGCCGATGTCGAGAACGAAATCGACACCTGGCAAAAAATGATTGGCCGCTTTGTAATGGGCGATCGTTTCGACTTCGGAAAAGTCGATCTTGTACGCCTCACGGATCAACGCCTCGCCGTAACCCGTCACCGCCGACGCCGCAATGACCGCTCCCTCCGGCAACGCCGCATAGATTTCATCGAGAACCGTCGCCACGATACGCAGCGGGTCGCCCTCGTTGCTGCCGTAGTAGGTGTACAACAGCTCATTGTCTTCGTTGATCAATACGGCTTTGGTCGTCGTCGAGCCGCCATCGATCCCCAGAAACACCGGCCCGCGGTGGTCGGCCAACTCGGCGCGCTTGACCTTCGCTTCGCGGTGCCGCGCCTCGAACGCCTGCTGCGCTTCGGCATCGGCGAAGAACGGGCGCAGCGTCGCGATTTCATGAAAACCACTGTTTTGCAATTTCCCGAAGGCTTCGGCGATTTTCGAAAACGGTTTTGCTTCTTTCGGCTTGCCATGCAGCGCCGCCCCCAACGCCACAAACAATTCGCTGTTATCCGTCAACACCACGTCGTCGGCGCTCAACTGCAACGTCTCGATGAAACGCTTTTTCAGTTCGGGCAGGAAATTCAACGGCCCGCCGAGAAACGCCACTTTCCCTCTGATCTTGCGTCCGCAAGCGAGGCCGCTGATGGTTTGATGCGCCACTGCCTGAAAAATCGACAAGGCAATGTCCTCGCGCGCCACCCCTTCGTTCAGCAACGGCTGCACATCGGTTTTCGCAAATACGCCGCAACGCGCCGCAATCGGGTAAATGTTCTTCGCTCCCTTCGCCAACCCGTCAAGGCCGACGGCGTCGGTACGCAGCAAGGTCGCCATCTGGTCGATGAAGGCGCCCGTGCCGCCGGCGCAAGTCCCGTTCATCCGCTGCTCGATGCCGCCGGTAAAAAACGTGATTTTGGCATCCTCGCCGCCCAGCTCAATCGCGACATCGGTTTCAGGCACCAGCGTTTCGACCGCCTTGGCGCAAGCAATCACCTCCTGTACGAACGGAAAACCGGCAATTTCCGCGACGCTGAGGCCACCGGAACCGGTAATCACCAGCGTTGCCGGCGTCTCGTCGGAAAACAAACCGCTCTGGCGCAATTGCGCCATATTGTCAGCCACCGTCCGGCGAACTTCGGAGAAATGCCTGGCATACGTCTTGTAGAGAAGTCGCTGCTCGTGATCGACAGCGACGATCTTGACGGTGGTAGAACCAATATCGATACCGATACGCAAAGGAGAAGACATGCGCTGAACGAGAAACAAAAAAGCGTGAGGTCATAAGATGGCTTTTATTCTCCCCCCTGTCAACCCTTGGGTCATATGGTTCTTTTTTCGATACTCCCCGGGCACCTTTTTGCTACTTCCTTCAACCGCTCCGGAAGAAAATCAAGCGCTGACAAAGCCTCCCCTTCAAGAGCCTGCCCTCGAGGAGATTCTGATCGGGGGGGAGGGTTCGGGTGGGGATGGGTTGCTTGTAGCCAGGAAACCCCTTCCCGGCCTTCCCCCTGAGCGCCGCGGATAGTGCACCTCGGGTTGGCGCTTCCTCTCTGACCGTTTATGATACGGCGAGAACCTTCTTACGTTCCCTGCTTTCTCAGGTATTTGCCATGACTCTTACTCTGAACTTGAAACGACTCATCCTGTTGTGCGTCATCCTGCTCGTCGCCTGCGGACGCTCCGACCCGCAAGCCGCGCTGGAGGCCGCCGCAAAAAATCTGCAAGCGGCGCTGGAGAACAAGGATGCCAGTGCTGTGATGGCGCTGCTCCATCCCGATTTTTCGGCGCAGCGGCCGGAAGACGATCGCGAATGGGCAAAGCAAATGATGACGCTGATGTTTCTGCGATACAAAAACATTCGGATCATCGCGCTGACGCAAAACAACCGGATCGATCCACAGATAGCGAGCCGCGCCTTCACCGACGCCGAGATCGCGCTGACCGGCGCCGAGGGACTGATCCCCGACAGCGCCCGGCATTACCGGGCCAAGCTCGAATGGCGGCTGCTTGACAAGCAGTGGAAACTGATCCGGTTGCAGTGGGAGTGACCCTGCTGCAAACGTTTCCCAGGAACAACAGGGCTTATCTCAAAATTATTGAACCGCGACAAGCGTTTATCTGGCTGCTCCGTCATTCCCGCGCAAGCGGGAATCCAGATTTTCTCTTCTGGATTCTGGCTTTCGCCAGAATGACAATTTCTTGATATCGCTATCCTGATACCTTTTGAGATAGGCTCTAGCCAAAGCGTTTTTGTCACGCAAAAAAATTCCCTGTTGCTTACCGCAACAGGGAACACCCCCTTTGGAACCTCTTTTTTTATATTTCTTTGCGCTTACTTACGCAATAGGGGATTCGTTTGCGCCGCTTTCATGCCCCAAACGACGACCATGATCACCAGTACCGCCAAGACCACGACGAACGCCAGCAGACACGACTGCGCCATGTTCATGAATTTCAGCGAAGGTATCAAATACCAGCCTTCCGACGCCGTGTACATATTGATGAACCACTGCTGAACACTGTCCAGCGTCGTGCCGTCCGGAACGACAGGAGCGTCGTAGCCACAGTCGCCTGTCGGCTTGAACCACTCCGCCGACCATCGCGCCAACGGCAGATTAAACGGGAAATGAGGCTCCGTCGAACAGCCTTGCACCCCGAAAAGTCCTTCCGGGTCATGCACCGCATGATGAATCTTGTTGAGCTTGATCGAATACATGATGCCGGTGATCGCGCCGTAAAAAGCCGCGACGCATCCGATCAACTTCAACACGATATTTTTCGGATTGATCGCGGCGATCAGACCGCCCGCCACCATCACCAGCATCGCGAAGCGGATGTACACGCACTGCTCGCACGGCGCCATGTAAAGGTAAATCTGAAAGAACGAATGAGCAAGAAGCACCAACCCGCCCATCGCCACCGCCATCAGAACCCACAAGAACCGCTGGTTCTGCCACTTGAAAAGTGTGTCAACCGGCGACGAACACAGTTCTTTCCAACTTTCTTTGAACATCATCTGTTGCCTCTTACTTGCCGGCCAGTTCTTTGATCAAGTCCACCAAGCCGCCTTCCGAGCGGATGTTCTTGGTGTAAATCAGATACTTGCCGTTGACGACGTAAGCCGGAACACCTTGAACTTTGGCGGCATCGTAACCGGCTTTCCATTCTTGAGCCAAAGCTTCGACCCTGGGGTCTTTGATCGCCGCATCGTAGTCGGCGCGACTCATACCGACCGCGTCAAGCCCGGTTTTCAGGAAATCGTTTTCACCGCCATCCCAGCGCTCCTTCTTGTCGTGATACGCCGCGTAATACGCCATCTTCGCCTTTTTGAAGAGCGACTTGTCCTCATCAATCAACGGAACCCCGTTGGCTTGGTCCTTGAGAACCAGCACGGCAAAGAGACGGCTGGCCGGCAACCCGTATTTTCCCTTTGTTTCGAGATGGTACGGCTTGAACTGAACGACGCCCTCAAGCTTCTGCACGACCGGCCCGGTGACCCTTTTGTCGTACTTGTAGCAGAACGGGCAGTCGTAGCTGAACACCTTGATCAGCGTCTTGTCCGCATTCGGTATCGGCTTTTCCAGGGTGACATAATCAACGCCCTCGGTAAAAGCCGAAGCCGAAAAAGCCATCGCAATAAAAGAAACGCTCAAAAGGCTTTTCAGAAAATTTTTCATAAAACTGGATTGCATGGACATCTCCTTTTCCGAGGAATCTCTCTTTCACTCGGGATCGTAACTGCCCTCAAAGGCTTAAATGCCTCCTTGGGGCAAAACCTTTTTCAACTATAGCTGATATACACATTCTCCGCTAACCTGTCACGCCTTGCTCAAAATAACGCGAACGCCGGACGAAAACAACAGTCGTACCCTGTACACAAGCTCTGAGACGATTGTAATAGGGTATTGCGACAAGATAAACACCCTCCCCAGGATAACAATTATTCACAAAATGAAAAACATCCCCATCGACACCGAACTGCTGCTTTTATTCAAAGCGCTGCTTGAAACCCATTCCCTGACGCTGAGCGCCGGCCGTTTGGGGATGAGCCAAGCCGCCGCCAGCCGGGCACTGACCAAGCTGCGCGCCGTTTTCAACGACAATCTCTTTATCAAATCCGGCTACGGAATGCTGGCAACACCAAGAGCCGAGACCTTGTTTCCGCAGGTATTGGCCACTCTGGCCGCCATCGATCAACTGACCACGCCGGAAAAATTCGATCCGGCATCGATCGTCCGCGTTTTCCGGGTCGGTGCCGTTGACAACGGCGTTTTTTCTATTCTTTCGCACATCCTGCGTGACCTTTTTTTACAGGCGCCGCGCGCACAACTGGACATTATTCCGATTGACGACAATTTGCATGCTTGCCTCAAAGACGGCCGGATGGATGTCGCCATTTATCCGGTTCAACCGCTTCCGCCCGATTTTCACGAAACCCTTCTCTTCGAGACGTCCTACGCCTGCGTCGTGCATAAAGACCACCCTTTGGCATCTTATGCCGAAAAGGGTCAAACGCCGCCTCTTGAAGAAATCAACCGTTATCGGCGCATGCAGATTTCCGTCCAGGGCGGCAGACCCGCGTACCCGCTCGATAAAGAGGCTTTTCTCGTTCCACCTGCTCAGGAAACCGCGATGTGGGTGCCCTATTTTCTGGCAGCGCCGCTGGTGTTGGCTCAAACCGACTTTGTGTTGACGCTCCCCCGGAAAACGGCGGAACATTTTGCCGAAATCGCGCCGCTGGTCGTGCTTCCCTACCCGGTTCCTTCCAGAACTTACTTTGCCCGTCTGATTTGGCACCACCGCGTCCACCACGATCCGGCGATCCAGTGGCTACGCTCGCTTTTCGTCAAACACGTTTCCGACAAAGCGAAAAAAACGGGTTAGTTCACTTTACGGTTAGGTAAACTCTGAACAACCCTCCCCGTCATTCTGCGCGAAGCGAAGCGCCGTCGCAGAATCCAGACGCCGCATGGATCCTGCGACTACGCGCAGGATGACGGACAGGCGCATATTCATTTTCAGCGCTTTCTTGGAGCGTTTTCGATTCAGTTGCGTACTCTTTTTGATGCGGCGCCCCCATCCCAACCCCCGCCTTCGCGAGGGCAGGCTCTTCCTCCGCGCGCGGGGGAAGGAGCCACATTCCCTCCCCTGCTTGCGTAGATTGTTCACTTTATATTGATATTGTACTGTTTACGATGAAAGAACAATAGCAACGTATCGTTCAATGCCTCAAAGCTTTTACTGTATCTTTTACTTTTCCTGTTAAATCTGGCA
>JAIRJZ010000086.1 GCA_031260355.1 Burkholderiales bacterium
GGGAACGATCCAGTAGTAAAGTTTTTTCATCGTTTTTCCTTTCTGTTTTTCCTGAATTCCCACGGCCTGACCGGCTCTCCCGCCCACAGCCCGCGCTTGGCCTCTCTGGCCTCATCCTGCAGCTTATCTTTCGATTGTGCGGTCAACAGTGAGAACTTTACCGTGCCCATCAAAGCAGATTGAAGTGTGTGCTTGACGATCATTATGGGCAGGCAAGTAGTTCCAGCATTCAATGCCTGTGCGGTAGCTTTTGTTTTCAGGCTCACCAATATCACTGCGCACCCTGGTTTGCGTCATCCCTTGGCTGATGAACCGACGGTTGCCTGATTTGTCCTCGCGCTCTTGCTCCTCAATTTCTCTGCGCGTCGGAGTCGGTTTGTAAGCGGGCGCAGTGGAGGGCGGCTCTGTTGATCTGCTCCCGCTTCCGATTTCTTCATGGCTCGACATTGAAGACACTTTGTCGTCCCTGATATAGACGTAATGGGTTCTTCCGTTCCTGTCGTAAACCCATTGTTCTGATAGGCCGCTTTTGTCAGTGGTTGCGTTAACAGCCCTTGGGGCGCCCCATATTGAGCGCACCTGCGAAGGCGTCATGCCAACATGAATTTGACCTCCGCCGGGCTGATCACGCATTGTTTCCTGACTCATTATCGTTGCACTTGGGCGGATGTTTACCGTTTCACCATCGGCACACGGCTTGCTGCTGTACTCTACCTTCCCGCTTGCCGTCGGGCACTTGTAAATTGTGGCGCTTGCCGTGATAGAGAAAAATATTAACAGAACGAAAGTGGCGGCTCTCATCGTTAGCTACTCCTTTGAAAATAGCGATGTGCCACGCGGCAAGATGGCCGCGACGCGGTGCATGTTGACGATCTCGGTGTGTGGCCTAGTGATTGGCGCGACGTTATTATTGATCGAACCAAGCGACACGTCACCGTCGCGCATCCAGAGAATCATCTTGACGACGCTGCTTCCGTCAGTGAACGTTACAACGGCCTCGTCGCCGGGTAGGGCGTCATGGTTTGGCTCAACAACAACGAAGTCACCGCTTCGCATTCGCGGCGCCATGCTGTCGCCCTCAACCCTGACGGCGTAGGCGTTCTGATCGGGGCTGTAGAGGCTGATGTACCCACTGCCAAAGCCGGGCGGGTAATCGTCAATATTGATAATTCCGTCTTCCCCGCCCATAGCTCTGCCAGTAACCGGTATTCGCCCTGTTCGCGTGATCGGTATTGGGTTGCCAACGGTTGAGTTTTCGTAAGCCAATATTTCCGCGAGGCGTGGGCTAAAGTCCGCAACAGAACATTTAAGACCTCGCGCAAATTTCAGAGCTGCCTCAAGGTTCAGCGCGGTGTCGGCATGTAGATACTGCCAGACCATCCCTTGAGTGCCTATGTCAAATGCTTTGCCGAAAGCGGCTTGCGACAGATCGGTTCCAGTCGTGAACAGTTCTCGAAGAGCTTTTGCTTCCTCGGCAATGGTGGCCGGAGCCGGTGTTTTGATGTTTTTTGCCATAAAAAATTATAAGCCAAACTATTAAAAGATGCTGACTAGCGGGGCTATTGACTATTGTAAATAGTTGAGCTATTATTAATCTATGATCGCTAACAGTATTAAAGACATGCGTAAGCGGCTAGGGTGGTCGCAGGCCAAGCTGGCCGCAGAGATAGGCGTAACGCAGGCCAATGTCGGCCACTACGAAAGCGAGCGCCATGAGCCGTCTCCGCCGGTTGCGCGACGAATCGTATCCGTTGGCAATAAAAACGGCGTTCAAATTTCTTTTGACACAATTTACGGACATTTGCGCGGCCAGAAAGAGGTGGCGTGATGTCATTCCTGCCGCTCGGCAAAGACCAGAAGCGCATCAATGGAGGCGCGAAGCTCTTCATGCTTGCCGGACGCCCCGTAAGGCACGTTGCGTTTTGCTTCTTTATAACGATCAACGGCGGCGTCGAAGCGTCCCAAGTCATTCCTTCGCTGGACGTAGCGAAGACGGATGATTTGATGATCGCAAACAAGATCGGATATGAGCGTTCCCCTTTTCTCACACAAAAGGGTCTTTCTGAACTCGTCGGCGGCGACGTTGTGCTCACGCCGTCGCTCAAGCCTGAGGGCGTACCGGTGCTGAATGTAAGCGCCTGTGTAACCGAGCGCCAGCCCTGTGATAAGCGTGACGCCGTGAGTAAAGAGTGGACTGCTAAAGATGTTTTCCATTTCACTCTCTATGCTGTCAGTTGCATCGTTGTTGGTGTGCTTGGCGCGTGGGCGGCTGTGCAGATTCTCGCTATTCGGCTATATGGCTCCGCCAGATATTGGGCAGTTTTCCGCTTTTGTCTATGGGAAAACTTTTGTTGGATTCCCGGGATGGAGCGGCTCCTTCGGTGGTGGGGCGAAAAGGCCGTAAAGACTTACGGTGGGCGTATTCCATGAATGGCACTCCTTCTGACGGTTGTTTGGTGGTTGGCGCTTCCATTCTACCAACGGAAGGGGCGCCGCCCGTTTCCGATATTTTTTTCGACAACCATGTGAAAGCACGTGAAAAACCTTTTTCCGGGAGTTTCCGATGGTCGCTGAATCCACCCAACTGACGCTTGACTTCACTCCTGGGCTGACACTACGGCACCGGTCGCTGCGGGAGTGTGTTTCCGCCTCTGTGTACGGCTGCCATCGCGGTCTGTCGTCCGTTGCCGCCGATCTGGACATGTCGCCGTCTGAACTGACCAAACGGTTGAACCCTGACGGCTCGGAGCCGCGCCCGCTGCGCGTCGATGATCTTGAGGCCATCTTGACGGCTACAGGTGACTTTACGCCAATTTTCTGGCTCGCAGAGAAGTATCTGCGAAGCGATGAGGCGCGCCGGTCGTCGGCTATCAATCAACTTTCTCAAATGCTGCCGATGATCGGCAAATTGCTCAAGGAGTGTCAAAAATGAACACAACCAACGTCACGATCAACATGGTTGCCGATGTTTCAGAGTACGTGGAGGCGGCAAAGCTGTTCAAAAGGTTTTCCGACCGTTCGCCGAGAGCGGCAAAAATCGTCGAGCGCTTTATCAATCTCTCGCCAAAGATAACCTGCGTTGATCTCAAAAGAACTTCTGCTAGCTCTTTTTGCTACGCGGTTTGTTTTAAGCCTTCTTTCAGTTTGGCTTTTTTTATCGGCTGGGTGGTGCAGCGGTGAATGTCTTCATGTTGCGAAACCAACAGCACCAGCCGGCGCGGGGCGGTTGAGGAAAGACCGTAGAAGCCGCCCCGCGTGTTTCTTCTTTTCTTGATGAAAGGGTAAGGAAATGAGCAAAACGCAGCAGCAACAAATCCTCGAACACCTTCGTAAGCGGTCAATTACGCAGGTCGAAGCTTTCTCAAAGTACGGCATCACACGGCTGCCGTCTGCGATTTTCAAGCTTCGCGCAGTCGGTCACAAGATCGATATGCGCATGGCAGATGTAAAGGTCGGCGGCGTCGATAGGCGGCTGGCACGGTACACGCTGACGCGGGAAGCGAAATGACCAAACGCGACCATTTCCACGCCGCCAAGAGGCTGGCGCGCCGTCTGGCAACGCAAGGCTTGAGGCCGAGCCGTAAGACGCGGCGCTCCTACTTCGGCCATCTTAAAGCGGCTGTAGGTTGACGATCATGCGCGAGGCTAGGGTAGCACCCGAAAAGGCTGAAATTTTCCGCCAGTCCTGCCAGCGCACCTTTTTTTGCGGACGCAAGGAAAAGCGAGATGGCTAACCAGTGGTTTCGAATGTACGCAGAGTTTGCCACAGACCCAAAGGTGCAAATGCTCAACGAGGTTGACCAGCGCCGGTTTGTGATGCTTCTCTGCCTTCGATGTAACGCCAGTGAAACGTTTCAAGAAACAAA
>JAIRJZ010000041.1 GCA_031260355.1 Burkholderiales bacterium
CTGCTTGCGGGAGAGGGGCGGGGGAGAGGGTGTGCGCAGCTTGCTTACGGCAACCCCATCCCCACCCTAACCCTCCCCTTGAAGGGGAGGGCTTCTCGAGAAAAGCCCGATGAAAATCCTGCTGGCCAATCCCCGTGGATTTTGCGCTGGTGTTGACCGCGCGATCACCATCGTCGAAGAGGTGTTGAAGCGTTTCGGCGCGCCGATTTATGTGCGCCACGAAGTCGTGCACAACACCTTCGTGGTCGAACGGCTGAAAACGCAGGGTGTGATTTTCGTCGAGTCGCTGGAAGCGGTGCCCGACAGGGCGACGGTGATTTTCAGCGCGCACGGCACGCCGAAACGGGTTTACGAGGAAGCGGCGCAGCGCGGGTTGACGGTGTTCGATGCGACCTGTCCGCTGGTGACCAAGGTGCACATCGAAGTTGACCGGATGGCGCAAGCCGGTATCGAGATTGTGATGATCGGTCACGCCGGACATCCGGAAGTCGAAGGCACGATGGGGCAGTTGATCGGCGACGGTTTGATTCATCTGGTGGAAACGGTTGCCGATGTCGGGCGCTTGCAAGTGCGGAATCCGGATCGCCTTGGTTATGTGACGCAAACGACGTTGTCGCAGGACGACGCGGCGCAAATCATCGAAGCGCTGACCCGGTGTTTCCCCAAAATCCTCGCGCCGAAGAAAGAAGATATTTGTTATGCCACCCAGAACCGCCAGAACGCAGTTCGGGCGCTGGCCGGAGAAGTCGATATGCTGATCGTTGTCGGCAGCCGCAACAGTTCCAACTCAAACCGATTGCGCGAGGTGGCAGAGCGGCGCGGCATCGCCTCCTACCGGATAGACAGCGCGGCAGAGCTGTCGCCGGAATGGCTGGCCGGCAAACGCTGCATCGGCGTCACTGCCGGCGCCTCGGCGCCGGAAACGCTGGTGCGTGAGGTCGTGGCGCGTCTGCGGACGCTGGGCGCCGATGAAGCGCATGAGTGCGAGGGCGTCGTCGAAAAGGTCTCATTTCCGTTGCCGAAAAATCTGCAAGACGCCGGATGATGCCGCCACCGGCAGCGGGTAAAACTGCTATGATGCTGCCTTATTGTGGCGGTAAAAGCCTGTCGTAAAGGAGGGTGCGTATGCTGGGGTGGATCTGGTGGGTATTGGCGCTGGTGCTGGCCGGTGTCGAGATGCTGACCGGGACGTTTTATCTACTGGCGCTGGCGGTAGCGGCGGTCAGCGGCGGCGTGGTCGGTTGGCTGGGGGGAAGTTTCGCCTGGCAGTTGTGTGCCGTGAGCGTCACCGGCGTGGTCGGCTGTCTGGCAGCGTATTACTGGCATCACAAAGCCGGCGGTAAACCGCCGCAGCAAATGGCGTTCGATGTCGGCCAGCGGGTACAGGTGCTGGTCTGGAACGACGACGGTTCGGCGCGGGTTTCCTATCGCGGTTCGCGGTGGGATGCTATTGCGGCGACGCCGGAAACGCCGCGGCGCGACAGCATGGTCATTGTCGAAGTCCGCGGGTCGGTGCTGGTGCTGGGTGAAAACCCGTTAAGCACACCGCGCTGATTTTTTTATCACGTTTTTTTCAATACGTTTATTACGGAGGAGTTTGCAATGGATGTTCCGACCTTGAATGTTTTTGAGATTGTTCTGTGGGCGTTTATCATATTGGCGGTGATCATGATCGCCAAGTCGGTTCTGATCGTTCCGCAGCAACGGGCGTTTGTTGTCGAACGGCTTGGCCGCTTTTACGAAGTGAAACAGCCCGGATTGAATGTCCTGATTCCGTTTATCGAGCGCGTTGCCTTTCGCCACGATTTGCGCGAGATTCCGCTCGACGTGCCATCGCAGGTTTGTATCACACGCGACAACACGCAGTTGCAGGTGGACGGCATTCTGTACTTTCAGGTGACCGATGCCAAGCTGGCCTCATATGGTTCGTCGAATTATGTGATTGCGATCTCGCAACTGGCGCAAACGACACTGCGTTCGGTCATCGGCCGGATGGAGCTTGACCGGACGTTTGAAGAGCGCGATCAGATCAATGCCACGGTGGTCAACGCGCTCGACGAAGCGGCGGCAAGCTGGGGCGTCAAGGTGCTGCGTTACGAGATCAAGGATTTGACGCCGCCGAAGGAAATCCTGCGGGCGATGCAGCAGCAAATCACTGCCGAGCGCGAGAAGCGGGCGGTCATCGCGACTTCCGAAGGCAAGAAGCAGGAGCAAATCAACTTGGCAATGGGCGACCGGGAAGCAAAGATCGCCCAATCGGAAGGCGACAAACAAGCGGCGATCAACCGCGCGCAAGGTGATGCGGCGGCGATTCTCGCCAAAGCGGAAGCCACTGCGACGGCATTGCGTCAGATCGGCGCGGCGAGTAACGCCGATGGCGGTTTGCAGGCGTTGAATTTGCAAGTGGCTGGACAGTATATCGAAGCGTTCAGCAGTCTGGCCAAGACCGGCAATACGTTGATCGTGCCGTCCAACCTGGGCGACATGGCCGGACTGATTGCGACAGCCACGGCGGTGGTGAAAAAGCAAAGCGGTTGAACCGGCGTTTTGCTTTCCTGTCCGACAGCTTTATAGGTGACTCTATCAACGGAGCAGTATGTCAGCCCCAACCGATGCAGCTTCTTCCGTAACGCCTACCATTCGCCGCCGCGCCGTCATCGCGGCGGTGCTTGGTAATACGCTCGAATTTTTCGATTTCGCCATCTACGGCATGTTCGCGGTGGTTATCGCGAAGGTGTTTTTTCCGGCCGTCAACGACATCAATTCGATCATGGCGACGGTTGCCGTGTTTGGCGCGGCGTTCGTGTTGCGACCGGTCGGCGGGGTGTTGCTCGGAATGTACACCGATATTGCCGGGCGTAGAAAAGCGCTGAGCCTGACGGTGTTGCTGATGGCGCTCGGTACCGGCATGATCGGTCTGGTGCCGTCGTATGCGGCCATCGGCATCGCGGCGCCGATACTGGTCGTGTTGGCGCGGTTGCTTCAAGGCTTTTCGATGGGCGGCGAATTTCCCAGCGCGGTGTCGATGTTGGTTGAATTCGCGCCGAAACATCGGCGCGGTTTGTACGGCAGTTGGCAGATGTCGTCGCAGGGGCTGGCGTTCAGCCTCGGTTCGCTGTCGGCGTTTTTGCTGACGCAGGGATTGTCGCCGGAAGCACTGGAAAGCTGGGGCTGGCGAGTGCCGTTTATCTTCGGCATGGTGCTCGGCCCGGTCGGTTTCTACATTCGCCAGCGCGTCGGTGAATCGCCGGAATTCATCGAGGCGCTGAAAATGCAGCCGAAGCAACTGCGTTCACCGTTGGCTGAAGTGCTGAGCCGTTTCCCGAAAGAGATCATGTGCGGCTTCGGCCTGATCGTTGTGGGCGCGGCGGCCTCGTACGTGGTGATCATTTATCTGCCGATTTTCGGCGTCAAGCAACTGGGGTTGACGCTGGGGCAAGTGCAGTTGAGCACCTTCCTGGCTTGCCTCATTCTCTTGCTGTTGTGTCCGATAGCCGGATACTGGTCGGATCGGGTCGGGCGCAAGCCGGTGCTGTTCACCGCGATTGCCGCTTACGGGCTGATCGTGTATCCGCTGTTTTCGCATTTTCTGGCGAACGCGTCGCTGGCGGCGATGATTCTGACGCAGTGCTCGCTGGCGGTCTGCATGAGCTTCTTCTGGGGGCCGATGCCGGCAACGATGGCCGAACTTTTTCCGGTGCGTATCCGCTCGACCGGCTTGTCGCTGTCGTTCAACCTTGGCGGCGCCTTGTTCGGCGGATTGGCGCCGCTTTACCTGACGTATCTGCTGAGAGAAACCGGCAATCCGATGGTGCCTGCTTACTATCTGATGATGAGCACGGTGTTCGGGCTGGCAGCTACCTGGGCGCTCGATTTCAGCAAGGCGCGGGCGACACAGGCGTCGTGGCAGGCGGGTTGAGAAAATTTTTAATCAAGATCGTTTTCCAGGCTTGCTGGCGGTATAGCAGGCAAGCCAAGAGTGAGGATGCTGCAAACCATCGTGCAACAAGCGCCGGCTTATTCCATTTCTACTTCAAAACGATAACAACACATCGTTATTCCCGCTTTCGCGGGAATAACGGTTTCCGAGGGCGGTTTTTGTCCTTTTGAACGAGAAATGGAATTATTTGCGAACGGGCGGTGTTTTGCTGATGGAGCACGGCTACGATCAGGGCGAAGTGACGAGAACGCTGTTGCGCGACGCCGGATTGACGCAGTGCGAAACGGTACGCGATCTCGCCGGTGTGCCGAGGGTGACGCTGGGACGGCTGTAAGCTGCCGGATGGTCAATCCGGTTCAATAGAAAAGCCCTTAACCCATATGACTTCACAAGCCCCAGGGCCTGTATCGTCACGCGTTAAAGAGCTTTGAATGTTCCAGCCATTGGAACGTTCAATTCCGACCAGATAGCCATCGATATTTATAATGTGACCCGGTCGGACTTTTCTCATTGAAGAGGCGATGGACTCGTCGGCGGGAGCCAAATGCATGTTGGCGCTGTGTGTTTCGATATCTCGGTGCGGAATAGGATATTCGTTGACAGACCAGTGATAGAAACGGTTTCTTTGCGAAATACGTATTTTGTCGAGGACGGCGCTGTCCGACATCGGCCCCCATCCAAGTGCAAGATCGACAGGCAGTAGGCCACCATCTTCTTTGCCGTCATAATCTCGGCGACTTAATACTCTGGCTCGAATTTTGAAAGTTGCCAGAGGGGTGATGGTTGCATCATTTTTGTTGAAAGAGGCTGCGTTCGTTTCCTGTTGAACAGGTTCTTCAGGAACGAGAATACCGGGGCGATGAGATAGCGAGTGTTTTTGCCACATGCTGTGCCCTTGCCAGGCGGCAAGGGCACATAAAACCAAAAGAAATAACTTCCGCACAGGAAGACGGTCAATACCGTCCCTGTTGTTTGTAGAGGTAGTTGGCCAATTCGGTTTGCTGCATCGACTGCCGGTACTGGATCTGGTGGACGACGCGCAGAATTGCCCGCATCACGTGGTACACAATGCGTGGCTCTTTATCCAGCAACGTTTCCAGCTTGGTGCGGCTCAACGTGAACGTTTGCGTCGGCGCCAGGGCGACCAGCGACGCATAGCGTTCGGTATTGTCCATGAAGCCCAGTTCGCCGGCGAAGTCGCCGTGGATCAACGTATTGAGCAGTATCTGTTCGGGAGTGCCGGCGTGCTTGATCACGCCGAGCGAACCCTTGACGATCACATGCAGGTTTTCGTCGGCCGTTCGCTCGCGAACCAGAATTTCTCCTTCCTGATAATCGTGCAACTCGATCAGAGAAGCCAGCATCTGGCACTGTTCGGGATTGAGTTCGACCGCCAGTTTGCTTTGGCCGAGAATTTCAAAACGCATGTCGTTCATGATCAACCCCTTTTGAATAAGAGAACGGGAGAAAAACGGAAAACATTTTCGTACGCCGGTTCGTTTGGCCGGCATCGTATCCGCGTATCAGAGCAGAGTGCGGACACCATTTGCCGCGATGAACCAGGCGAGACATTTCAGAAGCGTCGGGCTCTGGAAGCGTTTACGAATTTTGCATTGCTGCGACAAAATAACCCATCTGAAAATAATTTTCCAGCACTGTTGTCAGAAATCGGGCGAAAGAAAAACCACAAAGCAAAAATGGCGTCAACCGGAAGGCGACGCCATGAGGTTACCTCTTGAAAGATTGCCCGCATCAAGGGTGCGGACAATCTGCAGCCGCATTCGGCGGCGCCGGAATCAGTAAAGTTTCGGCGGCAACTGCTGGCTGCGCAGACGCTTGTGGTGGCGTTTGGCGGCGGCAGCTTTTTTGCGTTTGCGTTCGGCGGTCGGCTTTTCGTAGAACTCACGGGCACGCAGTTCGGTGAGCAGGCCGGTTTTTTCGATGGTGCGTTTGAAGCGGCGCAGGGCGGCTTCAAAAGGCTCGTTGTCGCGGACGCGGACGTTAGGCATGTATCAAAATCCTCTTTGTATTGGTTTGGTAGAACAGGAACAGTCGGAAACCTTCGAATTATAACGGTTTTATAGCAGCAGAGTAAAGCGTTGCTGTCTGCTCGGTGGCGGGCAGGCGGCGGCTTGACGCTGAACCTGAGCCGGGTGGCGGAAAACGGAATCGCAGCGATTGAGAGGGAAACGGGTGAGGTTGTTGGCGAAAACACCACGAATGCCAGAGGAATGGCGGAGGAAAGAAGAGAATGCTGTTGGAGTAAAGGGAGGCTTGTTCTTGCCTCCGGATGCCGCCGAAAAGCGTTTTCCCGGAACCGGAAAGGGGCTATACAATGCCGTGATCGAGAAAAAAGAAAGGGACAGTCATGACGCGTCGAATCATTGGGATAGAGGAACGGCCGCCGCTGCTGGAAATGTTGCCGCTGAGTTTTCAGCACTTGTTCGCGATGTTCGGGGCAACCGTTCTGGTGCCGATTCTGTTCGGGGTCAATCCGGCGACGGTGCTGTTGTTCAACGGTATCGGAACAATTCTGTATCTGATCATCTGTAAAGGGCGGATTCCGGCTTATCTGGGGTCGAGCTTTGCGTTCATATCGCCGGTGCTGTTGATTCTTCCGGTTTACGGTTACGAAGCGGCGCTGGGCGGGTTTATCGCGGTAGGCGCGGTGTTTTGTCTGGTGTCGCTGATCGTCGTCAGGGTGGGTATCGGCTGGATCAAGGTGGTTTTTCCCCCGGCGGCGATGGGGGCGATTGTGGCGGTCATCGGGCTTGAGTTGGCGGGAATCGCTGCGGGAATGGCGGGATTGCTGCCGAAAGAGGGCATGGCGGCCGATTCGGCGGCGGTGACGATTTCGCTGTTTACACTGGCGGTGACGGTGCTGGTGGCGGTGGTATTTCGCGATTTTCTGGCGATTATCCCGGTTCTCATCGGCGTGCTGGCCGGTTATACGCTGGCGTTTTTCATGGGCAAAGTCGATTTCACCTCGGTTGCCGCGGCATCCTGGTTTGCGTTGCCGACGTTTTATACGCCGAAGTTTGAATGGGTCGTGATTATCACGATTCTGCCGGCGGCGCTGGTGATTGTCGCCGAGCACATCGGGCATCTGATCGTGACCGCCAATATCGTTGGCAAGGATTTGATGCGTGAACCGGGGTTGCACCGCTCGATGCTTGGCAACGGGCTGTCAACAATGTTGTCCGGCTTTTTCGGCTCGTCGCCGAACACGACGTACGGCGAAAACATCGGCGTGCTGGCGATTTCGAAGGTGTACAGCACCTGGGTGATCGGCGGCGCGGCGGTATTGGCGATCATGCTGTCGTGCGCCGGAAAACTGGCCGCGGTGATTCAGGCGATTCCGGTGCCGGTGATGGGCGGCGTATCGCTGCTGCTGTTCGGTGTGATTGGCGCGTCGGGGATACGGCTGCTGGTCGATGCCAAAGTCGATTACAGCAAGGCGCAGAATCTCATCTTGACGTCGGTCGTATTGATTGTCGGCGTCTCCGGCGCGAAGTTGCATTTGGGCGCGGTCGAACTCAAAGGTATGGCGCTGGCGACGGTGATCGGTGTCGGCATGAGTCTGGCTTTCAAGGGAATCGAAAAGCTGCGCGGCGAAGAAGAGGCTCCGGCGGAAAACGGCTGAACATACTTTATGCGATAATTATAACTTTCACGGATTTCAACCGACAGACAGGTTTTACTATGGCAGACGAAAAAGGCAAAGCGGGCGAAAAAGGCAAAGCGGACGAAAAGGGCAAGGCGTTAGCGGCAGCTTTGGAGCAGATCGAAAAACAATTCGGCAAAGGCTCGATCATGAAAATGGGCGAGTCGCAGATTCAATCCGATTTGCAGGTCGTTCCGACCGGTTCGCTGGGGCTGGACATCGCGCTTGGCGCCGGCGGTTTGCCGCGTGGTCGGGTCGTGGAGGTGTACGGACCGGAAGCGTCGGGCAAGACGACCCTGTGTTTGCAGGTGGTGGCCGAGGTGCAAAAACTGGGCGGGACGGCGGCGTACATCGACGCGGAAAATGCGCTCGATCCGGTCTATGCCGGCAAGCTCGGGGTCAACGTCGGCGAACTGCTGATGTCGCAGCCGGATACCGGTGAGCAG
Organism: Burkholderiales bacterium; assembly: GCA_031260355.1. GTDB lineage: Bacteria > Pseudomonadota > Gammaproteobacteria > Burkholderiales > Casimicrobiaceae > UBA931. The sequence continues at coordinate 8,051 of JAIRJZ010000041.1, forward strand.
GCGCTGGAAATCGCCGACATGCTGGTGCGTTCGGGCGGCGTCGATATCATCGTGATCGACTCGGTGGCGGCGCTGGTGCCGAAGGCCGAAATCGAAGGCGAAATGGGCGACCAGTTGCCGGGTTTGCAGGCGCGGCTGATGAGTCAGGCGTTGCGCAAGCTGACCGGCAATATCAAACGGGCCAATGTGCTGGTGATTTTCATCAACCAGATCCGGATGAAGATCGGCGTGATGTTCGGCAGCCCGGAGACGACGACGGGCGGTAACGCGCTGAAGTTTTACGCATCGGTGCGTTTGGACATTCGCCGCATCGGCCAGATCAAGAAGGGCGACGAGGTGATCGGTAACGAAACCCGCGTCAAGGTCGTCAAGAACAAAATTGCGCCGCCGTTCAAGGAAGCGGTGTTCGATATTCTTTACGGCGAGGGAATTTCGCACGAAGGCGAACTGATCGAACTTGGCGTCAAGCACAAAATCATCGACAAATCAGGCGCTTGGTACGCTTACAACGGCGACAAGATCGGGCAAGGCAAAGACAATGTGCGCGATTATCTGAAAACCAACCCGGCGATGACGCAGGAGATCGAAGCCAAGGTGCGGGCGGCGGCGGGAATACGCGGGGCGGTGGCGGCGCCGACCAAAGAGAAAAGCGCGTGACAAGAGGGCGAAAGCCCGCAGCACTATTGCTTCGGAGAAGGCCGCGCCACAAAGCGCGGCCGTTTCTTTGGGGCAGGGGGGTTACCGGCTGGACAGCAATGAAGAAGGCAATGCTAAAATAGCACCCTTGCGACAAAAAGTTGCAAACGGCATAAATGTTCAGTTGAGAAGACGCGTCCGCAAGGGCACGGTAAGGCGAAGTCGGCGAAGTATCGAGATTTGGCTGTGTATTACAGATTTAACTCCTGAACAGGAATCCCTAAAACGTGACCCCATCGTGCAGCGCGCCTGACGCGCGCCAAGGAGACGAAACAAATGAGCGATGCTCAGAATCAGGACCAAAAGACCGAGGCGTTGAGAGCCGAGGCGCTTCAGTATCACAGCACACCGAGACCCGGAAAAATTGAAGTTGTCCCCAGCAAATCCCTGACCACGCAACACGAACTGGCGCTGGCCTATACGCCGGGAGTCGCGGTGGCTTGCGAGGCGATCGTCGAATCGCCGGACAATGCGATGCTTTATACGTCGCGCGGCAATCTGGTCGCCGTGATTTCAAACGGCACGGCGGTGTTGGGGTTGGGCAAGATCGGCGCTTTGGCGAGCAAGCCGGTGATGGAAGGCAAGGGCGTTTTGTTCAAGAAATTCGGCGGCGTCAACGTGTTCGATCTCGAGATCGACGAAACGGACCCGCAGAAACTGGTCGATATCATCGCCAGCCTGGAGCCGACGTTCGGCGGCATCAACCTTGAGGACATCAAGGCGCCCGAATGCTTTTTCGTCGAAGACGAATTGAAGCGGCGGATGAAGATTCCGGTGTTTCACGACGACCAGCATGGGACGGCCATCGTGGCGGCGGCGGCCATTCTCAACGCGCTTAAAATCGTCGAAAAAGACATCGGGCAGGTGCGTTTCGTCTGTTCGGGCGCCGGCGCGGCAGCCATCGCCTGTATGGATTTGCTGGTGTATCTGGGACTTAACAAAGAGAACATTCTGGTCTGCGATTCCAAGGGCGTGATTCACACCGGGCGTGAGAATCTTGATCCGACCAAACAGCGGTATGCGGCGGAAACCGCCTGCCGGACGCTGGCCGAAGCGATTTCCGGAGCCGACGTGTTCCTCGGCGTTTCGGGGCCGGGGACGATGGATGTCGAGATGGTTCGGAAGATGGGTGCCAAACCGATTATTCTGGCGCTTGCCAACCCCGAGCCGGAAATTCGTCCGGAGTTGGTGCGCACGGTACGAGATGATGCGGTGATTGCAACCGGACGTTCGGATTATCCGAACCAGGTGAACAATGTGCTGTGTTTCCCGTACATCTTCCGCGGTGCGCTCGACGTGGGCGCGACCGCCATCAACGAAGAGATGAAACGTGCTTGCGCCCATGCGCTGGCGGCGTTGGCGCACAACAATCCGACCCAACTGTTCAGCGCCGACTATCTGATCCCGTCGCCGTTCGATACCCGCTTGCGCTCCGAATTGCCGGTGGCCGTCGCGCAGGCAGCGATGGAAAGCGGAGTGGCCACCCGACCGATCGAAGATATCGATAAATATCGGGCGACGTTATCGCTGAGTCTTTGATTGTCAAAAAATTAACCAAACATACCGTCGGTTTGAAACGGCGTCCGGGATCATCGGGCGCCGTTTTTTTTCGTCTGTTTGTTTGTAAAAAATATTGACGGCGAGGAAATTCCGGGAGCAGAATTTGTCGTTATGGAATGTCCGCAAGACAGTCTGTGTCAAGAGCGTCTCGCCGCATCCGGCGTGAACAAAGTGCGCTGTCAAAAGCCGCGTCACCGTAAGAGAGAACAGAGCCGTTGCCAAAGGGAAGCACGGTGGAGTTGTCGGAATCGGAAACAGCAGCAGCCCCCATCTTTTGTTCGCTATGTTGAAAGAGCTTCCGGGACGGTATTCGGCGCGTCGTGGTCGGGGAGATTCCGGGTGAGGTGGTAACGGATATTGAAGAAATACCAATTACTTGATTTACATCAATAAGGAGAGGTTTCGTGAACAATCTCAAGCAATGGCTGATTTGGGGCATTATCGCGGTGGTCGGCGCTGGTTCTTTGGGTGTGGTGGCGCTGAGCCGGGGGGAAACGATCAGCGCCATCTGGTTGATAACCGCCGCCGTCTGCACTTACCTGATCGCCTACCGTTTTTACAGTCTTTTCATCGCCCGCAAGGTGATGGAGCTGAACAGCTCGCGGTTGACGCCGGCGTATCGACTCAATGACGGGCTCGATTATGTGCCGACCAACAAATATGTGTTGTTCGGACACCATTTTGCGGCGATTGCCGGCGCCGGGCCGCTGGTCGGGCCGGTATTGGCGGCGCAGATGGGTTATCTGCCGGGTACGCTGTGGCTCCTGGTCGGGGTGGCGATCGCCGGTGCCGTGCAGGACTTCATGATCTTGTTCATTTCAATGCGGCGCGATGGTCGGTCGCTGGGCGAAATCGTCCGCAGTGAAATGGGGCCGATCCCGGGCATCATTGCGATGATCGGGATTCTCATGATCGTGACCATTCTGCTGGCGGTGTTGGCCCTGGTCGTGGTCAAAGCGCTGGTGGGCAGCCCGTGGGGAACATTCACGATAGCGATGACGCTGCCGATCGCGTTTTTCATGGGCATTTACATGCGCTATATCCGTCCCGGCAAGATTGCCGAGATTTCGATCATCGGTTTCGTGCTGTTGATGTTGAGCGTGGTCTTCGGCGACGACGTTGCCAAGAGCAGCTATGGCGCGTATTTCGATCTCAAGGGGACGACGCTGGCCTGGGCGTTGATCATTTACGGTTTCGTCGCCTCGGTGCTGCCGGTATGGCTGTTGCTGGCGCCGCGCGATTATCTGTCAACGTTCCTCAAGATCGGCACCATCCTCGCATTGGCGCTCGGGATCATGGTGGCGGCGCCCGATTTGCAGATGCCGGCGGTGACCCGCTTCATCGACGGCAGCGGTCCGGTATTCGCCGGCAACCTTTTCCCGTTCCTGTTCATCACCATTGCCTGCGGCGCCATCTCCGGCTTTCACGCGCTGGTGTCGTCGGGAACGACGCCGAAACTGGTCGAAAACGAGGGCCACATTCGCGCCATCGGTTACGGCGCGATGCTGATGGAGTCGTTCGTCGGCGTCATGGCGATGGTCGCGGCATGCGTGCTGGATCCGGGCGTTTATTTCGCGATGAATGCGCCGTCCGCAGTGATCGGCAGCACGGTGGCTGAGGCGGCGCAAACGATTTCGAGTTGGGGCTTCGTGGTGACGCCGGAGATATTGCAGCAAACCGCCAACAGCATCGGCGAATCAACGATTCTGTCGAGAACCGGCGGCGCGCCGACGCTGGCGGTCGGGATGGCGCAGATCTTTTCGTCGGTGCTGGGCGGCCCGGCGATGATGGCTTTCTGGTACCACTTCGCCATTCTGTTTGAAGCGTTGTTCATTCTGACCACGGTTGACGCCGGTACGCGCGTTTGTCGTTTCCTGATCCAGGACATGTTCGGAACCGTTTCGCCGCGTTTTGGCCGTTCCGGCTCGTGGCTCGGCAACATTCTCGCGACGACGATCGCCGTCGGCGGCTGGGGCTATTTCCTTTATCAGGGCGTTGTCGATCCGCTCGGCGGCATCAACACGTTGTGGCCGTTGTTCGGTATTGCCAACCAGATGCTGGCCGGTATGGCGTTGATTCTTGCCGCCAGTGTGCTGATCAAGATGAAGAAGGAGCGTTATGTCTGGGTGCCATTGGTGCCGATGTGCTGGTTGCTGATCACGACGCTGACGGCGGGCTGGCAAAAGCTGTTCCACGAGAATCCGAAGATCGGCTTCTTGTCCCACGCCAGGGTGTTCTCCGACGCCGCCGACCAGGGCAGGATTCTGGCACCGGCCAAGACCATGGAGCAGATGCAGCAAATCATCACCAACGATTACGTCAACGCCACGCTGTGCATGCTGTTCATGCTGGTGGTGGTGTCGATGATTATCGCTTCGATCAAGCCGATTCGTATCGCGCTGGCGTCGAAAACACCGACGGCGCGCGAAAGCGAAGCGGTCTTTGTGAAATAGAAAGCCTGATGGTAGGTGGCTGCACAATGAAAAACGCCCCGGCAAAGGGCGTTTTTCATAATTTTTTCCGGACACCAAGCGGAGAAGAGCATGGTAAGCTGGATACGTCATTTGAAAAATTTTTGCATCTTTGCGGTTGCCGCGCCACGGAGAGGCTTGCGAGACAGATACATCACTTTGTCAAGCGACAATAGGTATTGTGCATCGCCCCCCAAGTGCGGGGAACGATGAAACGAAAAAAAGGAAATGAAACAGAATGTCCAAATCGTTAATAATCAAAATTTTTCTCTATCTTCTGCTGATCGGCGTTATTCTGTGTGCCGGATTTTTGGCGATCCTGATTGTTTCCTTTGCTGGGGCCGGTAAATTTTATGTTCCGTTAATCATTGCCGGCGGTGCTTTGTTGTTGGCATTCGCGTTTTTGCATTTGTTCCACTTTGTGGCGTCCAAGAAAATGAAAAAAATTTGGTTGATTTTTTTATCCTTGATGGTTGTATCGTGTGCCGTTCATGAAGGCAGAAACGCCTACGACAGAAGCATCACGAGAATGCGTGAAGGGAACGTGGATCTGAAGCTGTATGCGCCCTATGCGGAAAACACACGTGCCGCTGCCTTGGAGGGTGCCTCCACCTTGAGGCTGGAAACGGATCTGCCTTTGCTGGATGGCGCGACTGCGCTGTATCCTGTTTACTCGGCTTTTGCACAGGCTGTTTATCCCCAAAACACCTACCACCTGTACAGCAGCGAAGTCGCTTGCCACAACACCATCTGGGCGTACGACAGTTTGATCAACAAAAAAGTGGACATCATCTTTGTTGCCGCTCCCTCCAAAGAACAACTGGAGGCGGCGGAAAAAGCCGGAGTCACTTTCCGCTATACGCCTATCGGAAAAGAGGCTTTTGTGTTTTTTGTCAATACACAGAACCCTGTCGAAGACCTGACGATCGAGCAACTGCAAGCCATTTACTCCGGCGCGATCACCAATTGGAAAAACGTCGGCGGCAAAGACGAAGCCATCCGCCCGTTCCAACGCAATGAAAACAGCGGCAGCCAAACGGCTTTTGTTCATTTCATGCAAGGGAAAATGATCGCAAAACCACCGATGGAAGATGTGGTTCGCGGAATGGGCGGCATCGTCGCCCAAGCAGCCGATTATGCCAATTATGGCAATTCCATTGGTTTTTCTTTCCGGTTTTACGTCAACGAAATGGTCAAGAATGAAGAAGTCAAAATTTTGAAAATCAATGGCGTATATCCTGATCGGGAAACCATCAAAAACGAAACCTACCCACTGGCAGCTTCCTTTTTTGCCATCACGCTGGCGGACAATGAAAAGTCCAATGTGTCGAAACTTCTGGACTGGATGGCTTCCGAGCAAGGCCAATATCTGGTCGAGAAAACAGGATATGTCTCGATAAAATAACAAAAACGGCCAAGCCCGCTGCGCCTTCCGTGCAGCAGCCTTGGCCGCATTCGTGCGGACGCTAGGCGTTTTTGTGCCCTATATTTCTCCGTCTGTGCGCGAAGAAGACGGAATGCGATCAACGTCGGTGAAGCAGCTCCAGTCTTTATCTTGCCAGTCGCTGGCGATGGCTTTTTCCAGCTTGACGCGCAATGCCTCGGCGTTCGATAGGGTCAATTTCATGTCACCGGCGGCTTCAATCATCAGCGTCACATTTGTGTCCGACGAACGCAGTCGATAGGTCGGCGCTGTTGCCTGATGCCGACATGGACAGTTTGCTCTGACGGAAGGAGGCGGCTACAATCTGCTTTTCCATTGAGATTCTTTCTGGTGCCTTTGCCTTCCCCTGTACCCGATGACGCAGCATCGCTGACCGATGTGACGTTCGGCTATACGCCGTCACGACCGGTGTTGTCCGGTATTTCGATGCGGATCCCGCGCGGCAAGGTCGTGGCGATCATGGGCGGGTCGGGCTGCGGCAAGACGACGGTTCTGCGGCTTCTGGCCGGACAAGTGAAGCCTTCCGCCGGGAAGGTGGTCGTGAACGGTCAATCGGTAGCGGATCTGAACAAAGGGGGGCTGTACGCGCTGCGGCGGCGGATGGGCTTTCTGTTTCAGTTCGGCGCGCTGTTTACCGATATGTCGGTGTTCGACAATGTGGCATTTCCGTTACGCGAACATACGGATTTACCGGAGCCGCTGATCCGCGATCTGGTGTTGATGAAGCTCAACGCTGTTGGCTTGCGCGGCGCGGCGCATCTGGAGACGGCCGAATTGTCCGGCGGCATGGCGCGGCGGGTGGCGCTGGCGCGAGCCATCGCGCTCGACCCGTTGCTGATGATGTACGATGAACCGTTCACCGGGCTTGATCCGATTTCGCTGGGTGTGGTCAGCCAGTTGATCCGGCGGTTGAATGACGCGCTGGGAATCACTTCGGTGCTGGTGACGCATGACATGTACCAATCGTTCAACATTGCCGATTATGTGTATTTCGTGTCGGCGGGCGGCATCATTGCCGAGGGTACACCGGCGGCGATCCGGGCGTCCGACGATCCGTTCGTCAGGCAGTTCGTCAACGGCGAGGACGACGGGCCGGTGCCGTTGCATGTGAAAGCGCCGCCGCTCGCTGAGGATTTTCTGGGACGGCAAGGTGTCTGACGTGGTGTGTGGATTGCTTAAGCTGCTGGAACGATTGGGGGCGGGGACGCGCAAAGCGGTCGCCCGGTTGGGTTTTGCGTCGCGCTTCTTCATCGCGGTGCTGCGGCATACGCCGACGGCGTTTCTGCGTTTGCCGTTGACGCTGCGCGAGATTTATTTTGCTGGCGTGCTGTCGCTGGTGATCATTTTGATGTCGGGGCTGTTCGTCGGCATGGTGCTGGGCTTGCAGGGCTACGATATCCTGAACCGTTACGGTTCCAGCGAAGCGCTGGGTACGATGGTGACGCTGTCGCTGGTGCGCGAACTGGGGCCGGTGGTGGCGGCGTTGTTGTTCGCCGGTCGAGCCGGCAGCGCGATCACCGCCGAAATCGGCTTGATGAAGACGACCGAACAGTTACTGGCGATGGATTTGATGGCGGTCGATCCGCTGGCGCGGGTGGTGGCGCCGAAGTTCTGGGGCGGCGTCATCTCAATGCCGTTTCTGGCGGCGTTGTTTTCCGCCGCCGGGGTTTTCGGCGGTTATCTGGTCGGCGTTCAGTTGATCGGTCTGGACAGCGGCGCTTACTGGAGCAACATGCAGGCGGCGGTCGATTTCAGGATTGATATTGTCAACGGTTTTATAAAGAGCGTGGTATTTGGCGTCATCGTGACGTGGATTGCCGTTTTTGAAGGGTACGATACCAAACCGACTGCCGAAGGGGTTTCGAGCGCCACGACCCGGACGGTGGTGGAGTCGTCGCTGGCGGTGCTGGCGGCGGATTTTGTTTTGACTGTCTTCATGTTTCGCGGAGTGTAAGGCTTATGAGCCGTACGACCATTGATATCTGGGTAGGACTTTTCGTTGCGATCGGGCTGGGCGCGATGGTGTTTTTGTCGCTGAAAGCGGGCAACCTGTTGACGACCTCCAACGCGCCGGGGTACCGGCTGGAGGCGGCGTTCGATAACATCGGCGGACTCAAGGCGCGGGCGCCGGTCAAAGCGGCGGGCGTGATCGTCGGGCGGGTTGATAACATCACGCTCGATCCGGTGACGTATCAGGCGGTGGCGACGTTGCGCATCGACAGGCAG
>JAIRJZ010000071.1 GCA_031260355.1 Burkholderiales bacterium
GCACTTGAATCCGATAGAGAAGCTTTGGGCTAACCTCAAACGGCAGTGGCGAAACGTTTCCCACCTGCCTATTCATGAATTCCTTAAAACGTCTAATTATTTGTGCGGTTAACTATAACGAATACGTTGTGCATGTAAAGCACATCAAACGCCTCTTTCGATAATTCAACGGGTCGTGTCAGAAGCAGGCATGCGATAAAATCAAGAACCTTATAAAACAGGTGTTCTCTGTTGTTTACCCGAAAGGATAACCGTCGATGACCGCTACTGTTCCGTCCGGCAACAGATGGGCGCTGTGCGTCGAATACGACGGCGCGACGTTTTGCGGCTGGCAGCGGCAAGGAGCGGAGGATGGGATGCCAAGCGAGAGAAGCGGCTTCCCGAACCGTATTGGCGTGCAGGAGGCACTGGAATCGGCGCTGACTGCCGTTGCCGGAGTTCCGGTGCGCACGGTAGCCGCCGGCCGCACCGATGCTGGCGTCCATGCCGGCGCGCAAGTGGTGCATTTCGATGCGCCGGTAACGCGGCCGCTGACCGCGTGGGTACGCGGCGTCAACGCGCACTTGCCGTCGGCAGTGGCAGTGCGTTGGGCGCAACCGGTCGCCGCCGACTTTCATGCCCGCTTTTCGGCAACCTCCCGCCATTACACCTATTGGCTGCTCAACCGGTCGGAGCGCCCCGGGCTGTGGGCGGGGCGCGTCGGCTGGTACCACCGCCCGCTCGACGTTGCGGCGATGGCTGCTGCCGCGCAGCATCTGATCGGCACCCACGACTTTTCCTCGTTTCGGGCGGCGCAGTGTCAGGCGCAATCGCCGGTAAAAACACTGACGGCATTCTCGGTAACGCGGCATGGCATGCTTCTCCGTTTTGCATGCTCGGGAAATGCGTTCCTGCATCATATGGTGCGCAATATTGTCGGCGCATTGCTGTGGGTTGGCACCGACAAACAGCCGGCGGACTGGCTTGCCGGACTGCTGGCGGCGCGCGACCGGACGCAGGCGGCGCCGACCTTCATGGCGGACGGGCTTTATTTGACCGGAATGGATTACGACGCACGCTTTGGCTTGCCGCCGACGCGGCGGGATGTCTGGCTGTTTGCCGAAGATAGCGGCAAACAGCCGTAAAAAAGGGATAAACGACGGCATGGAAATGTTCGGGGGATAAGGCAAAAGCGAAAGACCTTTGTCTTGTCCTGTCGTTAGGCGCCGACGATGGGTGCCGTTTTGAAAAGCAGCGGTGTAGAATGCAAAGTTCGGTAAGGAGCCCGGCGGGTGGCATGTGCGGCCGGGTGTCACAAAACGATGACGATGGGCACAAGGAGAAGAGATGAGCTGGCTGCAAAAATTGCTTCCGCCGCGCATCAAGAGCACACCAAGCGAACGCAAGGGTGTGCCCGAAGGGCTGTGGATGAAGTGTCCGTCGTGCGAAGCGGTGCTTTACAAAACGGACATCGAAAACAACCTCAATATTTGTCCGAAGTGCCATCACCATGACCGGGTCGCAGGGCGCGACCGTATCGACCAGTTGCTGGATGCGGAAGGCCGCGTCGAGATCGGCGGTGAAGTGCAGCCGGTTGACAGCCTGAAATTCAAGGACAGCAAAAAATACCCGGACCGTCTGGCGGCGGCGCGCAAGACGACGAACGAAACCGACGCGCTGATCGTCGTCAAGGGAACGGTATCGGGGCAACCGCTGGTGCTGGCGGTCTTTGAGTTCGACTTCATGGGCGGTTCGATGGGCGCGGTGGTCGGCGAACGGTTCGCGCGCGGCGTTCGTGCTGCCGTCGAGGCGGGTGTGCCGTTTGTTTGCGTGTCGGCATCGGGCGGGGCGCGGATGCAGGAAGGCGTCGGTTCGCTGTTCCAGATGGCGAAAACGACGGCGGTGTTGCAGGAGTTATCGAAGAAAAAATTGCCGTTCATTTCGGTGTTGACCGATCCGACGATGGGCGGTGTGTCGGCGAGTTTTGCTTTCGTGGCGGATCTGGTGCTGGCCGAACCGGGGGCGCTGATCGGTTTTGCCGGACCGCGCGTGATCGAACAGACCATGCGTGAAAAATTGCCGGAAGGTTTTCAGCGCGCCGAGTTTTTGCTGGGGAAAGGCGCCATCGACCAAATCGTCTGTCGCAACCATTTACGCGATGAATTGGCGCAATTGTTGGCGTTGCTGACCCATACCCCTTTGCCGTCGCTTGCCGCAGCGGTTACAGCCGCTGCAACCGTTGCCAAACCCGCCGCTGCGAAAGCGTCGGCGAAAGCGCCACACTGAGCGTTGCAGTGCGCGCCGCCATCGCATTGAAGACGGCACAAGGCATCGCTTTTTCGTTTCATTCACGGCATTCGTCTCGAACATGCCATTCCCTGCGTCGCTCAGCGCCTGGTTAGCCCTGCTTGAGCAGCGGCAGCCGCCGCATCGCATCGCGCTGGGGCTTGAACGGGTGCGAACCGTGGCGGTGCGGATGAATGTGATGCCGCTGTGCCCGGTCATCACCGTGACCGGCACCAACGGCAAGGGGTCGACCAGTGCGTTGATCGCGGCAATGCTGCGGGCGGGTGGTTACCGCGCTGGCTTGTACATGTCGCCGCATTTGCTGCGCTACAACGAGCGGGTGCGCCTCGATGGCGTCGAGGTCAGCGATGCGGCGCTGTGCGAAGCGTTTGCGGCGGTGGAAACGGCGCGGGCGATGAAAACGGCGGCCGGAACGTCGGAAATTCCCCTGACGTATTTTGAATTCGGAACGCTGGCGGCGTTCTGGTTGTTTGCGCGCGCATCGCTCGACGCCTGGGTGCTGGAAGTCGGCCTCGGCGGTCGGCTCGATGCGGTGAACGCGATCGACGCCGATATTGCCGTGGTAACCGCGGTGGATATTGATCACACCGAGTATCTGGGCAGCGACCGCGAAGCGATCGGTTATGAAAAAGCCGGTATCGCCCGACGCGGGCAGCCGTTGATTTGCGGCGACGCTGATCCGCCGGCAAGCTTGTGCCGCGAAGCCGCGGTGATCGGCGCGCAGGCGCAATACCTTGGCGTCGATTTCGGCATGGAGAAAATCAACGACGCGCAGTGGCGTTACTGGCGAAAAGACGATGACAAAGCCGGAAAGATCACGCGAACCTACCCGCCGCCAACCTTGGCAGGGGAACATCAATACGGTAACGCGGCGATGGCGATTACGGCGCTTGATGGTTTGCGCCACCGTTTGCCGCTTCCCGACGCGGCCAAAGTGCAGGGATTGCGCGAAGTGCGGTTGGCCGGGCGGCTGCAACTCGTGCAACAGCAGCCGTTCGTTTTGTGCGATGTTGCGCACAACCCGCATGCTGCCCGGGCGCTGGCGGCGTATTTGCGGGCGCAACCGCAGCGGTTTTCGCGGTCGGTGGCGTTGCTCGGCATGCTTGCCGACAAAGACGCGGCTGGTGTCATCGCCAGTGTGCAGGACGTGTTCGACGAGTGGTGGGTGGCGCCGCTGTCCGGGCCGCGCGGCGGCGGAACCTCCCGGCTGTTCCATGCCTTGTCGGCCAACGGGGTAGCGGCGGAGCGCGTCCGGGCTTTCGATAGCGTGACGGCAGCGTGCGCGCACGGCGCGTCATCATTGGCCGGGACTGATAGAATGATCATATTCGGTTCGTTCTTGACCGTCAGTGAAGCGTTGTCGCATTACGCGGTGTCGCAGTGGCGCAACGTTTGAATACCGGTCATTTCTTTTCGGCAGGTTCGCAATGAAAGACGACAATCTTCAGGAAGTGGCGCTCATCGATGAAATGAAACGGCGCGGCCGGCGGCGGCTGGTCGGCGCCGTTGTGTTGGCGGTGTGTGCGGTGATTTTCGTGCCGATGCTGCTCGAAAAAGAACCGGCGCCATTGGGAGACAACGTGGAAATCATCATTCCGCCGGTCGCCCCAATCAAATTGCCGGACACCGCGCCGCCGCCGGAAGAGCCGGTAGCGCCGCCGAGCGTCGTTCCGGCAGAACCGCCGCCGAGTGTGACACCGGTAGAGCCGCCGCCAAAACCACCGACAGCAGAAACGACGCCCCCCCGATTGCCGCCGACGGTGGCGTTTGCCAAAGGGACGTATTCGATACAGCTGGCGGCTTTCACCGACGACAAAGGTGCTAACGCCATGGTCAATCGGGTCAAGCGAGCCGGTTATCCGGCGTACACCGAACCGACCGATACGGCGCGCGGCATGGCCTGGCGAGTGCGGATCGGTCCGTACAAAACCCGCGAAGAGGCAGCGGTTGTGCGCGCTCATCTGAAGAAAGATAACTACGACGGTATGGTTGTGCCTGCCCGTTGATGCTGCCGATGCCTGAATGGTTTGCGCTGGACATCGCGATTGCGGCAACAATCGTCATTTCGGCGGTGTTTGCGGCCTGGCGCGGCATCATCCGGACGTTGTTCGGCTTGCTGGCATGCGTTCTGGCGCTGGCGGCGGCGCTGTTGCTCACCGCGCAGATGGCGGCGACCATTCCGTTTCTGAAAAACTATCCGCTGCTGTCAACACTGGTGTCGTTCGTGCTGATTTTCGTCGGCGTGCTGTTGCTGGTGGGAATTCCGGGCGGGCTTTTGCATCGCTTGTTGCGCCATTCCGGTATGGGGTTCGTCGATCGCGGCCTGGGTTTCGTCTTCGGGGTCGCGCGCGGCATCGTGATCGTGCTGGCGGTGTTGTGGGTGGTGGAGCTCGTTCCCGGTTTCAAGGCGGCGCTGGCGCAAGAGCCGTCGCATTTGTGGCCGCTTTTCAGTCAGGCGATTGAAGCGATGCGCCCGTGGTTTTTGGGGATGGAGTGGCCGTCGTTGACGGGAGAAAATATCAAATGAACGAAAGGCGGTGATGTTATGTGCGGGGTCGTGGGAGTCATGGCGTATTCGCCGGTCAATCAAATACTGTACGACGCGCTGCTGCTGTTGCAGCATCGCGGGCAAGACGCCGCCGGTATCGTCACCGAAGAAGCATCGTATTTGTACACGCACAAGGCGCCAGGGTTGGTGCAGAACGTGTTTCACACGCGACACATGCGCGAATTGCGCGGCAACATGGGCATCGGCCACTGTCGCTATCCGACGGTGGGAAGCTCGTTCAGCGAGCAGGAAGCGCAACCGTTTTATGTCAACGCGCCGTTCGGGATCGCGCTGGGACATAACGGCAACTTGACCAACAGCGAGGAGTTGCGGCAAACGCTGTTCAAAACCGGCATGCGCCACATCAACACGAACAGCGACAGCGAAATTCTGCTGAACGTGCTGGCGCTGGAACTCGAACGCGCCGTCCGCGGCAGCGAAACATTCGACGCGCAGGCGGTGTTTACCGCGATGGACGCGCTGCACCGGCGCTGTCGTGGCGCTTATGCGGCGGTGGCGTTGATCGCAGGGCAGGGTTTGGTGGCGTTTCGCGACCCGCACGGTATTCGGCCACTGGTCGTCGGGCGACGGGAAACGGCGGAAGGGCCATCGTGGATGGTGGCATCCGAATCGGTGGCGCTGGAGGCGCTGGGCTTCGACACTGTTCGTGACGTGGCGCCCGGTGAAACCTTGTTCATCTCACGCGACGGACAATTTTTTTCGCAGATCTTCAACGGGCCGACGCGATTGATCCCGTGCATCTTTGAATATGTGTACTTGGCGCGTCCCGATTCGACGCTCGACGGCGCATTGATTTACGATACCCGTGTTCGCATGGGCGCAAAGCTCGCCGAAAAAATCCGCAGCATTCCGGAACTGAGCGATATCGATGTGGTGATACCGATTCCCGATTCCAGCCGCCCGTCGGCGATGGAACTGGCGCGGGTGTTGAAGATTCCGTACCGCGAAGGCTACGTCAAAAACCGCTATGTCGGACGCACCTTCATCATGCCCGGACAAGCGTTGCGCAGGAAGAGCGTGCGGCAGAAGCTGAATCCGGTCAGCGTCGAATTCAAAAACAAAGTCGTGCTGCTGGTGGACGACTCCATTGTGCGCGGCACGACCTCGAAAGAAATCGTGCAGATGGCGCGCGATGCCGGCGCCCGCAAAGTGTATTTCGCTTCGGCCAGTCCGCCGGTGCGCCACTCGAACGTGTACGGCATCGACATGCCGAGCCAAAAAGAACTGGTCGCCTATCAACACGATGAAGCCGAGATCGCGCGTGAGATCGGCGCCGATGCGCTGATCTATCAGGACATGCAGGCGCTTGAAAACGCTGTACGCGAATCGGCACCGGCGCTGACCGAATTTGAAACGTCCTGTTTCACCGGCCATTATGTGACCGGCGATATCGACGCGGCGTACTTGGCGAAGTTGGCGCAGGGGCGATCCGACACAGCGAGACCGAAGACTTGGGCGGAAGAAGGAATCCAATGAGGTGGGTTGAGATAAACGGTAAAAACGTAGAGTGAGCCGTGCAATCGTTGGGGTTCGCAAGCTCGCCAACAACCCAATGCGTCAGTAAGCTGTTTGTGATGAGCCAATAATCAGGAGACACCGATGCCTGTAAAAACCACCGACCTCTGCGACCAGTTCGAAAACGCCACCGAGGTTTCGCTGCAAGTCGTCGAGCCGATGTTCCAGTGCTTCGGAAAAAAACAGGCTTTCTCCGGGAAGATCATGACGCTGAAAATTTTTGAAGACAATTCGCTGGTTCGCGAAGCGCTGTCCGAAAATGGGGAGGGGCAGGTTTTGGTTGTCGATGGCGGCGGTTCATTGCGTTGCGCCCTGCTCGGCGACCAGTTGGGCATTCTGGCCGAAAAAAACGGTTGGCAAGGCGTGATCGTTTACGGTTGCATCCGCGACAGTGCCGACATCGATCAACTCGATATTGGCGTACGGGCGCTCGACACGCACCCGAAAAAAAGCGTCAAGAAAGGTGTCGGTGAAAAAAATGTTGCCGTCACTTTCGGCGGTGTCACCTTTACGCCGGGGCATTGGTTGTGCGCCGACGCCGACGGGGTTATCGTGGCTGTTCGTGCGCTGGTTTAGAGCGGTTTTGTTTTAATCCTGTACAACTGCCCCCAGTTCGTCATTGCGAGGAGCGTTAGCGACGAAGCAATCCAGAGGATTGCTGCTGGATTGCGTCGCTTCGCTCGCAATGACGATGTATATACTTGACTCAAAACCACTTTTTCTTCGGCGGGACGGCAAATACCTCTTCACCCGGCGTCATCGCGGTCGGCACTTTAAGCGTCAGCGTTTGCGCGGCGGCGGGGTAGCAGAGGCCGATCGCTTCGGCGCAGCCCTGATAATTCACTTTGAGCGTGTAGGTGCTGTCACGCGGCAATTCTTTGGTGAACGGCAAGACGATGGCGAGGTTGTGGCGGTAGATCGTGGTATCACCGAAATGCGGATCGTTTTTGCGCTCCCCGGCGGGTAACGACACTTTGCCGAGAACATCGGGTTCGAGCGAGAACGACAGTTTGTGCTGGTAAAGGAAATAGCACGACGCGATGGCGATTCTCACTTCAACCGAACGGGTGTCGAGCGGAATCGCCGAAAGACGGAAGGCGTCTCTGTCCGGCAACGGCTGACTGCCGCAGGCAGCGGCACCGCTGCTGACGCCAAGGGTGAAAACAAGAAACCAGAAACGCAAAAAAATCATAACGATGCTCGTTCGGAAACGGGAAAAAACCAGACCCATGCGGAAAGCGGAAAGTTCATTATACGGATGCCCGAAATCTCGGAGAAAGACCGGTTCGTCCGCTCAGGGCGATGGCGGCGCGTTGTCGCTTTCATGTTGCACCCATTTGTAATAGGCAGGCAATGCTTGGGTGACGGGAATGGCAACGATTTCCGGTACTTCATAGGGATGATGCGCTTTGAGATAATGTTCCAGTTCGGCGTAGCGGGCGGGAGCGGTTTTGATGATGAGAGGAATTTCGGCGGCGTTTTCGATTTCTCCTTCCCAACGGTAATACGCTCGAATTGGTGCCCCGATATGAACGCAGGCGGCCAACCGGTTTTCGATCAGTTGTTGCGCCAGCGTTTCAGCGGCGGCTTGGCTCGGCAGAGAAGTATGAACGATCAGCATGATGGGACGAAAAGCGACTCATGAAGTTGTAGCGGACGAAAGGAGGCGTTGCGAAAGATGCCGGGAGGCCTCATATGGTATAAATGAAAAAAGGTCTTTCTTGCAAAACTGGAGTTTAGCGGGTTTGGTGGTGGTTCGCGAACGCGTTTAAGCGGGATGATTGAATGAGAATTTCTTTGGAATAAGCGTATGCCTTTTATTGTGCTGGTGTGGCTGTTGCTGCCATGGTTTCTCGATCTCTGGTTGACCTTTGTGGTTGCCAAGGCGGTGGGCGTCAGCGTCTGGCTTTTCTTTCTGGTGTCGGCGGCGCTGGGTATCGCGCTGCTGGTGTGGGAATGGCGGCGCGTGCAAACGTATTGGCGGGCATTACGGCGGTTGGAGGGTTCTCCCTGGCAACTGCTGGCGTCGGTGCGGCGGGGGCTGGCGGCGTTATTGTTGATCCTGCCGGGGCTGGGCAGCGATGTGCTGGCGGTGCTGCTGCTGTGCCTGGGCAGGCGGTTTTCGGCGCACACCGGTGGCAGTCAAAGCAGCAACGGTGACGGCAGAAGAGCCACGGAAACGGCATACCGCGCACCGCCCGGTGTTATCGAGGGCGAGTTCCGACGCGAAGAATAACGGCCTTTCAGCGGTCAAGCGTTCGCATTTCTTGAGCCTCGGGCAGAGTATGCCCACACCATCAGCGCTACGCCGGCGATCACCATCGGCAGCGACAGCCATTGTCCCATCGACAGCCCCAGCGCCAGCGGCGGCAGGAAACTGTCGGGTTGGCGGGCGAATTCGACAAGAAAGCGGAAGCAGCCATAACCGGCAAGAAAAAGCCCGGAAACAGCACCGCGCGGTTTCGGGCGTGCCGAGAACCACCACAGGATGACAAACAGCAGCACCCCTTCCAGCGCGAACTGGTAGAGCTGCGACGGATGGCGCGGCAAATCGTCAACCTGCGGGAAAATCATTCCCCACGGCAAACTGGTGTTGCGCCCCCACAGTTCGCCATTGATGAAGTTGCCGATCCGACCGGCGGCAAGTCCCAGCGGGATCAACGGTGCGATGAAATCGGAAATATCCAGCCAAGCGCGCTTCTTTCGCCAAGCGAGGAAGGTGACGGTGATGAGGACGCCGATAAAACCGCCGTGAAAACTCATGCCGCCGTGCCAGAGCTGGAGAATTTCTGCCGGATAGGCGAAGTAATAAGCGGGTTTATAAAACAGCACATAACCCAGCCGGGCGCCGATGATGATGGCGAAAACGCCGTAAAACAGCATATCGTCGATGTCTTGCGAGCGCCAGCCGGGATGACGGCCTTGCCGAACACGGTATTTGCCGAGCGCGAGAAAAATGATGAACGCAACCAGGTACATCAACCCGTACCAATGGACGGCAAACGGACCGAAGGAAATGGCGACAGGATCGAATTGGGGGTGAACGAGCATCAGGGGTCGGGAATGCGGGACGGAAGGCGACCATTCTACCTTGTGGGACACAATTCGGCACCGGAGGCCGGGTGTTGGAATTGTGCGTGTTGGGCGAAACCGAATATTGAATTCTTTTACCAGAAAGGCCTTGTTTGATAAAACTCGATGATAATGATCAGAGATGCTGCCTGTTTGCCGCAGCGTCTCTTTGTTTATCCTGCTTTTCTCGCCATGCTTCTTTCTCCGCGCCTGACGGCGTATGCAGTTCTGGTGATCACGTCGGCGATGTGGGGCAGCAATGCGGTGGCGGCGCGCGATCTGCTCGATACTTTGTCGCCGCTGACGTTGACGGTGCTTCGCTGGAGCGTGGCAACGGTGGCGTTGATTCCTTTTGTCTGGCGTGAGCGCTGGCTGATTTATCGGGCATTGCGAATGCAGTGGCCGCTGATGTCGCTATTCGCGGTCATCGGATTTGCGCCGAATACGCTGGTTCACTACCTCGGCTTGCAGGGGACGACGGCCATTTTCACCGGCCTGATGAATTCGGTCGTGCCGGTCGTGGTCGTGTTGATCATGGCGGTGTGGAAGAAGCGGCGGCCGCAGTGGCTGGAGAATGTCGGGCTGGCGCTGTCGTTTATCGGGGTGTTGACGGTCCTGGTGCACGGAGAAATTCGTCATCTGCTGGCGTTGCGGATCAGCGGTTACGATTTTCTGGTATTGCTCGGATTGGTGATTTGGGCGTTTTACGCCGTATTGCTTTTGTCCCGACCCCGGTATTTGTCGCTGACGGCGTTCGTGTTTACGGTCAGTTTTTTGGGGTTGATGCTGGTTGTCCCGATGTTGATCGGCGAATGGTGGGTCAAAGGGGTGCCGTCGTTCAGCGCTCGGGAAATCGCGCTGGTGACCTACATCGGCTTGGTGCCGACGCTGATCGCGATGCTGTTGTTCGGCTACGGTGTGGCGCAGGTAGGGCCGGTTCAGGCCGGGATTTTCACGCATCTGGTTCCGCTGTTTTCGGCATTATTCGCGACGGTTTTCATTCACGAATCGCTCTATATTTATCACGGAATCGGCTTCGTTCTGGTGGCGGGCGGCGCGGTTTTGTGTTGCCTCAAACCGGAGCAAATGCATCCACGATGAAAGAACTAACCACAAAGAGCGCAAAGAACCCTGTGGTTTTTCGTGTGCGCCGCATAGGGGCGCAGGGTTTTCTGAGTTGTCCGGGGCTGTCAGGCACCCCTCATTTTTTTGCGCTCTTTGCGTTCTTTGCGGTTAAAATTAAATTTTTCGCTATTTTCAGAGCGGCTGCTTAAAAGCCGGACTTTAGAGCTTGGAGAGGATTCATCATGTCGTACAACCGTCGTTCCCGTTTGATCACTCAAGGCATGGCGCGTTCGCCGAACCGCGCGATGCTGCGAGCCGTTGGCTTCGGCGACGGCGACTTTGAAAAGCCGATCGTCGGGGTGGCGAACGGGCACAGTACGATGAACCCGTGCAACGCCGGTATCCAGCCGCTGGTGGATCGGGCGATGGCGGCGTTGAAAGAAGTCGGCGCGATGCCGCAGGTGTTCGGTGTGCCGACGGTGACCGACGGCATCGGGATGGGCACTGAAGCGATGAAATATTCTCTGGTGTCGCGCGAAGTCATCGCCGATGCCATCGAAACATCGGTCAACGGACAATGTATGGACGGCGCCTTGATCGTCGGCGGTTGCGACAAGAATATGCCGGCGGCCGTGATTGCGCTGGCACGGATGAATGTGCCGGGCGTGTTCGTTTACGCCGGCACGATCAAACCGGGCCGCTGGAAAGGGCAGGATTTGACCATCGTCAGTTCGTTCGAGGCGGTGGGCGCATTCGCCGCCGGCAAGATGAACGAAGAGGACTTTGTTGGTATCGAGAAAAATGCTTGCCCGTCCACGGGGGCTTGCGGCGGCATGTACACCGCCAATACCATGTCGTCTTCGTTCGAGGCGTTGGGGATGAGCTTGCTCGGCTCGTCGCAACTGGCCTGTCCCGATCCCGAGAAAGCCGATTCGGCGGCGTTGTCGGCGCGCGTTCTTTACAACGCCGTTGTTCACGACATCAAACCGCGCGACATCATTACCCGTAAATCAATCGAGAACGCGATATCGTTGATCATGGCGACCGGCGGCTCGACCAACGCTGTGCTGCATTATCTGGCGATTGCGTCGGCGGCAAATGTCGAGTGGGCGATCGACGACGTTGAACGCATCCGCCGCCGTGTGCCGGTGCTGTGCGATCTGAAACCGTCGGGACGTTATGTCGCAGTCGATTTTCATCGCGCCGGCGGTGTGCCGCAAGTGCTGAAAATGTTGCTCGACAAGGGGTTGCTGCACGGTGATTGTCTGACGATCACCGGGCGCACGTTGGCGGAAGAGCTGGAAACCGTGTCGGCTTCACCGCGTTCCGATCAGGACGTGATCCGGCCATTCGATCAGCCGCTGTACAGCGAAGGCCATCTGGCGATTCTGCGCGGCAATTTGTCGCCGGAAGGGTGCGTGGCGAAAATCACCGGCCTCAAGAATCCGGTGATCACCGGACCGGCGCGCGTGTTCGATTCGGAAGCGGCGTGCATGGAAGCGATCATGGCGCGCAAGATCAAAGACGGCGACGTGATCGTGATCCGCTACGAAGGCCCGAAAGGCGGTCCGGGAATGCAGGAAATGCTGGCGCCGACCTCGGCGCTGGTCGGACAAGGGCTGGGTGAAACGGTTGGACTGATTACCGATGGCCGTTTTTCCGGCGGCACCTGGGGGATGGTTGTCGGTCACGTCGCGCCGGAAGCGTATGTCGGCGGGACGATCGCGTTGGTCGAAGAAGGCGATTCGATCACCATCGACGCGCATCGGTTGCTGATTCAATTGAATGTCAGCGATGAGGTGTTGGCGAAAAGGCGGACGCAGTGGCAGCCGCCGGCACCGCGTTATACGACGGGATTGTTGGCCAAGTACACGCGCCTGGTGTCGAGCGCCAGCCGCGGTGCGGTGACGGACAAAGAGTGAAACGTGGCGATGTGAGCCGGTGCTGGCGATGGCACATGTCCGTGCCTTCGACCGATCCGCTGCATC
Source organism: Burkholderiales bacterium (assembly GCA_031260355.1). Classification (GTDB taxonomy): domain Bacteria; phylum Pseudomonadota; class Gammaproteobacteria; order Burkholderiales; family Casimicrobiaceae; genus UBA931. Next base: position 12,496 of record JAIRJZ010000071.1, read on the forward strand.
CTTGGCTGACGGAACGACACTCGTTGACCAGTCGCCTGTGCGCGATCTGCAAAGAATTCCGGGTCGTCGTGCATCAAAGCCGGTTTGAACGGGTATGTCCCGATGAAAGGTCTTTGCTGTTGGCCGACAAGAGCGATCGAAGGGCAACGGCGCTGATGCGGGAGGTCAGCCTGGTTTGCGACGGGCGTCCCCTTGTTTTTGGACACAGTATTTTGCTGTCGCGGAAATCGGGATTTCTGGCGCGATCGCTCAAGCAAATAGGCAACCGCTCTCTGGGTTCTTTATTGTTTACCTGTCCCGATATTCGGCGCGGCTCCCTTTATTTCAAGCGTATCGACCGGCAACACGCTTTGTACGCCAAAAGTGTGGCGGCGTTGGGAAATGAGCCAGCTTCGTCCTTTTGGGCGCGACGCTCCGTTTTTTCGTTACGGTCTGAACAGGTTTGCGTGACGGAAGTTTTTTCTCCGCAACTGGGAACAATCTCTTGACCGGGTGTAGCGTTAGAATCGAATACGAGGGAACAACAATGTACTATGGACTGAAAAATTTTTGTCGCCAAGCATTATTGACAGCAGCGATGTTGTTGTTGCTGACGGGATGCGCGTCACTGATGGGCTTGGACGGTGATCCGTCGAAACGTGCCGAAGCGCCGGACTATCGCGTCGGCGACCGCTGGGAATATCGCGTCGAGGAAGGCTATCGCTTGCCCCTCGTCTGGGACGAAACTTGGGAAATCGTTCGAATCGACGCGGAAGGCGTGGCGGTGCGTATTACTCGCAAAGGCGAGAACATCGACGACATGCGTACCGAGCTGTGGCCGCAACCGGGACTGGTGTCGCAAGGCGCTTTGATGAACGTCGAAACCCGGCAGTTCAACGCGCCGTATCAGCGTTACCGTTTTCCGATGAAGGCAGGCGATTCCTGGAGCCAGCGACTTGATACCCCCGAAGCGAAACAACGGCAAGGCCAACAACCCAGTTTTGTTACCCGCGCCTGGGGCTGGGAAAAAATCAAAACAGCTGTCGGCGAAGTGGACGCGCTTAGGCTCAACCAGGTCATCACGTTTGACGACGAAGACCCCTGGCGCTGGGCAACGCATGGCAGTTACGAGATCTGGTATGCACCAGCAGTCAACAACATCGTTTACGCCAAAAAACGGGCGAGCTACTTTGAAAGAGGCGATCGGTACCCCACCGAAGAAAGATCGGCCCAGTCCGAAATTATCGAGTTGCGCTCGTACACACGCGGGCAGCCGTAATCAGGGTATCAAGCAACTGAACTCAAAATGTTCAGGTAACAGCGACCACCCAATTCTATGCCACTGTTGTTAATGTGGATATACTGCTATAGTATATAAGTTTCGTAAAAGCAGCGAAACTTCGGGCGCAACCGGACAATGCTGCTGCTCCTATTCTGGCCAAGATAAACAACTGTTTTTATTGCGGGAGTTTTTATGAAGACGTTCAACAGAAAAATGCTTTGTGCTGTACTGGCAGGCTTTGGTGTTCTGAGCATGGCGGGAACTGCGCAAGCGGTGAGCCTGAATCCCGATGGACGCGGACAAGTTTTGATTTATCCGTATTACACGGTTCGCGCCAACGCTGACGGTAATGCGTATGATTCGCTGTTCACCGTGATTAACGCAAAGAACACCGGAAAAGCAGTCAGGGTGCGCTTCCGTGAAGGCAAAGCAGGGCATGAGGTGTTGGGCTTCAACCTTTATTTGGCGCCGAGAGACGTATGGACGGCGGCGATTACGGCAAATGCTGACGGCACCCAGATACTGACGCACGACATCAGTTGTACTTCTCCCGATGTTAGAGCCTCGAGCCCGGTAAGCTTCGGGAACACTAGGTTTTCTGGTGCCAATACGGATGGTGAAGAAGCATCCCTTGATCGCACCCGCGAGGGCTACATCGAAATCATCGAGATGGCGGAAGTCACAGGCAATACGCTAACGGCGATAACTCATGCTGTGTTTGATGGTGTTTGGAGGCCAAGAAACTGCGGCGCTATTCAGGAAGGCAATAGCTATTCCACAAACACACAACCGTCTTTTGCTGGCGATTTGAGGACGCCTACCGGCGGCTTGTTCGGCAACATGACGCTGATCAATGTCAATACGGCGCGTGCGGTCGGCTACGATGCGGTGGCGTTGAGCGGTTTCTACAAGGGTGGTGATGCATGGGGGCCTTTTGGCGGTGCTAGGGTGCTGGACACGTTGTGGTTCCCGTTTGGCAGCGAAAACCCGAACCTGTCGATGGCGTTTCCGGCAACATCGACCGTTCTTGATGATGCGACAGGCGTGGTGGAAAGCGCGTGGACGGATGCTGGTAGTGTATGGGACGGCGCTGATTGGGTGAACGAAACGGACGCCATCGGGGCGCGTCGCTCTGTCTTTGAGCCGGGACTGGATGCCGTGTCGTCGGTGTTGATGCGCAGTTCCATCATCAACGAATTCAACTTTGCGGAGGTCTATGCCGGCGCAACGAATTGGGTGATCACGATGCCGACCAAGAGCCTGTATTTTGATCGTGGCGGTAAATCTCTGAAACCGCGAAAATTGTTCCAGAGAGAATTTCAGGCCGGCGGTGCGCCTGATGATGTCAGCGGGCATCATTACGACCGTGAAGGAAGGCGCCCTGCTCCGAACGACGACTTTTGTGTGCCGGCGCCCCGCCCTAGAAATACCTTGGGTTGGGAAGTCAATGTGATTGGATTCTCGGCCGCTCAGGCGGAGCGCAAAGTGTTCCATTCGGCGAATTCGTATTCATGGCGCACGAGTGGGTGTGAAGAGGGCTGGGCGCATATAAATATCGAACCTGTTTACTCTCCCCAGTATGGCGATCACACGTTAACCGCCGATGTTCCTGCCGGAAGGAAGTTTACCGGCGTACCGGTCGTTGGCTTCGCTGCCACGCTATTCAACAACGGCGGCGTCGATGGCGGTGCGCTCGGCAAGGTTTGGGCGAGCTACGTCGGGACGGTTCCACACCGCTACGAAAGAAATATCCAGTAATCGGCTTAATTGCTTTGGCTACGATAAACAGCGATGCTTTTTAGCGGGAGTTTTTATGAAGATATTCAACAGAAAACGGTTTTGTGCTGCGCTGGCTGGTTTGGGTATTCTGGGTATGGCGAGCGTTGTACAAGCGGTGAGCTTGAGTCCCGATGGTATGGGGCAAGTTCTAATTTATCCGTATTACACCGTTCGCGCCAACGCTGATGGCAATGCGTATGATTCACTGTTCACCGTGATTAACGCAAAGAACGCAGGCAAAGCGGTTCGGGTGCGCATCCGTGAAGGCAAAGCAGGGCATGAAGTATTGGAGTTCAACCTTTATTTGGCTCCGAGAGACGTATGGACGGCGGCGATTTCGGCAAATGCTGACGGCGCCCAAATAGCGACGACGGACACCAGTTGCACCTCTCCCAGTGTCAGAGCCCAGAGTCCGGTAAGTTTCAGGGGTTACGAATTCTCGGGCGCCGATGCCGATGGTGAAGACGCATCCCTTGATCGTACCCGCGAGGGTTATATTGAAATCATCGAGATGGCGGAAGTCACAGGCGTTACGCTAAATGCGATTACTCACGCTATGATTGACGGTGTTTGGATGCCAAGAAACTGTGGCACTATTCAGGAAGGCTATCTCGCAAACACACAGCCATTTTTTGCGGGCGATTTGAGGACGCCTACCGGCGGTTTATTCGGCAACATGACGCTGATCAATGTCAATACGGCGCGTGCGGTCGGCTACGATGCGGTGGCGTTGAGCGGCTTCTACAAGGGTGGTGATGCATGGGGTGATTTCGGCGGAGTCAGAGTGGCGGATACGTTGTGGTTCCCGGCGGGTATCGAAAACCCAAACCTGTCGATGGCGTATCCGGCAACATCGACGATCTTTGATGATGAGGCAGGCGTTGTGGAGAGTGCATGGACGGGTGTTGGTGGTGCGTGGAACGGTGCTGATTGGGTGAGTGAGGTGGACGCTATTGGGGGGCGCCGCTCTGTCTTCAAACCGGGGCTGGATGCCGTGTCGTCGGTGTTGATGCGCAGTTCCATCATCAACGAGTTTAATGTTGCGGAGGTCTATGCCGGTGCGACGGACTGGGTGATCACGATGCCGACCAAGAACCTGTACTTTGATCGTGGCGATAGATCCCTGAAATTCCTGAAACCACGCAAGTTGTTCCAGAGAGAATTCAGGTTAGGTGGCGCGGTTGATGATGTCCAAAGAGCATGGATTTATGACCGTGAAGAGAGAGGCTATAGTTTAAACTGCTATGATGGTCCGATCAGTTTACCTCCACCAGACTGTGACCAAAGACCCCACTTGCCTTGGGCTGCTAACGTTATTCAATTCCCGCGGTACAGAGATGGGGTTGGGATATTTCATTCGATAAACAGGAACAGGTGGGAGATTTCAACGGGCCCCTACGATGCGGGCTGGGCGCAGATAGACATCGGAGCCGTTTATCCACTGACATCTGGCGGTCACACACTGACCGCCGATGCTCCTGTCGGAAGGAAGTTTACCGGCCTACCGGTCGTCGGTTTCGCTTCCACGCTATTCAACAACGGCGGCGTTGATGGCGGTGCGCTCGGCAAAGTTTGGGCGAGCTACGTCGGGACGGTTCCACATCGCTACGAGAGAAATATCCAGTAACCGGCTCAGTGTAGAGAACGGGTTCAAGCTGCCTGAGGGAGGGCGTGTATCGGAAATTGCTCCTCCGTCATTGCGAGCGAAGCGAAGCAATCCAGAGAGGGGCTTTACGACCAGGCTGGTTTGCTTCGTCACTTCGTTCCCCGCAATGACGAAGGAGGGTGGTCGATTCAGTCGATGATTCGACGCGCTGTCATCTCTACGACGCTTTCCATATACCCAGTTCAACCAGCTGCCGCGTTGCTTCTTCCGCCCAGCCTTTGTTGGCGGCGGGACTGGCAGGGCTGGGGTGGAGGATGCGGCCGACGCGGATACCGTGCAGGCCGGCAAGCGCGACGTTAGCGCGTGCTTCCGCCCAAGCGCCGATCCCGATGACCCACTGTGGTTGCAGAAGATCGATCAGTGTACGCAGATGGGCATCGCAGGCGGCGAGCAGGGGCGCTTGTTCGGCGGCGGGAAGTTTGTCCGGCGTGAGGTTGCGGCCGTTATCGAACAACGCCAGCGGGCAGTAATTGGCGACGAAATGATCCTGAAAAAAAACGTCGGCGGTACCGAAACGCTGCGCGAACAGTCCCCACAAACGGCGGCCACTGACCTCGGAACGCGAACAGGCGAAGCCTTCGATGGGGCGTTTCGGGTTCTCGCGTTCCGGTTTTTCGATCGGTTCGATGATGCCCAACCAGTCGCGGACGGCAGCCACTTCGCCGAACGGCACGCCGGTTTGCACCATGCCGAACGGCCCCGGATTCATGCCGACGAATACGATTTTTTTCTTTGGCGCGGCAAAACGGCGAAGATAAGTTTCATGTGCCGCCCAAGCGTAAGCGAGCGGATTATAAACGTGCGTCACCGGCGCGACGAAACGCATCGCGCCGACTTGCTGTGATAGATGTTGCGCGGCGGCGATGGTGGCTTGGGCGGTGGCGTTGGAAGAAGTCATGAGAACCTGTCTCAAAATGATTGTGACGTTATAAGTGATTGTTTGGTTACTCCGTCATTCCGGCGAAAGCCGGAATGACGGCTCCTAGATGCGGAGTCCTGATCCATTTCGAAACAATCAGGAAGAATCGTTTGAAACAGAAGAAGGCGTGGAGGGAGGCTTGCCTTTCCATGGCGCGATTTTTAACAGCAACAAGATACCGGGCAACGCCAGAAAAAAGCACACCCAGAAAAAGTTGACCCAGCCAAGCCCCATGTCCTCCACCAGCCAGCCGGCGCTGGCGTTGATGAAGGTTCGCGGAATCGCCGTCAGGCTGGTGAGCAGCGCGAATTGGGTGGCGACATACATCGGGTGTGTGGTGCGTGCGACAAATGAGACAAGAGCCGCTGTGCCCAATCCGGCGGCCAGCGTTTCGAGGCAGATAACGCCGGCCAGTATCCATAAGCGCGTGGCGTCGGCATCCGCCGGTCCCAATTGGGCGAGCTTGACAAACCCCAAGGTCGTGATGGCTTGCAGAATACCGAATATCCATAACGCCCGGTTGAGACCGATTTTCATCATCAGCAGACCGCCCAAGATGCCGCCGATCACGCTGGACCACAGCCCGGCATTTTTGGCGACCAGACCGATCTGCGTACGGGTATAACCCATCTCCATGTAAAACGGTGTGGCGAGCGCGGTACATAAAGAATCGCCCAGCTTGTAAAGCAGTACAAACGCGAGAATGTAGAGCGCCGGTTTCCAACCGTGGCGCGACATGAATTCTCGAAACGGCTCGACCACCGCTTCACGCAGTGTCTTCGGCGCGCGGAGGGAGGCGAGCGGTTCGCTGACCATCAGCGTCATGATCAGGCCGGGCAGCATGAACAACGCGGTGATCAGAAAAACCTGTGACCAGGGCAGCAGATCGGAAAGCACGAGCGACAACGAACCGGGAACCAGGCTGGCGATTTTGTAAGCATTGACGTGGATGGTGTTGCCCAGTTCCTGTTCGATATCGGGGAGCAAATTACGGCGGTACGCATCGAGCACGATATCGAGCGAGGCCGACAGAAACGCCAGCGATACCGTCAGCACGACCACCAACGGCAAATCTTCTTTCGGCGACAGACAACCCAGCCAAGCGATGGTACCGAGCAGCGCGATATGAAAGACCGCCATCCAGCCACGGCGGCGGCCAAGCCAAGGTAACGCATAACGGTCGAGCAACGGCGCCCAAAGGAATTTCCATGTGTAGGGAAACTGGATCAAAGCGAAAATGCCGATGGTGCGCAAACTCAGTCCCTCGGTTTTGAGCCAGGCGGGGAGAAGGTTGAGCAGCAGAAACAGCGGCAGCCCCGAAGAAAAGCCGGTGAAAACGCAGATCAGCATGTGCCGCGAGAACAGCGTACGTAAAACAGGGGCGGAAGCAGTCATGGGAGACGTTTTATCAGAAAACGCGCGGTTCTGGCGATCGGGGAAAGAACTTCCTGCAAAGTAAAGTCGGTTTCCCCTCGCCCGCTTGCGGGAGAGGGGTGCGGGAGAGGGTGAAAAATTGAGGTTGGAAGGGCGGGATTCCCCGCCTTCACGGTGAATGACGGAGAAGAAAGGTTCGTCACCGCAAAGAAAGAAGAGGCGAAGTCACAAAAAAGCCGCCCGAAGGCGGCTTCTTGAGAGCGAAAGCGTAAACGATCAACGCTTCGAGAACTGTTTGCGCCGACGCGCCTTGCGCAAACCGACTTTTTTCCGTTCGACTTCGCGGGCGTCGCGGGTGACCAGTCCGGCTTGGGACAGGGTCGGTTTCAACGCTGCGTCGTAGTCGATCAGTGCGCGGGTAATGCCGTGGCGCACCGCGCCGGCCTGACCCGATTCGCCGCCGCCATCAACGTTGATCATGATGTCGAACGTGGTCTGATGCGAGGTCAACACCAGCGGCTGACGGGCAATCATCCGGCCGGTTTCGCGGGAAAAGAATTCATCAATCGGCTTGCCGTTGACGGTGATTTTGCCGGAGCCTTGCTTGATGAACACGCGGGCGACCGAAGTTTTGCGGCGGCCGGTGCCATAGTAGTAGTTGCCGATCATGGTGGTCAGATTTCCAGAGGTTTGGGCTGTTGTGCGGCGTGCGGATGGGCATTGCCCGCGTAGCACTTCATCTTCTTGATCATTTGGTAGCCGAGCGGGCCTTTGGGCAACATGCCTTTAACGGCTTTTTCCAAGACGCGACCGGGGAAACGGGCCTGCATTTTTTCAAAGGAGGTCGTTCGGATTCCACCCGGATAGCCGGTGTGGCGATGATAAAGTTTGTCCTGCGCCTTGTTTCCAGTAACGACCAGCTTTTCGACATTGGTGACGATAATGAAATCGCCAGTATCGACGTGCGGTGTATAAATTGCTTTGTGCTTGCCACGCAGGCGCAAAGCAATTTGGCTCGCCAGCCGGCCGAGTACCTTGTCCGTCGCATCTACGACAAACCAGTCCCGTTGGACTTCAAGGGGCTTGGCTGAAAAGGTTTTCATAAGAACTCGTGCCTAGTTAATAAAAGTTTAGGGGAAACGAATATGATAGACCGAATCTGGTGCCAAGGTCAAGATCAGCCTGAGAACGAAACCGGGGAGCAGGAAGCGAAAGACCACGATTATGCCGGCGGGTTTGAGTGGGCGAGCAGGTCACCCGGAGTTGTCCTTAAGCAGCGCCCGTGCTGCCACCACCGCTTTCCGCACTTGTTCCGGCGCGGTGCCGCCGGTATGGTTGCGCGAAGCGACCGAGCCTTCGAGGGTCAGAATGTCGAAGACATCTTTTTTGATCAGCGGCGAGAACTGTTGCAACACGTCGAGCGGTAACGCTTCCAGCGTGACGTCGCGGGCTTCGGCTTCGCGCACGGCGCGGGCGACGGCTTCGTGCGCGTCGCGGAACGGCAGGCCGCGGCAGACCAGATAATCGGCGAGGTCGGTGGCGGTGGCGTAGCCCTCGAGCGCCGCCGCCCGCATCCGTTCGGGGACGGCGGTGAGGCCGTGGGCGATCAGGTCGGTGACGATAGCCAGCGTGGCGGCCAGCGTATCAACGGTGTCGAACAGCGGCTCTTTGTCTTCCTGATTGTCCTTGTTGTAGGCGAGCGGCTGGCCTTTCATCAGCGTGATCAGCCCCATCAAATGGCCGACGACGCGACCGGTTTTGCCGCGCACCAGTTCGGGAACGTCGGGATTTTTCTTCTGCGGCATGATCGAACTGCCGGTACAGAAGCGGTCGGCGATGTGCACGAAGTCGAAGCGCGGCGACGACCACAGCACGAGTTCTTCGGACAAGCGCGACAAATGCACCATGATCAGCGTCGCCGTTGCCGAAAATTCGATGGCGAAATCGCGGTCGGAAACGGCGTCGAGCGAATTGGGGCAAACCGCCTCGAAGCCGAGCAGTTTGGCGGCGTATTCGCGGTCGATCGGATAGCCGGTGCCGGCGAGCGCGGCAGCACCCAGCGGCATCCGGTTGACGCGGTGGCGGGCGTCGCGCAAGCGTTCGGCGTCACGCGCGAACATCGCTTCGTAAGCCATCAGGTGATGGCCGAAAGTGACCGGCTGGGCGACCTGCAAGTGGGTGAAGCCGGGCATGACCGTATCGGCGTGCTTTTCGGCTTGGTCGATGAACGCTTCGCGTAGCGCCTGCAACTGGTCGAGCAGATGGTCGATGGCGTCACGCAGCCACAGTCGAATGTCGGTGGCGACCTGATCGTTGCGCGAGCGGCCGGTGTGCAGCCGTTTGCCGGCGTCGCCGACCAGCGCCGTCAGGCGCTTTTCAATGTTGAAATGGACATCCTCGAGGTCAACCGACCACACGAATTCGCCACGCGTGATTTCATCGCGGATTTGCACCAGCCCGCGCTCGATGTCCCGCAGATCGGTATCAGTCAGTACGCCGACGTGCGCCAGCATTCTGGCGTGCGCGAGCGAACCGTCGATATCGGCGAACGCCAGCCGCTTGTCGAAATCGACCGACGCGGTATAAATCTTGACTTGCTCGGAAACCGGTTCGGAAAAACGGCCGGACCAAGCTTCGGAGGTTGAAGAAGGCGTTTGTGGTTTGGCGGCAGACATGACGGAGTGATGCGTAAAAAACAATATTATCGGGGAAATCGGGATGAAAAGCTTTGTGGTTGCGCTATCCGCCATTGGCGGATATCATTTACGCTATGGAATTCATAGAGACCCCAACGTTTACTCGCTTGCTGATCGGCTTACTGACGGATGACGAGTACACAGGTCTTCAGAATGTTCTGGTTGAGAACCCGGCGCGAGGCGATGTCATCAGGGGGGGGGTGGAATCCGTAAGTTGCGCCATGCATTGCCGGGACGCGGCAAAAGCGGCGGAGTGCGAGTCATTTACTATTGGCTCAGAGAGGACGGGCAGATTTACTTGCTCTTGATCTATTCCAAATCGAAAAAAGATGATTTATCTGACCGTGAAATAGCCGTGCTACGCGAATTGGTGAAGGAGCTATAGCAATGGAACAAGTTTTGTTTGATGACCTGGTGCAAAGTTTGAAAGAGGCCAAAGCGATTGCTCACGGGAAAGCCGAGGCTTCTCGCCGATTCACGGTGGCGCCGCCGGACGTGAAAGCAGTACGCGAACAAATGGGGCTGTCTCAAAACGAGTTTGCCCGGTTGATGCGGGTAAGCACTAAAACGCTGCAAAATTGGGAGCAACGCCGCCGCACCCCGACCGGCTCTGCCGCGGCCTTGCTCAAGATCGTTCAGGCCGCGCCGGAAGTCGTGCTGAAGGCGTTACACGTTTAGTCGCAGGAGCGCAGTAAAAAGCAGCTATCGATACATCCTGTTTCGGTTGTGTTCCCGTCGATAGCGGCTCTGTGCTGAAAGCGAGAACAAGATAGGCTTGCACCGCATTCGATGGTCGTGGACAATGGCGACGTAATGCAAGGACGCGGCAATGCATGTTACGGGTTTCTTGTCGGAGTTGCCGGTATCGACACGATGAACACGAAATACGACGAATACGCTCCGCTGATGCCGGATTGGCGCAACCTTGGCGTTGTGCTGCGGACGGTTCTGGGCGTCAACCTCGGTATGGTGCTGGCGGTGCTGGCGCGTCACGGAGATGTGCGAGAGTGGCCGCTGGCGATGACCGAACTGGTGGGTTACGTCGAGCCTATTTTGATTCTGGTGTTGACGGTCTTGTGGTTGTGCGGGCCGCGGCTGACCCGACTGCCGTATGCGCACGGTGTGGCGGTCATGATGGCGATTACCGCGGCCAGCGCGATGCTTATCGCTGTGCTGTTGCGTTCCACATGGTGGCTGGATTTCGCGCCGGTGTTGTTCTGGAGCCTGCTGGCGCAAGTCGGGATGCTGTACTACTTTCACATGCGCAACCGGATGCTGTCGCCGGTGGTGACCGAAGCCAAATTGCAGGCGTTGCAGGCGCGCATCCGTCCTCACTTTTTGTTCAACAGCATCAATGCGGTGATGTCGATCGTGCGCCATGATCCGCAGCAGGCCGAAGCGGCGTTACAGGACATGGCCGATCTTTTCCGTGTGTTGATGCGAGACAACCGCGATTTGACGCCACTGTCCGACGAGGTCGAGTTGTGCCGCCAGTATCTGGGGCTGGAGAAGCTGCGGCTGGGCTCGCGCTTCGAGGTTGATTGGAACGTCAAGAGCATGCCGGCCGATGCGATGGTGCCGCCGCTGGTGCTGCAACCGTTGCTGGAGAACGCGATTTACCACGGCATCGAAACAGCGAGCGCGGGCGGGACGATTTCGGTCAATATTTTCTTGTCGCGCGATGTCGTCCATGCGATTTTGCGCAATCCTTATCAACCCGGTAACAAGCGCCACCATCGCGGCAACAAGATTGCAGTTGCCAATGTGCGGGCGCGGCTGGCGTTGCATTTCGATGCCGAGGCGGGCATGTCGGCCAAAGTGATCAACGACGAAGCCTATGAAGTACACATCCGGATGCCGTACCGGAAGCCGCCGCCGCCCGCATCGGCAGATCAAGCAGAACGTCAAACGGCGGCCGGAAACCGCAAAGAGCAGGAAATGGCGCCGCGCGCCGACAAGGTGTTATCGCAAGGGAGCCGCGAATGAGTACCGAAATGAATACCGACAGGCCGTTGAAAATCCTGGTGGTCGATGACGAAGCGCTTGCCCGTCGCCGTTTGCACGATTTGCTCAATGACTGTAAGCAGGCGCTGCCGCTGACCGTCGTCGGCGAAGCCGAAGACGGCCGCGCGGCGCTGCATTGGGTACAGAATTCCGAAGTCGATTTGCTGTTGACCGACATTCAAATGCCCGACATGAGCGGCATTGAGCTGGCGCAACATCTGCTCAAGATGAAACAGCCGCCGCGAGTGATTTTTGTGACGGCGTTCAATGAGTACGCGGTGCAGGCCTTCGAGTTGAATGCGATCGACTATCTGATGAAACCGGTGCGCATCGACCGGCTGTTAAAAGCGTTGCGCAAGGTGCCGGCGCTGGAGCCGATCGCCGAAGCGCAGCTTGCCGGGTTGCCGACGGGCGCGCGGCGGTTTTTGCCGGTGATCGGACGGACGCGGATCGAACTGGTGCCGATCGACGAAGTGATTTACCTCAAAGCGGAATTGAAATACGTGACGATCAAAACGCTCAAGCGCGAATTGATCCTCGAAGAATCTTTGACCAAACTGGAGCAGGAATTTGCGCCCGATTTTGTCCGTATCCATCGCAGTTATCTGGTGGCACGGCGGGCGATCAAGAGCCTGGCGCGCGGTTGCGCCGACAGCGGCGGTGTTGACGGCGACCACGATGATGATGGCTGGAAACTCGAGTTACAGGACGTGCCGGAGTTGTTGCCGGTGTCGCGCCGCCAATGCGGCGCCGTGCAGGCGATGCTGAAAAACAGAGAGTGAGCGGCACCGTGACGTGATGGGTGGCGTCAAAGCACATTGTCGCTTATCATGGCATATCCGCTCTTTTCTCGACACACGACCATGACTTCGACACCGACTTCCCCGCGAGTTTTGATTTGCGGCTCTCTCGCTTACGACATCATTGCGGTTTTTCCCGACCGCTTCGCGCGGCATTTGTTGCCCGATCAGATGCAGCGGTTGTCGGTGTCGTTCACCGTCAACAGCATGCGTCGCGAGTGGGGCGGCTGCGCCGGCAATATCGCCTACACGCTGAAAAAACTGGGCGGCGAACCGGTGGTGATGGCGACGCTGGGCGCCGAAGACGGACAGCCTTACGAAGCGCGGCTGGCGAAGCAGAGAATCGCGTGCGACGGCGTGCGGCTGATCGAGGGCGCTTACACCGCCCAGGCGACGATCATGACCGATATGGACGACAACCAGATTACCGCGTTTCATCCGGGCGCAATGGCGGAATCGCATCGCGTCAACGTGAGTGACGCGAAAAATATCGCTTTGGGGCTGGTGGCGCCCGACGGACGCGAAGGAATGTTGCTGCATGCCCGGCAATTCCACGCTTCGAACATTCCGTTCGTGTTCGATCCCGGGCAGGCGATGACGCTTTTTTCGAGCGAAGAGCTGCTCGAAATGGTTGAGCTCGCCGATGTGGTGGCGTTGAACGATTACGAGGCGCGGCTACTGAGCGAACGCACGGGACTTTCGACGGAAGAGATCGCGCAACGGGTGCGGGCGTTGATCATCACGCTGGGAGCGGAAGGGTCGCGCATCACGACCGAAGAGGGCACGTTATCGATTCCGGCGGCGACGCCCGATGCCGAGGTTGACCCCACCGGCTGCGGCGATGCGTATCGCGCCGGCTTGCTCTACGGGATCGCGCGCGGTTGGGATTGGCGCACGACCGGGCGACTGGCGGCGATTCTCGGCGCGATCAAAATCGCACACCACGGCCCGCAAAACCATCCGGTTTCGCGTGACGATGTGGCGCGGCGGTATCAGAAAGCGTTCGGGGAAGTGTTGAAGTTCTGAACGGATTGTTGAACCACAGAGAACGCAAAGACCGCAAAGATTTTTGTGTGTTTTCTGTGTTCTTCGCGGTCAAAAAAGTATTTCGCTCAAGACGATTGATGGCGCTGCGGCTGTTCGCTCGGCACCTGAAAGACCTGCCGATCCTCCAATCGCACGGCGGTCAGCGTGCCGCCCCACAAGCAGCCGGAATCGAGCGCCAGTACATTGGGCATCAGCGACAGACCGAGCATCGACCAGTGACCGCACAGCAGGGTGACGTTGCGGGTACAACGCGACTCGAACGCGAACCAGGGGCGCATGCCGGGCGGCGGGCAATCGCGTTCGCTTTTCTCCGAAAAATTCATCGTCCCGTCTTCCGCGCAGAAACGCAAGCGCGCAAAGATGTTGACGATGGCACGCAGCCGGTCCTGACCGCGCAAACGTTTATCCCACCGCTCCGGCGTGTTGCCGTACAGGTGTTGCAGGAAAGGCAGAAAGGTGTTGCGGTCGTCGCTGTGCAACACGGTCTCGACTTCACGCGCGTACCGCAAAACATCGTCAACGTTCCAGCCGGGAATCACGCCGGCGTGCACGACCAGATAATCGTCGAAACGGATCGCCAGCGGACGGTGGCGCAACCAGTCGAGCATCGAATCGCGGTCTTTCGCCGACAGTATGTCATCGAGGCGGTCGCGGCGACCGGGTTTCTGAAAACCGGCGGCGGTGAGCAGCAGATGAAAATCGTGGTTGCCGAGCACCGACTGCGCTGAATCGCCGAGTGTCATCAGTTCGCGCAGAACGTTTGCCGAATCGGGGCCGCGATTGACAAGATCGCCTGTGCACCACAGACGGTCGTGTTTCGGAGAAAAACCGATGGTGTCGAGAAGGCGGCACAATTCACGATGGCAGCCCTGGATGTCTCCAATGGCGTACGACGGCATGATTCAACGGCAAAACGTTATCGGGAAAACCCCACGATACAGTAAAATGCCGGGCTTCTCCAGCGGCGCTGTCGAAACAGCGCCAGGTCTTGAAGGTTGGTGGATTGATGAATGCTGCTTTGAACGCTGCACAACGAGACGCGGTGCGTTATCTGGATGGCCCTCTGCTGGTATTGGCGGGGGCCGGCAGCGGCAAAACGCGGGTGATTACCGCCAAGATCGCGCATCTGGTCGAGCAGGGAGTGCCGCCCGAACGTATTCTGGCGATTACGTTCACCAACAAGGCGGCGCTGGAAATGCGCGAACGGGTGCGCGATCTGTTGGCGACGCGCGGTCAAGAAGCGGCGTTTCAGAAAATTACCGTAGGCACGTTTCATGCGCTGGGTCTGTCCATCGTTCGTCAGGAAGCCAGGGCGCTGAAACTGAAACCGCGTTTCTCGATCCTCGATCCGCAAGACCTCGAAACGCTGATGGCGGAATTGGCAGGAAGCAGCGGTCAGGCGCGCACCGTGCAATGGCAGATCAGCCAGTGGAAAAATGCGCTGGTTTCCCCCGAAACGGCGCTGAACAATGCCGAGGACGATTCAGCGCTGATGGCGGCGCGGGCTTATGTTCAATACGGCGACGCCTTGCAGGCGTATCAGGCGGTGGATCTCGACGATTTGATCGTGCGGCCGGTTCATTTGCTGGCGCGTGACGACGGCGCGTTGGCGCGTTGGAGTTCGCGCTACGCGCATGTGTTGATCGACGAGTATCAGGACACCAATCCGGCGCAATATGCGTTGTTGCGAATGCTGGCGGCGGACAATGCATTCACGGCAGTGGGCGATGACGATCAGGCGATTTACGGCTGGCGCGGCGCGACGCTCGACAATCTGGCGCAACTGCCGCGCGATTATCCGCGCCTGAAGGTGATCAAGCTCGAACAGAATTACCGGTCAACGGTGCGTATTCTGCGTTCGGCCAATGCGCTGATCGCGAACAACGAAAAGCTGTTCGACAAAAAACTGTGGAGCGACCTGGGACACGGCGATCCGATCCGTGTGACGCCGGCTGCCAGCGACGAGGCCGAAGCGGAATTGATCGTGCACCGGCTGCTGGCGCACAAATTTGAACATCGCGGTCGTTTCGGCGATTACGCGATTTTGTACCGCGGGAATTTTCAGTCGCGGCCGTTCGAGAATGTGTTGCGTGCCAATCAGGTGCCGTATGTGTTGTCGGGCGGACAGTCGTTTTTCGATCGCGCCGAAGTCAAAGACATCATGGCCTGGTTGCGGTTGATCGCTAACGACGATGACGATCCGTCGTTCATTCGCGCCGTCACCACCCCGCGTCGCGGCGTCGGGCAGGCGACGCTGGCAAAGCTCGGCGAAATCGCGGCAGTCAAACATGAAAGCCTTTTTGCTGCGGTGTTCTCGCCGGAGTTCAAACAGGGCGCAACCGGAAAAGCGCATGAAGCGGTGCGCCTGTTTTGCGACAGCATCAACCATTGGCGTTTCCGCGCCGAACGCGAGCCTGCCGGCCGCTTGCTCGGCGACATAGTGAAGGGCATGGCTTACGAAGATTGGCTTCTTTCGACGCTCGACAAACGCGATGCCGAAAAGCGCCTGGACAACGTGCGCGACTTTACCGCTTGGCTCTCGAAGAAGGGCGAAGAAGACGGCAAGAACCTCCTCGATTTGACGCAAATGCTGATGCTGATGAACCGGCTCGACGATCAAGAGGACGGCGGCGATCAAGTGCGCCTGTCAACCTTGCATGCGGCCAAGGGGCTGGAGTTCCCGCATGTGTTTCTGGCGGGCGTCGAAGAAGGCATTTTGCCGCACCGCGAGGCGGTCGAGTTGCAGAAGATCGACGAAGAACGACGGTTGATGTACGTCGGCATCACCCGCGCGAAACGAACCCTGCATATTTCGTATTGTCGGCAGCGCCAGCGTGCCGGCGAAAAAACAGATTGCTCGCCATCGCGTTTCATCGGCGAACTGGCGCAGGAGGATTTGCGTTACAGCGGGCAGGCGCTTCCGGCGGACGAGGCCGCTGCCGAAAAAAAGACCGGCAAGGCGAAACTCAGGGGGCTGCGGGAGATGCTGGAAAAATGACGCCCGCGTTGCGGATGGGCTGGACGCTTGCCGCCAATTTGGCTACAATCGTTCCCTTCGCGTATTCTCTGGTGAACCGCATCAACCTTCCTGCTTTGCTGGCCTCGCCTTGCCGTACGGAGTTGTACGGCCTGCGATTCACCGCATCGTCTGAACAGGGATGCAGTCCGCTATAGCGAACCCGGTATTTCGCGCCCGTAGCTCAGTTGGATAGAGTGTTGGTTTCCGAAGCCAAAGGTCACAGGTTCGACTCCTGTCGGGCGCGCCATTACAAACAGTCTCGCGCCGAAGGCGGCGCGAGTGGGGGTGGAAGCGTTATTTTTCCAGATGTTCGCGCTTGTTCGGCACGCCTTTCCAGTCGTCGGCATTGGGCAGTGGCGTTTTGCGTTCGATGATGACAGGCCAGACTTTGGAAAGCTCTGCGTTCAGCGCGGTGAAGTCGTGCTGGTTGGCCGGTAGATCGTCCTCGGCGTAAATGGCTTCCACCGGGCACTCGGAAACGCACAGGGTGCAATCGATGCATTCGTCGGGGTCGATCACTAGGAAGTTGGGGCCTTCGCGGAAGGCGTCCACGGGACAGACATCGACACAGTCGGTGTATTTGCAACGGATGCAATTTTCGGTGACAACGTAGGTCATGGTAGGTGGGGGTTGCTGTCGAAAGGGTTGAAGATGTCCTATTCTAACAAATCGGCAAGAGGATGCCGGTATGCCGAATTGGTACAATGGTGGTTTGAACAACCCGTTGCCGGCCACCGCGTGATCATGCTGGACAACGGCGCCGGGAAGGCGTAGTTTCCGCCATGGACTTGAACAAGCAAGAACAGGAGCAATAGATGAAAGAAGTCACAGATGACAGTTTCGAGCAGGACGTGCTGAAAGCGCCGCGTCCGGTTTTGGTCGATTTCTGGGCGCGGTGGTGCGCCCCGTGCAAGATGCTGGCGCCGGTGCTGGAAAGTCTGGCCGAGGAATACGCCGGGCGGTTGGACATAGTCATGGTCGATGTCGATGCCAACCCGGAGACGGCGCGGCGCTGCGGCATCCGTGCGATGCCGACGCTGATGGTGTTCCAGGATGGAGAAGTCAAGGGGCAGAAATTGGGGGCGCTGAGCCGCGGCCAACTCCAAACTTTTCTTGACAGCTTTCTTTAAAACCGTTAACGTTAATAAATCGGCGGCGCGACAGGAGTGGAAGTGCCAAAGGGAAAGCGCCCGAGAGCCAGGGGCCGCCGGAAGTCAAGCGTTGGTTTCGGGTTTCATGCGGCATGCAGCCGTGTTCCCCGACAAAATTTCTTTTTTATCCCCTGATATTTCTTTTACCGCGGGCTGACTGCTGTTTTTGCCGTTCGATTTTTCGCTGAACATGCGGCGTCTCCACACTATTTACCATCACTATGCGTCTTTCTGATCTCAAAGCCAAACACGTCACCGAACTGGTCGAAATGGCCAACACCATGGGTATCGAGGGGGCCAACCGGTTGCGCAAGCACGACCTCATTTTCACGTTGTTGAAAACGCACGCCAAACGCGGCGAGAGCATTTACGGCGACGGTGTCCTCGAAGTGTTGCCCGACGGTTTCGGTTTTCTGCGTTCGCCCGAAACGTCGTACCTTGCCGGTACCGACGACTTGTACATTTCGCCGTCGCAAATCCGCCGTTTCAACTTGCACACCGGTGACACGATCGAGGGCGAAATCCGGACGCCGAAGGACGGCGAACGTTATTTCGCGCTGGTCAAGGTTGACAAGATCAATAACGAGCCGCCGGAAAACGCCAAGAGCAAAATTCTTTTCGAGAACCTGACGCCGCTGTTCCCGGATGAGCCGCTGGTGCTGGAGCGCGATATCAGGGCCGAGGAAAACATCACCGGACGGATCATCGACATCGTGGCGCCGATCGGAAAAGGGCAGCGCGGGCTGCTCGTCGCGTCGCCGAAATCCGGCAAGACCGTGATGCTGCAACACATCGCGCACTCGATTGCGGCGAATTATCCGGAAGTGGTGTTGATCGTGTTGCTGATCGACGAACGGCCGGAGGAAGTGACCGACATGACGCGCACGGTGCGCGGCGAAGTGGTGGCGTCAACCTTCGACGAACCGGCGACGCGCCACGTGCAGGTTGCCGAGATGGTGATCGAAAAAGCCAAGCGACTGGTCGAGCACAAGAAAGACGTGGTGATCCTGCTCGATTCGATCACCCGTCTGGCGCGCGCCTACAACACCGTGGTGCCGACCTCGGGGAAGGTGCTGACCGGCGGTGTTGACGCGCACGCGCTGCACCGCCCCAAACGGTTCTTCGGGGCGGCGCGCAACGTCGAAGAAGGTGGTTCGCTGACGATCATCGCGACGGCGCTGATCGACACCGGTAGCCGGATGGACGATGTGATTTACGAAGAATTCAAGGGCACCGGCAATATGGAAATCCATCTTGACCGCCGGATGGCCGAAAAACGTATTTATCCGGCGATCAACGTCAACCGTTCCGGCACCCGCCGCGAGGAATTGTTGTTGAGTCCGGACGTGTTGCAGAAAACCTGGATTTTGCGCAAGGTGCTTTACCCGATGGATGATCTGGACGCGATGGAATTCCTGCTCGACAAAGTACGCGCCAGCAAGAACAACGCCGATTTCTTCGATTCGATGCGGCGCGGCGGGTAGGTTGCGGCAGCGGCAAGCAGCTACCCGTCATTAAAAAACGAAAAGCTTGCCATCCCGCCGCCTTCGGAGGATAATGAAAAGTTCTCTTGGCGGCTGTGGGTCGGTGCTGCATGGTATCGCCAGATGAGGGTTCCGGAAAGGATGATTGATGAAAGCCGATATTCACCCGAAGTACAACGAGATTGAAGTGACGTGTAGCTGCGGCAACACGTTCAAGACGTGCTCGACGCTGGGGCGTCCGCTGCACATCGAAGTCTGCTCAAACTGCCATCCGTTTTACACGGGCAAACAGAAGATCGTGGACACCGCCGGACGTGTCGAGAAATTCCGTCAGCGTTACGGCAACAAGCGGGTTTCCGCCGCGACCTGAACGGCAACGGAACCGCGATAAAAAGGCAGCCGCCGCGCTGCCTTTTTTTGTGCCGTTTTCTCTATAATCTGAAGCTGATGGCTCGGTCGTCGCGCTGACGCGGAAACGGATACACTAGAGCGAGTTTGGTTCAAATGCGCACACATTTCACCCTTCCCCTTAGAGGGGGAGGGTGCCCCGAAGGGGCGGGAGAGGGTGATGTGATTATTTTCCCCTCTTCCCCGGCCCCTCTCCCTCAAGGGGAGAGGGGTGCAAAACATGGCGTGCCACCGCGGGAACGACGAAGCAGAAAACGACACAGCAGCCGAAGAGGACTTATAACTTTGCCGCCATTTTGAAATAAGTCCAAAACAGAAAATGCTCTAAAACCAGACCGCCATGCCGCTCGACCTTCCCCATTACTCAAGCCTGGAGGCTCGTGCTTCCCATGACCGCTGGCGGGCGTGGAAGCAAGGTGGTTTGGTGCTGTTGTGTCTGGCCTGGGTGGCGCTGGGATTGGTCGGGCATGCGCCGTGGAAGGGTGAAGACGCGCAAACCATCGTGATTGCTTGGGAGATGGTCAGCACCAAGGACCTCCTTGTGCCGTCGCTGATCGGGGAGCCGACTTTTGCTTACGGGCCGCTGGTGCCGCAACTGGCGGCATTGACGATGATGCTGGCGACCCCATGGCTGGCGCCGCACGATGCGGCGCGATTGGCGGCGGGGGTGCTGTTGCTGGTGATACTGGGATGTGTGTCGCTGGCGGGACACGAATTGGGGCGTTATCACAAGAACGGCGGCAAGGCACAGCGCTGGCTGCCGATGCTGATTCTGATCGGTTCGGTTGGCTTGTTTGAGCGTTCGCATCAACTGTCGCCGCAATTGGGGTTGATGGCGGCGCTGGCGCTGGCAATGCTGGCGCTGGCATTGGCGTTGCGGCGACCGGGGCTGGCCGGCGTATTGCTGGGGATAGCACTGGCAGTCGGCGCCTTCGCCTACAACCTGGCGGCTTGGTTCTGGCTGCTGCTGCCGGCGTTGTTGTTGCCGGTGTTGCATTCGGGCTGGCGACAAAAATCGTATGCGGCGACGCTGGGGATTGCGGCGGTATTGGCAGCGGTATTGTGCGCGTTATGGCCGCTCGGACTTTATCAGCGCTCCCCGGAGGTGTTTGCGCAATGGTGGGCGGCACAAAGCCCGCTGGTGTGGTGGGGTGGGCAGGAAATCGGCGCCAACCTCGGCTGGCTGGGAAAAAATTTGCCCTGGATGGCATTTCCGGCTTGGCCGCTGATCGCCTGGCTGGTGTGGATACGGGCGCGCGGGTTTAACGGCGGTTTTCGGACGCCGCAGGTGGTTTTGCCGGTGTGCGTGGCGGCAACCGGAATCGTCGCGATACTGCTGATGCCCGATGTCCGGCCGATCGAAGCGATGGTGCTGCTGGTGCCGCTGGCATTGCTGGCGGCGGTGGAAGTCGAGTCGTTGCCGCGCGGCGGCTCGGCGGGACTCGACTGGTTCGGCATTCTGACATTCGGACTGACGGCGACGGCGCTGTGGTTTTTCTGGTGGGATGCGTACATCAACGGCCTGGGGTCGTATGCGGCGGAGTTGTTCCGCGACGCCGAAGTCGGTTATCAGCCGACATTCCGGCTGCGCGGCGCATCGGTGTCGCTGTTGTTGACGGTTTTGTGGTTCCTGCTGGTGCGGCCGGCTCGGCAGGCCAGCCAGCGCGCGGTGTTGAACTGGGCGGTGGGCATGATGCTGATCTGGGGGTTGGTGGCGACGATCTGGATGCCGTATGTCGATTCGCGGCGCAGCTATGAGGTGGTGGCGAAGATGTTGCGACCGTATGCCGCCGGCGGTTGCATGGCAAGCCGCGATGTCGGCGAGGCGCAGCGGGCGATTTTTTATTACTATGCGCAAGTGAAAACGTTGCCGGAGCAAACGTCGGACGCGGCAGCATGTCCGCTGCTCTTGGTGGAATACCATGCGGAGGATCTGCGCACCACGCCGCCGCTCGACGGTTTTGAGGTGCTGGCGTCGGGGCGCCGTTACGGGGATGATACGGAAATGTATGTGCTTTATCGCAGGGCGGAACAGTGAAATTCGTAGATGAAGCCTTTATCGAGGTCTATGCGGGCGACGGCGGCAACGGCGTTGCTTCGTTTCGCCGTGAGAAATTCATTCCGCGCGGCGGGCCGGACGGCGGCGACGGCGGTCGTGGCGGCAGTATTTATCTGGTGGCCGACCGCAACATCAACACGCTGGTTGATTACCGCTTCCTGAGAATCTTTCGCGCCAAGCGCGGTGAGAACGGTCGCGGTTCGGATCAATACGGTCGCGGCAGCGACGATGTGGTGCTGCGCGTGCCGGTGGGAACCGTGGTGAGCGACGCCGACACCGGCGAGCCGCTCGCCGATCTGGCGCAGCACGAAGCGCGCGCGATGATGGCGAAAGGCGGTCGCGGCGGCTGGGGTAACTTGCATTACAAATCGAGCACCAACCGAGCGCCGCGGCAATGTCAACCCGGCGAAAAAGGCGAAGCGCGGCGCTTGCATCTCGAATTGAAAGTGCTGGCCGATGTCGGCTTGCTCGGCATGCCCAACGCCGGCAAATCGACCCTGATCCGCGCGGTGAGCGCGGCACAGCCGAAAGTCGCCGATTATCCGTTCACGACGCTGGCGCCGAGCTTGGGCGTGGTTCGGGTCGATATGGACAAGAGCTTCGTGATGGCCGATATCCCTGGGCTGATCGAGGGCGCCGCCGAGGGCGCCGGTCTGGGACATCAATTTCTGCGCCATTTGCAGCGCACGCGCTTGCTGCTGCACATCGTCGATCTGGCGCCGTTCGACCCCGGGGCTGATCCGGTGCGGGAGGCGCGCGCGATCGTCGAAGAACTGCGGCGTTACGACGAGGCCTTGTATCGCAAGCCGCGCTGGCTTGTGCTGAACAAGATCGACATGATTGAAGAGGAAGAACGCGAGGCGCGTATTGCCGACTTTGTGCAAGCGTTCGGGTGGACGGAACCGGTTTACGCGGTTAGCGCGCTGACCGGCAACGGTTGCGCGGCACTGGTGCAAGCGATTTCGTACTGGCTCGACGAACATCCAGCGGAAGCGTTGTTGCTGGAGCCGGAAGAGGACGGCACTCCGGTGGTGTTGACGCCAATGCCGATAGATGTGCACACATCGGCGCCGCAGTCGTCGTCAAAACTCAAACAAGGGGAATCCACATGAAACGTTCGGTCGTGGCGGACGCCCGCCGCATCGTCGTCAAGGTCGGCTCCAGTCTGGTCACCAATGAAGGTCGTGGGATTGACCATGAGGCGGTGTTGCGCTGGTCAACAGAAATCGCGGACATCAAAAAGACTGGCAAAGAAATCGTTCTGGTGTCGTCGGGTGCGATTGCTGAAGGGATGAAGCGCCTCGGATGGGCGGCGCGGCCAAGCGCGATTCCCGAGTTGCAGGCGGCGGCGGCCGTCGGGCAGATGGGGCTGGCGCGCGCTTACGAAGAAGCGTTCGCTCAATCGAATTTGCAGACCGCGCAAATCCTGCTGACTCACGAGGACCTTTCCGACCGCAAGCGTTATCTGAATGCGCGCTCGACGTTGCGCACCTTGCTGGCGCTCGATGTTATCCCGATCATCAACGAAAACGACACCGTGACCACCGAGGAGATCAAGGTCGGCGACAACGATACTTTGGGCGCGTTGGTGACCAATTTGATCGAGGCCGATGTCTTGATTCTGCTGACCGACCAGATCGGGCTGTTTACGGCCGACCCGCGCCGACATCCCGACGCGAAGCCGATCGAGGAAGCGTGCGCCGGCGATCCGGCGCTGGAAGCGATGGCGGGCGGCGCCGGTTCCGGTATCGGCAAAGGCGGCATGCTGACCAAAGTGTTTGCCGCCAAACGCGCCGCCCGTTCCGGCGCATCGACCGTGATTGCCAGTGGACGCGAAAAAGACGTGCTGACGCGGCTCGCGCAAGGCGAGCGCATCGGCACCCAACTGACTGCCGAAACGGCGACGCTGTTGGCGCGCAAGCAATGGCTCGCCGACCACTTGCAACTGGCGGGGAAACTTTATCTCGACCAAGGCGCCGCCAGAGCGCTGACGCAAGAAGGCAAGAGCCTGTTGGCGATCGGCGTGGTTCGAACCGAAGGCGAATTCGAACGCGGTGAAGTGGTCGGTTGCTATGACGAAACCGGTCGAGAATTGGCGCGCGGACTGGTCAACTACAACGCGACCGATACGCGCCGCATCCTGCGGCAACCGTCGTCACAAATCGAGGCGATTCTCGGGCACATGGAAGAACCGGAACTGATCCACCGCGACAATCTGGTGGTGGTGTAAAACGGGTTTAATATTTTTGCGCTGTCGAGAACAAATCCGCCGGCGGCACACCTTCTTCCAGCAGACGTGCGTAGTGCTGAAAGAGATCGATCAACAGGTCGGCCATCGTTTGAATGCGCGGAATACGGCGGGCGTCGGGATGGATGAGCAGCCAGATTTCCCGCGACGGAATATCGAAATCTCCTTCGATCGCAGCGAGTGAACCGGCGGAGCGCGCCGTATAGTGCGGTAAAACGGCGGCGCCCAATCCGGCGGCAGCGGCTTCGAGCATTCCTGAAAGTTGGTTGCAGCGAAACGAGAAGCGGCGTCCGTTGCTGAAGGTTTCCAGCCATTGTTGCTCGGGCGCGTGGCGCAGGTTGTCACCGGCGCCGACGAAGCACCACGCTTCCGGCGGCGTTTGCGAATGGTCGGGTGTGGCGTAGAGGCCATAGCCCAGAACGGCCAATCGACGGGTTGCCAGCGAAGCGTCTTGCGGACGCCCCAGCCGGATCGCCAGATCGGCTTCGTGGTAAAAAAGATCGGCAGAGCGTGTTTCGCCGGAAAGATGAAGGTCGATCAACGACCAGCGCGCGCGCTGCACGGCCAGCCGCGGAATCAGAAACGTATCGATCAGCAGAGGCGGCGCCGACAGTCGGACGGTGCCGCCGACCGTGGTGGTGCTCAGCGTGGCGCGCGAGAAGGAAAGCATTTCCTGTTCGATGCGCTCGGCGTGCGGCAACAAGGAGTGGCCTTCGGCGGTCAGTTGCCAGCCGCGCGGCAGGCGGTCAAACAAACGGCGTTGTATCGTTTCCTCCAGCGCGGTGACCCGGCGGCTGACGGTTGAGTGTTCGACTTGCAGCGCGCGGGCGGCGGCGGACAGGCTGCCGTGGCGGGCCAGCGCGAGAAAGTAACGGATGTCTTCCCATTGCATCGTCTGCTCCAGTCGAGAGAGTCCGGCGGGGTAAATGGGATAAGTTTACGTGGAATTGACTGTTTTGAATATCGGAAGACGGCGGATTTTCTTCCTTGTCGGAAGAGTGTTTTCTACCGGCAACCAGCTCAAAAAAGGCATCTCTCCCTCTTGTCAGCTTGTCGTTTGCGCGAGACGGAAAGAAGTGTTTCATGTCTCCGTGTCTCATAACGCATGGTTTATATTTATGTGGCGAGGGAGGATAATGAAAAATTCTTTTATTGCAACATCTGGAGATTCACATGAAACAACTCAAGGAGATCGGGATGGCAGGATTGTTGGCGGCGGGTTGTGTCCTGGGGGCAAGCGCGATGGCGGCCGATTTACCGAACGTGCGAATTCTTGCCACCGGCGGCACGATCGCCGGAGTAAGTCAGTCGGCGACACAAACCCAGTACACGGCAGCCAAGGTCGGTGTTGACTTGTTGATTGAGGCGGTGCCGGAGATGAAAAAAGTGGCGAATGTTGCCGGCGAGCAGGTGGTGAAAATCGGTTCACAAGACATGAACGATGAAGTCTGGCTGAAGCTCGCCAAACGGGTCAACGAGTTGCTGGCACAAAAGGGCGTGGACGGGATTGTGATCACGCACGGCACCGACACCATGGAAGAAACGGCGTATTTTCTTAACCTGACCGTCAAGAGCGATAAACCGGTCGTGCTGGTCGGGGCGATGCGGCCTTCGAACGCGATGAGCGCCGACGGCCCGTTTAATTTGTTCAATGCGGTGGTTGTCGCAGCAAGTCCGGCGTCAAAGGGGCGCGGCGTGATGGTGGCGATGAACGACGCGGTGCTTGACGGACGGGATGTGACCAAAACCAGCACGACGGAGGTGCAGACATTCGTATCGCCGAATTTCGGGCCGCTCGGCTATGTGTACAATGGAAAAGTGACGTATCAGCGCAGCCCGGAGCGGGCACATACCAAAAAGACGGAATTCGATGTCTCGAAACTCGATAAACTGCCTCTGGTGGGAATCGTTTACAACCATGCCAACGCCTCCGAGTTGCCGGCAAAAGCGCTGATAGATGGCGGTTACAAAGGCATCGTTTCAGCGGGGGTGGGCAACGGCAATGTGTACAACAAGATTTTCGAGGCGCTGGAGGGCGCAGCGAAGAAAGGCGTCGCCGTGGTGCGTTCGTCACGGGTGCCGACCGGCGCAACGACGCTGGACGCCGAGGTGGACGATGCCAAATACGGGTTTGTGGCGTCGGGCACGTTGAATCCGCAAAAGGCGCGGGTGTTGTTGCAACTGGCGTTGACCCGAACGCAAGATCCCAAGCAAATCCAGGCAATGTTCGAGAGGTACTGAGAAGAAAAACGTTGGAAAATGGGCGCGGTCGGCGCCCATTTTTTTAGCCAGACTTTTACCAGGAAGAGCCGGGCTGCGGTTGTGTTTTCTCTTTCAGGAGAGAGATGAATTCGTCTTGTCGTTGGCTGGAGGGAAGCCAAGACCGGCAATTTTTGGGGCGAACGGGACGCTTTCAAGGAATATGAAAAAGGATTACAAAAGCTTTTGCGGGGAGCAACAAGACATTCCAGCGTCAATCAGGCAAAATAACCGCTTGTTTTCTTCGGAAAGGAGTCGGGGCGATCCCGGCGTATGAGTCAGAGCCTTTTTCTGATTTTTGTTGCGTTCGTGCTGGTTTTTTTGAACGGGTTTTTTGTGGCGGCCGAATTCGGGCTGGTCAAATTGCGGCAGACCCGTGTCAAGGCCATTGCCAAAACTCACGGCTGGCGCGGGCGCATTCTTCTAAAAGTTTATACCCATCTTGACGCTTATTTGTCGGCTTGTCAGCTCGGCATCACGCTGGCGTCGCTCGGGCTGGGTTGGATCGGCGAACCGGCTTTCGCGCATCTGCTTCATCCGCTGCTGTTGGCGATTGGTGTCGAAAACGCCAGCGTTCTGCAAGGGATTTCGTTCTTTGCGGCCTTTTTTACCATTTCGTTTTTGCACATCGTGGTGGGCGAACAAGCGCCGAAATCACTGGCCATTCGCCGGGCTGAGAAGGTGAGTCTGTGGACGGCATTCCCGTTGTACGCGTTTTACTGGTTGATGTATCCGGTGATCTGGGTGTTGAACTACAGCTCGATTTATTTGTTGCGGCTGATGGGGCTCGATGTCGGTTCGTTCCATGACAGCCAGTATTCACCGGAAGAGTTGAAGATCATTTTGCGCAGTTCGCGGGCTGACGCCCACGCTACCAGCGACGAGTGGAAAGTGCTGGCGCAGGCACTCGATTTTCGTGATCTCGATGTCGGCGATTTGATGCGTCCGGCCAACGAGATGGTGGTGTTGTCGGCTGAGGACAGCGTTGACAAGAATCTGGAAAAAATGGTCGAACACCGTTTCAGTCGTTACCCCTACCTCGACGAAGATGGGCATGTAGAGGGGATTGTTCACGTCAAGGATGTGCTTCACGCGATTCAGCGCGGTGAGCCGGTATCGCTTGAAGCGCTGGCGCGGCCGATCGAAACGGTTTCGACGCATTTGCCGGCGACCGAATTGTTGCGGCGTTTTCGTCAGGGTGCGCCGCACTTTACGGTGGTGACGACGCAGAAAGGCCGTCCTCTCGGGTTTGTCACCATGGATGATGTGTTGGGAACGCTGGTTGGCGAGATTCGCGATGAATTCCGGCAGTCGCAGCGGGAATGGGCGCGGCTCGACGACGGTACGCTGATCGGCAAAGGCAGTTTGCCGATTTTCACTCTGGAACGGGCGCTGGGGATTGACATCGAGGAATCGGGGGTCGATTCGGTGGGCGGGCTGATTATGCAGAAACTGGGCGATGTCCCGGAAGAGGGACAAAAAATCGAATTTGACGGTTTTGATGCAGTGGTCAAGAAAATGAAAGGGCCGCGAATCGTCATGGTGCGGATTTATCCCGGAAAGTCGGCAGAAAAGGCGCTTTAAACGCCGTAGCGATGGCAGAGTGCCGCCCGCTTCTTTATAATCGCAGCATTCCTGGTTTTTGCTGGAACAGGCCGTTGCCGCGATTGAAACTTTATGCCGCTGTTCAAGAAAATTCCCTCTAACAGTTGGGTGCTCTACAAGCGCCTGTTGGGGTATTTGCGCGGCTACTGGAAAGTGTTTGCGGTATCGCTGGTGGCGATGACGATCGCGGCGGCGACCGAGCCGGCTTTTGTGGCGCTGATGAAACCGCTGGTCGATGGCGGGCTGGTCGGCAAAGACCCGCAGACGATGGTATGGGTGCCGCTGGCGATCATCGGCCTTTTTCTATTGCGAGGAATATCGAGCTTTATCAACGAATACGCGACGAGTTGGTTGTCCGGGCATCTGGTGCAGCGGTTGCGGCAGGAAATGTTCCGACTCTTGTTGCGGTTGCCGGTGACGTATTACGAAAATCAACCGTCGGGACGGATGGTGTCGCGGGTGATGAACGACGTGAACCAGATCACCGAAGCTGGCTTCAACGTCATCACCATCACCGTCAAGGACGGCCTGACCGTGCTGGGGCTGTTCGGTTTGCTGCTCTATACCGACTGGCGGCTGACGCTGGTATGTTTCACCGTGTTTCCGGCAGTGGCGATCTGTATCCAGCATATCAGCCGCCGGTTACGCGGACTATCGCGAGAAAACCAAAAGCAAATGGGGCAGTTGACGCAAGTTCTGGGAGAGAGCATCGAATGCCAACGGGTGGTCAAGATTTACAGCGGCGAAGCGTGTGAAACCGGACGTTTTTCCGAAGGCGCCAAAGCGATTCGTCAAAACCACGTCAAACAGCGCGTGACATCGGCAATCAATACCGGCGTGACGCAATTGATCATCGCCTGTGCGTTATCGGCAGTGTTGTACTACGCCGGAATTTTGGCGCGGCAGGAAGCGTTGACGCCGGGCGGTTTCGTCACTTTCGTGACGGCGATGATGATGGTGTTCGCGCCGATCAAGCGCATCACCAATGTTGCAGTTTCGCTGCAACGCGGGCTGGCGGCGGCCGAGAGCGTTTTTTCCTTTCTCGATGAAGCGCCGGAGCCTGATCACGGAACGCAGGTGCTGACGGCAACACGAGGGGCATTGTCTTTCCGGGGCGTAAGTTTTCGTTATGCGCGCGCCGAGCGTGACGCCTTGATAGGGATAACGCTGGACGTCGAGCCGGGAGAGACGCTGGCGCTGGTGGGGCCTTCGGGCGGCGGCAAAACGACGCTGGTCAGTCTGATTCCGCGATTTTATATTCCGCAGTCGGGAGACATCCGGCTCGACGGGGTGCCGCTCAACGACATCACGCTTGACAGTTTGCGCGCGCAGATCGCGCTGGTGAGTCAGGATGTCGTGTTGTTCAACGACAGCGTGGCGGCGAACATCGCCTATGGGCGTCAGGAAGCCGTTACCCGTGAAGATATCGTCAACGCGGCGCGGGCGGCCAATGCGCTGGATTTCATCGAGATGATGCCGGACGGTTTCGATACCCTGATCGGCGAGAAAGGCGTGCGCTTGTCGGGCGGGCAGCGGCAACGTCTGGCCATCGCGCGGGCGCTGCTCAAGAACGCGCCGATCTTGATCCTGGATGAAGCGACCAGCGCGCTGGACACCCAGTCCGAGCGGCTGGTGCAGGCGGCGCTGGAGAATTTGATGAAAAACCGGACGACGATCGTGATTGCTCACCGCCTGTCAACCATCGAAAACGCCGACCGGATCGCGGTGATGGAACATGGGCAAATCGTCGAGCTTGGATCGCATCGGGTCCTGTTGGCGCAGCAAGGAATTTATGCGCGACTGCATCACCTGCAGTTTCACGAGGAATCATCAGCGACATGAGTTTTGAAAACAGGCAAAGGCAACCCCAGCTTTCCGTTCTGCTGGTAGCCCATAATCAGGCCACGTATCTTCCGGAGACGTTGGCATCGCTGCGCGCGCAAACCATCGGCCCCGAGAATCTCGAAATCGTGCTGATCGATGATGCCTCGACGGATGCGACGGGCGAGCAAATCGATGCTTTTTCCAAAGAGCTTTCTTGCGTCAAGACCAGTCATGTTCCGTTTCAAAATGTCGGCAAGACGCGAAACGCGGCGCTGGCATTGGCGACCGCGCCTTATCTGATGTTTGTTGACGGCGATGATGTGCTGACTCCCGACGCTTGTGAGCTTTTGCTGAAGGCCGCGCAGGAAAATGCTGCCGAAATGATCGTGACGCCGTTACTCCGTTTTCGCGGGACGCCGGTATTGCCGCCGGCAAAACCGGCAAAATTTTCCGCCACCGAGGTTACAGCGCTGTGGGAGGAGTTACTGCGGCATCAACGCTATATGGGGCATTTGATCGGCTGCTTTTTTTCCCGCCGGCTGTTTGAAACGCTGCGTTTTCCGGAGATGAGCTGCTACGAAGATATTTTCATCGTTCCCGACCTCCTCAAGCAATCGCCGCGTATTCTGGTTTCGGATACGCCGATTTATTTCTATCGTCAGCATGATCGAAACACGTCTGCCGCGTTGAATAATGTCAAGGCGGAAAGCATGCTGTCGATGCTTGCCAAGCTGAAAGAAGATGTCAAAAATGCCTATCAGCAACGGCTTTTTGAAGCGCTGTGCGTGAAACAGTGCCGCATTACGCTGGACAACGTCAAGGATTTGAGCGACGGCAATCAAAGAAGCATCAAATCTTTCATGGAGGCGATCTCGCCCAGGAAATTTTTGTTGTCCCCCTATGTAAGTGTCAGCAACAAACGGTTGTTCTTGCAAAACAACAAAGAGTTGCGGCGGTGGGGATAGCATGACTTTGAGTGGTGTCGAGACAAAAAACCCTTGGCTGGAAAGGAGCGTTTACGGTTTGTCGCTGGCGGTATTGTTGCTGGCTGTGCCGTTTCCGGTAGAGGCTCGCAAGCTTTTTTATGTGGTGTGCGGGCTGGCCGGGATCGGCTGGTTACTGGACAGAAAACGCCCCGATAACGACATCTTGTTTCTTCTGGCGGCGCTGGCCGCTTTTGCGCTCTACCGAATTGCCCATACGGTCATAGAAACAAAAACATTTTCCCCGGCGGGGGATGCTTTGCAGGTGTATCTGGCAACGGCCAACCGGTTTTTGGTGGGGTTGCTGTTGATCGGCTACTTGTCAACACGGCGGCCGTCATTTCATCAACGGTGGTTCCGGGCGTTGTGCGCCACGTTGGTGCTCAGCCTCGTCATTACGGCGGGTTATGAATTTATTTTGCAACAGGAACGAGCCGAACGAATACAAAGGGCAACGATTTTTTCATACGAAGTGGTTGCGGTAAGTTTTGCGTTCCTCGGTTTACAGTTGATGCGGCAAATCAGCGAAAGAAAACACTGGGGGCTTTTGGCGTGTATCAGTCTGCTGACGTTGGGTCTCGTCTTGTGGTCGGAAACGCGCACGGCGTTGTTCGGCTTTTTTATCGGCGGTGCGCTGCTGCTGATCTTAAGTGAGCGCGTACGAAAGTGGAAGGTGTTGGGCGTAGCTTCGCTGTTGATGACAGCCGTACTGATCGGCTGTTATCCCTATCTGATCAAGCCACGTTTGCTGGAAGCGCATGCCGATATTACCCAATATGTTTCCGGAGAAAATAGGGCTACCTCGATTGGAACCCGTTTCGAATTGTGGCGCGGGAGTGCGATGGCGCTGGAACAAGCGCCGCTATGGGGCGGCGGTTACGTCCAGCGCGCGAACGTTCTCAACGAAGCGGTTGCGCAACATCGTCTCGATCCGGCGGCATCGCATTACAGCCGGGTCAATATGCACAACGAGCTGCTTGAAGAACTTTCGTTACGCGGGATGGTCGGAGGTATTCTATTGCTGTTGATGTATTCCGCGGTCGCCGTTTTGGGCTGGCGCGCCGCGCCGAGGAATCTGGCGTTGCTGGGGGTGACGTTCGCCTACGTTTTTTCAGGATTGATGGATGTCTTGTTTTTCAGCCGTGAAGCAACGGTGCTGTTCATCACATTATTGGCCGTTCTGGTGAGAATATCGCCGCAACAGAGTCAACCATGACTTTTTTCCGTATAGCTCACATCGAATCCTCAATAGACTGGGGTGGGCAGGAGTTGCGCGTTGTCGAACAAACGGAGTGGCTTAACGCGCGCGGTTATCCAACAACGATTATCGCCCGTCCGGGCTCGAAAATTTTGGCGCAAGCGCAGAAACGCGGTTTGCCGACGTTTGTATTGCCGCTGCGGGGATCGTTACATCCTTCGACGCTGGCGACCTTGTTGCGTTTTCTGAAACGCGAGCGGATCGATGTGCTCGACTGTCATGGAAGCCGTGACAGTTTTTACGGCGCTTGCGTCAAGTGGTTGACGTCGGTTGCGGTGGTGCGTAGCCGCCATGTGACCAATCCGATCAAGGATCATGGGGTTCACGGTTTTTTTTGGCGGCACGGCAACCATGAAGTGCTGGTGACGGCGGCCAGAATTCGTGAGATGCTGATCGCGCAACGGCTGGCGCGCCCCGAACGGATTACCGTCGTGCCTGCCGGTGTCGATCCGGTGCGGTTTCATCCCGACGCCGATAGCGGCGACCTGCGAAAAGCGCTGGGAATCGACGACAACCGGGTCATCATCGCCAATGTTGGTATGATTCGACCGGACAAAGGCCAGCGTTACTTTGTCGAGGCGGCGCGGGCGTTGCTGGCGAAGCCGGAAAAGCTGCCGCCGTTGACGTTCCTTCAGATCGGCGAAGCGACGACGCAAACGGCGGCGTACCGCGAAGAAGTTTTGAAAGCAGCGGGCGACGCATTGGGGCGGGACATTCTGTTTCTCGGCTACCATGACGATATCGAACGTTATCTGGCGCTGGCCGATATGGTCGTGATTGCATCGATCAGCGACGAAGCGCAAACGCGATTGGTTGCGCAAGCGGCGCTGATGCGGCGCAACATCATCGCCACCCGGGTCGGCGGCTTACCGGAAATGATCACCGACGGCGAAACCGGCGTGTTGTGCGTGCCGGGAAACGCCGAGGTATTGAGTGAAGCCATTCGACAATTGCTCTCCTCACCGCAGCAAGCGGCACAATACCGCGACGCTGCTTACGCGCGAGCGCAGCGCGAAATGACGTTCGAGCACATGATGGACGTCATGCTGGAAACCTACCGCCGCGCTATGGCGCAAACGGGGCGCAAGCCATGAAAGAAACGTCAGCGCCCAAGCGCCTTTTGCATCTCATCGACGCGCGGACAGTCGGCGGCGTCGAGCGGATCTTTGCCGATTTTGTGGCGCATCCGCCACCGTTTCCGGTACAGCATGTCACGGTTGCCAACCATCCGGCCATCGCGCCGATGATTCGTACAGCGATTTTTCAGCATTCGCAATTTTTCAGCATCTGCGAAATTTCAGGATTGCGGATACCAAGACGGCCACAGATACTGCGTGCCGCCAACCGCGAACGGCTGATTCGGAAATTACAACCCGATTTGATTTTGATCTGGAATCAGTTTACCGACGTTCGGGCATTTTCGCGTAGCGCGCGTTGGCCGTGTCCCGCGTTGTATTACGAACACGGCGGCGCCTGGTACAAACAGACACCGGCATTGGTGGAAGCCTTTTTTCGGCGGGTCGATGGTGTGATTGCGGTATCGCAGGCGGCCAGGCGGACGCTGCAACTGAAATACCGGATTGCGCAACCGATCGATGTGTGTTTGAACGCGCTGTGTCCAGGCGTGCTGTCCGCCAAGAAACCGGCAGGACCGCGTACCTTGGAAAAGGATCGGCCGTTGATGCTTGGCGGTGCCGGTCGGTTGGTTCCGTTGAAGTGTTTCGGTTTGTTGGTGTTGACGGTCAAAGCATTGCGTGATCGCGGCGTCGAGGCCGAAGCGACCATCGCCGGAACAGGGCCGGAACGGGCGATGCTCGGAGCGTTGATTGAAAAGCACGGGTTGCAAAAAAAAATTCGTTTTGTCGGTCTGCTCGACGACATGGCGGCGTTTTATCAAAACATTGATGTTTATATCAGCACATCGATGCACGAAACGTTCGGATTGACCTGCATCGAAGCGGCGGCATGGGGCGTGCCGGTGATCGCGGCGGCGGTTGACGGCTTGCCGGAAGCGGTGCGTGACGGCGTGACGGGATTTTGCGTTGAGCCGACACTGTCGCGCGAAACGTACCGTGTGTTGACGCAAGCGTCGCCCGATCGTTTTCCGCTCGTCTATTGGCCGGAAGCCGACCAACTGGCGCCGCCGAAAATGCTCGACCCGGAGAAATTGGCGGATGCTGTCTTGCGGTTGACCAGCAGCCCCGATTACTACCGGCAGATGAGCGCGCAGGCTATCGCCGATGTCGCCGCGCGCGGCGATTTCGGAGCCTTGTGCGACGACCTCTACCGGGTGATGGCACGCTACCTGCCGACGGTGCCTGAATCGGGGAATTGAATACGACGCGGCGGCTTATCACCAAGCCGCCGCGCTTTCGTGCACGGAGATTTACTGGTCTGTGATCTGCGGCCAACGGCGCTCAGATCAGTGATAGGACAGAAGTGTTCTCCACAATGTGCGCAACAAGCACTCAGCGCCGTTGCGCCTGGTCCTTACTTCGAAGCCAACAACTCATGAATCTTGTCGGCACGCTGTTTGGAACCGGGATGGCTCGAGAGCATGCTGGCGCTTCTCCCGTCTGCGGTGCCGTCCAATGCGGCCAGCTTGCGCAAGGAACTTTCTGCGGCGGCCTGGTTGTACTTGTGCCGCTTCATGAAAGCCAGACCATAGTTGTCTGCGTCGGTTTCCTGGCTCTGAGAGAATTGGGCATTCACGAATTTTTCAGCCAGCTCGGTAAGTTGTTGGACGCTCAGTTTGCTGTTGGCGTTCGCTGCTTTGGCGGCGGCAGAAGCCAGATAAGCCGTTCTGGTTGCTTTCAGGCTGTGTCCGAGTTTTACATGAGCAACTTCATGTCCAATGATGAAACGCAACTCGTCGTCGGTCATCATGTCCATCAAGCCCGCGAGGAAACGGATGCTCCCGTCAGGGGTGGCGAAGGCATTGATATCTTTGACCAAATACACTTTGAAGTTGAGCTTCAATCCGTCTTCGTTAGCAAGACCCTTGGTCAGATCAGCCAGACGCTTGCCATATTTGTCGCTTGCCGGCGCAACACGGTTGTTCTTATCCATCTGATCCATCATTTGCTTGGTGGAGGCCTGCAAATCGGCATCACTGACCGTGGCCGCTTTGGCCACATCGAGAGCCGCATCCAGTCCACCTACCTTATCGAGCAAACCGGCTTTTCCTGCGGTGGCCAGAGCGGCAAAAAGAATGAAGGCGGCGAACACCTTGCTGCCTGTTATGAGAGTGCGGGACATAGGATTTCTCCGAAGATATTATTGGAAAAATAATACTACATTGCTTTTGTGTCCTATGCCAACTCGGCGAAGAAGAAAATTAAATGTTTTTCATCAGACGCGGAGGCTGACTTGGTCGCCGTTTCTTTTGTGGCAATGCGAGCTGAAATCATTGTCACGCGCGCGACACAAATGTGTGGCGGCATTCGGGAGAGACGAAAAACAATTGTGTTCTTGTAAGTCGTTATCGACAGTCATGTTGAACCTGCACAACGTGGGCAAACCAAGAGCAGTATGTTTTTGTTTATTCTTGCAAGAGAAGCGCCGACCCGCGTTATGTCAGGAACGACGACAACGAAATTACAGGAGTTTGGAGGATGGTGATCTGAGAGCATGGCGCGCCGGTATGCACGCCTTGCTCCCGATCATCTGAGAAGAGCGGCTGAAAAACCACTCGCGCTTTGGAACACCGTTGGAAAACAGTCTCTCAAAAGTGCTCGCAAGCTTATTGATTCTATGGGGTGGCTGATGGGGCGCGAAGCCACGACAACCGGAATCACAAGCTTTTAACAAGGCTTTTCCAGATCAATCTGTTAATCCCATAGCTCCGGAAGATTAGGGCGCCTCAAAATCACCTTATATCGTGAACGTGGAAAGGCGGGTTCCGGCGTATTTTGCTGCGCCTCATTGGGGAAAATCCTGCGATTGACAGCGTGTATCCTATTTTATACAATCCGCTCATGAAGACTATCCACACTACCCGGGTATTCGATACTTGGTTCGCCGGTCTGCGCGACGAACGGGCGATTCACCGGATCCAGGCTCGGATTGACCGAGCTGAGGACGGTAACTTCGGGGATTGTGAACCAGTCGGAGAAGGTGTTTCGGAAATGCGGATTCACTACGGTTCGGGCTACCGCGTGTATTTTGTGCAGCGCGGTATGGAGGTTGTAATTCTGCTGGCAGGTGGTGATAAACCCACCCAGTCCAAGGACATCAAGGCCGCGTTGGAATTGGCGCGGCAACTGTAAGAAGAGGGAACCATGGAAACGACCAAATTGCGTAAATGGGATAGCGCTGAATATCTCAAAACCGAAGAAGACATGGTGTTGTATCTGGAGGCCTGCATGGAAGAAGCTGGTGACGATGCGGCATTCATCGCCAAAGCACTAGGCAACATTGCCCGCGCCAAAGGGATGTCGCAGCTCGCTAAGGACACTGGCTTGGGGCGTGAAAGCCTCTATAAAGCACTGTCTGGAGAGGGGAACCCGAGCTTCGGCACCATCTTGAAAGTTGTGAACGCTTTGGGCATCAAACTGCACCCACAAATCTCCGCTCGATCCCTGGGCCACTAACAAGCAAGCTGGTCTGAAATTTTTGGGGTGGCTGATGGGGCTCGAACCCACGACAACCGGAATCACAATCCGGGACTCTACCAACTGAGCTACAGCCACCGTAAAACTGTTGCCGACGTGCGCGCGAATCTGGTACGCCCGACAGGACTCGAACCTGTTACCCCCGGCTTAGAAGGCCGGTGCTCTATCCAGATGAGCTACGGGCGCTCTGCCGGGATACCATGTTGCTGCCTGCCAGGAATCTGGTCGGGGTGGAGAGATTCGAACTCCCGACATCTTGCTCCCAAAGCAAGCGCGCTACCGGACTGCGCTACACCCCGAAAGGGCGTCATTATGCCATCTCTTGCCGTCCGCGCCAACAGGGCAGGCGAAAAAACCCGCGTGCCATGCGCGCGCCGGCGTTTTCTCTGCGGCAACGGTATCGCAGTCCCGGTAGTTTTTGATACTATCCCGAACTGGTTTCACGGGCCTCTAGCTCATGCATGGTTAGAGCAGCGGACTTGACGGAGTGCGCCTAAACGGTTTTCCGCACGGCGCATTCCTCCGGGTTGCGTGTGCCGCAAGTTTGCTCTGCGCGCACGTAGAACCGCCCAAATTCGGGGAAACCTCTGCGTGCCGTCGTTGGCGGCGCGTGTGGCGATCCCGAGCCAAGCCCGGTTATCCGGGAAGGTGTAGAGACTGTACGGGCGGGTCGTAACGACAAGAGACAGTCCAGCCCACAAACCCGAAAGGGGCGGCGAAAGCCGTAGTGGGACGCATAATCCGTTGGTGCTGGGTTCGACTCCCAGGGGGCCCACCAAGATGTCGTCCAAAGCCGTCCGGTAAAGTCTGCCGGACGGCTTTTTCAAGGGAAAAAATTATTACCCAACAGATTTCAAGGCCTTCTCTCTTTGCCGACAGCCTGTCGAACCGGAAGACCCCAAAACAGTTCGTGGCAAGAATGCATCACGAAGCAACCAAGCACCGACAAAGCTCACGCCGCGGATGGATGCGATGAAGGGGCGCGACGAACAGGGCGCTTGGGAATTACTCCCCGGCTCTTTCAAAGTCTTTCCGAATTTGCCCCAGCTTTTTGTCCACTTTGGTCAACTCTCGCACAAGGTAGCGGACGTCAACGGTGATCGTATTTCCGCAAGCGCAGTTAACGACGGGATTTTCTTTAAGGCTCCCTATCGTCCGGTTGTTTTTTCTTTTACATTTGGGACAATCAATGCTGACTTCCTTGGGGTCTAAAAGGCTCATGGTGGTTTCTTTCATTGGAAATAAGGTTGTGCAATATTTTTATTTTAACACCGAGTCAGGTAGGCAAAGGAAGGATGGATAAAGGTACGCGAGCCGACTTGCTCTGTATGGATGTTGCGGTTGTACAGTTCTTCCAGAAGTTCTCGGGTAATGGTCGATCCCACGAGGCCTGCTGCGAGCAGACGTCCTTCTTTCAACGCGGCCACGTTGTCGCAGAACCATAAAATATGGTTGGGGTCATGGCAGCAGATGACCACGCTTATTCCTTCGGCGGCCAAGGCGCGCGCTGTTTCCCACACGACGAGCTGGTTGGAAAAATCCAGCGATGAAGTTGGCTCGTCCATAAACATCAGCGAGGCTTCCTGCGCCAAGGCGCGGGCTACCAGCACCAGTTGTCTCTGTCCACCGGAAAGATGGTTGTAGCGTTCGTCCGCCAGTTGGCGCAACCCCACGCGCTCCAGTGCATGATCTACAGCCTTATGGTCGTGCCGGGAAAGCACGGGCATCATTCCTCTGTGTGGGGTGCGCCCCATTTCTACCATTTCGCGCACCAGATAAGGGAAAGCAGGCTGGTGGTCCTGAGGAACATAGGCCACATGGGCGGCCAGATGCTTGTGGCTGTAGTTTGAAAGAAGCGTGTTTCCAAGGCGGATCTCGCCGCTGTCTGGTTTGAGAAAACCGAGGCAACATTTGAAAAGCGTGGTTTTCCCGCTGCCGTTGGGACCCAGCAGTCCGCAGAGTTGACCGGAGGTTATTTCCAGAGAAACGTTGTGCAAAACCTCTTTTGCGCCATAGGAGAACGAGAGGTTCCGTATGGACATGATGATTTGCCCGTGTTCGAACGGCAGATGGGTATCACAGACCATAAGCGGTTCGTCCTTTCGTACGCAACAGCCACAAAAGATAGGGTGCGCCGATGATGGAGGTGATGATTCCCAGCGGGATTTCCGCCGAAGTCAACGTACGGGCAATCGTGTCGCAAACCAGAATGTAGATGGCGCCCAGTATGGCGGCGCCCGGGATGACCCAGCGGTGATCCGGTCCGAAGAGGAGACGGGCGGCGTGAGGCATCATCAAACCCACCCAGGCAATAATTCCGCAGGTGGAAACGCAGATGGCGGCGACGAAGGTGGCCGCAACGATAACGAAAAAGCGGGAAAGCACGGGATTCAGTCCCAAACTGCGGGCTTCTTCGTCGCCCAGTGACAGGATGTTCAGGCGCCAACTGTAATACCACAATAGCAGGCATACGGGAATGATCGCTGCCAGATTCAGTGTGGCGTCGCTCCAAGTAGCGTAATGCAACCCGCCCATCATCCAGAACGTGATCTCCCGCAACTGGGTATCCATGGCCAGGTACTTCATGATGCCGACCATGGCCGAGAACAAAGCGCCGACGATGATTCCTGAAAGCACCAGCGCCAAAGGCGGAATTCGGTCACGGCTTGCGACGAGGCTGTAGCTGAGAAAAACGGCACCCAGGGAGAAAACAAACGCGGTCAGTTGACCCTGTAGAAAAATATGGGGAAAGAGGATTGCCAGCGCTGCGCCGAAAGCAGCTCCTGATGAAGCGCCCAGAATGTAAGGCTCTACAAGCGGATTGCGAAAACAACCCTGATACGCCGCGCCGGAAACGGACAGTGCCAGTCCTGCGGTTACGGCGAGAATAAGACGCGGAAGCCGGATTTCCCAGAGAATGATCTCTTCAGCGCGGGTGATGTCCGAATTTGCGATACCGGTTATTTTGCTCCAGATCAGAGAGAACACTTTACCCGCATCGATATCGTACGCACCGGACAGCAACGCCGGAAACAGCGTTGCCACCAAAAACAGGAGCAGCACAGAAACCGATACAAGTTTTCGCCTAAAAGTCATGTTCTTTCATCCAGTCCAGAATCTGCGTGCTGCGCAATCCTCTGGCTTTTTCTGAATCGACGCCGTAAACCTCTTTGTAAAACTGCAAGGCGAAGTCGTACACTTTGATGCCACGAAAGCGTTCGGGGTAGGCGGCCTTGGCGATAATCAGCATGTCCAATGGGTACTCCAGCCGCCGCGCGCAATTCATCGGCGTCCAAGGCATCGCATAGACCCGTTTGTTTTTAATGGCGCGGAGTTCGCGCAGGTTTTTAAAATATGGGGCTTCATAGAGTTCTCTCGGCGGGTGATAGCCGTTGGAGGTGGGAAGAACAATAACGTCAGGGTCGAGAGCATAGATTTGCTCGGCGCTCATAGGAATTCCATAGCCTTGGCTTTGAAAGGCATTTTTGGCTCCGGCGATGTTCTCGATGATATGAGATTCAGGGGTGTTCACTCCGAAAACGGCTCCGGCCGAGCCGTTTTTTCGCAGATTGGGATTGAGTCCCAGATACAACAAACGGGTTTTCTTGTTATCGCTGATATCGGCAGTTCGTTTGCGAATCATCTTTTCCGTATCCGCCAGATAGTCAGCCAGCGCCAGTGCTTTTTCCTTCTGTCCGAAAATATCGCCGATGACGGCCATTTCATCTTTAAGTGACGCCAAATCAGCCTTGCGGAAATAACCCGGAGCATGGATAACCGCCAAGGGCAGCCCCAGGCTTTCAATGGTTTGTATTGCCTTGGTGGTTTTTTCTCTGTCGTCTGCGCCTATCGTGCAGTCGCCCACACGCATGATGACCAGTTCCGGCTCGGCTTTGGCCAATGCTTCAAAGTTAAGAACATTGCCTTGCGGTGAATTGAAACACGGCAGATCATCAAGCCAGGGGTGCAGGTATTTCATGGTATTCCAGCCCTGATGGGAATATTTTTCGCCGTCGGAAGTTTCGAAATCATATTTGTAATCGCGCTTCATGCCCCAGGAACCGATGGCGACAACCTTATCCACGGTGCCCAGATGCGTCATTACGCCTTCAATAAAGCCATCATTGATGGTGGCGACTTTTTTCAGGTCTGCCGGGAAGGTGACTTTTTTTCCTCTCATATCGACGATGGTTCTTGTCTGGGCATCAGTCGCCATAGTCTGAAAGGGCCAGAAGGCGGCTGTCAGCAAAAGCGAGAAGACGATCAATCGACGCATCATGTATTTTTTCTAATGTATTAAAACAGAGTTGGATTTTTGCGCACTTGGATTTGTTAGATGCTACCGACGGCGTTTTCTGTGATCGCCTCGGGAATCAAGGGGAGAGGAAAAAAGCTCGTGTTTATGCAAAAACGAGCCCCCTTAAACAGAAAACGCTTTAGTAACATGCCTCTTCGCCCGCGCACTCATGGCAAACTCGTTGTCCGTTCCGGATTTGAAGTTGCGGTTCGGCGGTAGGCTCACCGCACAGCGCACACAGAACGGAAACATGAATATCGGCTTTAGGCGGAGGAGAGCAGCGAGCCGGCTCCACGCTGTATAGCTCGTCCTTGGGACCGTTCAGGAAATAGTCCGTTTTGGCCTCTCGGCTCAGTCCTTCCAGCTTGGGGCTTTTCCAGGAATAGCGCAGGCCTTCGTTCCCCGGTCGCTGAAAAAAGGTAAAGACATGCTTTCCTCGGCGACAAATCCGTAAATTGCCCTTTCCGGCGGTGCAACTCAGGACGCTTTGAATGCCGTCAATGCTACAGGAGTCGGTTTCGGCCACGGCGACGATCTCTTCGTCTTCAGAGCAGCCGTGCAGACCGATTTTCTCTTTATAATCAAGGGCGATTCTGACGCCAATGGCCAGCCCGGGACAACTGTGACCGTGGAAGCGGACGGATTCGCTCCACAGTTTTGCGCGCTTTTCATCCATCTTGTTTCTCTCCAGCAATGCTTTTTCCCGCAGTGTTCTCTATTGGGAGGGGCGGCATAGGGAGCAAAGCATAGCACGATTTTTAGAATTCATGGCACCCGGGCGGTTGGCGGTGCTTCGGAATCCGGGGCATGTCACCGCACAAGAACCGGCTGTATTTTGTCGGTCAGGAGTTCGCGGGTTTGTAATAAAACGGTAAAAATTTCCCGTTAGAGTAGCGTAGGCTTTTCACAAAGGAACAAACGATGTTTTACAAATGGCAACGATTGTTAGCGGGGGCGGCAAGTATTTTTGCGCTGGCGGCGAGCGCCCAAGCCGTCGAAGTGACCGGTGCGGGGGCATCGTTCCCGGCACCGCTGTACGCGAAGTGGGCAGATGTTTACAGCAAGGCCACCGGTCACAAGATCAACTATCAGTCGATCGGCTCGGGTGGCGGCATCAAGCAAATTCAGGCAAAAACGGTCGATTTCGGCGCAACGGATGCGCCGATGAAGCCGGAAGATTTGGCAAAAAGCGGACTGGTACAGTTTCCGACGGTGATCGGCGGGGTGGTGCCGGTGGTGAATATCAAGGGCATCAGCAACGGTCAGTTGCGGTTGAGCGGTTCGGTACTGGCCGACATTTATCTCGGCAAGATCACGAGTTGGAACGATCCGGCGATTGCGGCACTGAACCCCGAAATAAAGTTGCCGGCGGCAGCGATCGCGGTGGTGCGTCGTTCGGATGGCTCGGGAACGTCTTTCATTTTCACCAATTATCTGTCCAAGGTCAGCGCCGAATGGAAAGAAAAAGTCGGCGAAGGGACGGCGGTGCAATGGCCGACCGGCTTGGGCGGCAAGGGCAACGAAGGCGTTTCGGCGTTCGTGCTGCGGGTCAATAATTCGATCGGCTACGTCGAATCCGCTTACGCCAGGCAAGGCAAAATGGCGTATGTGTTGTTGCAAAACGCGGCGGGGCAATTCGTCGCGCCAACCGAAGAAGCTTTCAGGGCAACGGCAACGGGAGCCAAATGGGATCCGGCGTCGTTTTACGAAATTTTGACCGACCAACCGGGTGAAACAACTTGGCCGATTGCGGGCGCAACGTTTATTCTGATGCACAAAACGCAGGGCAAACCGGCGCAGGCGAAGGAGGCACTGAATTATTTTGCCTGGGCGTATCGAGAGGGCGACAAGATGGCGAGCGACTTGGACTATGTGCCGTTGCCGGAACCGTTGATCAAAGCCATCGAAGCATCGTGGGCGCAGATCAGGGATGCTTCCGGGAAAGCGGTGCGCTAGAGTCAAATGCGCACAGTAAGTAACCCCATCCCCTCCCTAACCCTCCCCTTGAAGGGGAGGGAACAGATTCTTCCGCAGGCGGGGAAGTAGTTCTGATATGATCCGAAAAGCTGTTTCTGATGCAGTTTACTATAGCGAAACTTGAGGGTCGGAAACACCCATGCCGACATCGATGACTTCACCCATGCCCCAGCCGTCAACCCGGCCGCGCCGCCGGTCGGTTTGGGGAGACATCCTGTTTCACCGGATGACGCAGGGGTTTGCGTTGCTGACGCTGTTGCTGCTTTCCGGCATCATCGTGTCGCTGGTCTGGGGCGCTTGGCCGGCCATTCAACATTTCGGCATCTCCTTTTTGTGGAAAGCGGAATGGAATCCGCCGATGGAGCGTTTCGGCGCGCTGATTCCGGTCTATGGGACGCTAATTACGTCGGCGGTGGCGCTGATCATCGCCGTGCCGGTGAGTTTCGGTATCGCTTTTTTTCTGACGGAACTGGCACCGGGCTGGCTCAAAAGGCCCTTGGGGGTGGCGGTCGAATTGCTGGCCGGTATTCCCAGCATCGTTTACGGCATGTGGGGCTTGCTGGTTTTCGTGCCGATCTTTGCCGAATATTTTCAGCCGGTACTCGCCAAAACGCTGGGGCCGCTGCCGGTGATCGGCGCGTTGTTCTCGGGACCGCCGATCGGTATCGGCATTTTGTCGGCGGGCATTGTGTTGGCGATCATGATTATTCCGTTCATTGCTTCGGTGATGCGCGACGTGTTCGAGGTCACGCCGGCGATTTTGAAAGAATCGTCGTACGCGCTGGGCTCGACTCGTTGGGAAGTGATGTGGAAGGTCGTGTTGCCGTACACGCGGGTTGGCGTCGCCGGCGGCATCATGCTGGGACTGGGGCGCGCGTTGGGCGAGACGATGGCGGTGACGTTCCTGATCGGCAACATCAATTCGTTCCAGGGATTCTCGCTTTTCCTGCCCGGCAACAGCATCGCTTCGGCGCTGGCCAATGAATTCACCGAAGCGTCCGGCGAGTTGTACACGTCGGCGTTGATCGAACTGGG
Organism: Burkholderiales bacterium; assembly: GCA_031260355.1. Lineage (GTDB taxonomy): Bacteria > Pseudomonadota > Gammaproteobacteria > Burkholderiales > Casimicrobiaceae > UBA931. The sequence goes on from JAIRJZ010000071.1 coordinate 56,262, forward strand.
CCTGATTCTTTTCCTGATCACGTTCATCGTGTTGAGTTTGTCGAAACTGCTGCTGATGCAGCTCGCCAAATCGGGAGGAACGCAAGCATGAAGACGGCAAGCTTTTCCTGGTTGGAATGGCAGCGCCGCATGCTGAACTATACGGCGACGGGGTTGTCGCTGCTGGCGATGGCGTTCGGGTTGTTCTGGCTGCTGTGGATTTTGTGGACGACCTTCAGCCTCGGCGTGTCGGGATTGTCGTTCGCTCTTTTCACGCAGATGACGCCGCCGCCGGGAACCGAGGGCGGCTTGGCCAACGCCATCGTCGGCAGTCTGCTGATGGTTGGATTGGCAACGCTGATCGGTACGCCGATCGGGATATTCTCCGGCATCTATCTGGCCGAGTTTGCGCAGCGGGGCTGGCTGGGCGAAGTGATCCGGTTCATGAACGATGTGTTGTTATCGGCACCGTCGATCATCATCGGTTTGTTCGTTTACACCGTTTATGTGACGTATCGCGGTCATTTTTCCGGTTGGGCGGGCGTGCTGGCGCTGGCGCTGATCGTGATTCCAGTCGTCGTGCGCACCACCGAAAACATGCTGCGGCTGGTGCCGTCGAGTTTGCGCGAGGCGGCGTTCGCGCTGGGGGCGCCGCGTTGGCACATGATTCTGTATGTCACGCTGCGCGCGTCGCTGGCGGGCGTGATGACCGGCATTTTGCTGGCGGTCGCCCGGATTGCCGGAGAAACCGCGCCGCTGCTGTTCACGGCGCTGTCGAACCAGTACTGGAGCACCGATCTCGACAAGCCGATGGCGAGTCTGCCGGTGGTGATTTTCAAATACGCGATGAGTCCGTTCGAAGATTGGAGCCGGTTGGCTTGGGCGGGCGTCTTCCTGATTGTGATGGCGGTGCTGGGACTCAATATTGCAGCCCGCGCGTTTTTTGGGCGTAAAATCGTTTGACGAAAAGATAGCGACGAAAATACGGCGACGAAAATGCAAACACAAGAAACCGCACTGACTGCGCAAATCTGTTTTCAGGATTTCAATTTCTATTACGGAAATTTTCACGCGCTCAAAAACATTCAACTCGACATTTATCAAGGGTTGGTGACGGCGTTCATCGGCCCGTCGGGTTGTGGCAAATCGACGCTGCTGCGCACGATCAACCGGATGTATTCGCTTTATCCGGGGCAGCGCGCCGAAGGGCATTTGTATATCGACGGCGAAGATGCGCTGGCCAAGGACGTCGATCTCGGCAATTTGCGTAAACGGGTCGGCATGGTGTTCCAGAAGCCGACGCCTTTTCCGATGTCGATTTACGACAACATTGCTTACGGCGTGCGCCTGCACGAACGCCTGCCGCGCAGCGAAATGGACGCGCGCATTGAATGGGCGCTCAAAAAAGCGGCACTGTGGAGCGAAGTGAAGGACATTCTGAAGCGGGAAGGCACCAGCTTGTCGGGCGGTCAGCAGCAGCGGCTGTGTATCGCCCGCGGCATCGCGGTGCGACCGCGGGTGTTGTTGCTTGACGAACCGACTTCGGCACTCGACCCGATTTCGACGTTGCGCATAGAGGAATTGATTTCGGAGTTGCGGGGAGAATTCACCATCGTGATCGTAACGCACAACATGCAGCAGGCGGCGCGGGTGTCGGATTACACGGCGTACATGTACTTGGGCGAGTTGGTCGAATACAATAAGACCGATACCATTTTCGTCAAGCCGGCGAAAAAAGAAACGGAAGATTACATCACCGGCCGGTTTGGCTGATGCGCCGGAGCGGACGAAAGGAAAAGCCATGACGACACACATGTCCAAACAATTCGATATCGAAATGGAAGCGATTCGCAGCAATGTGCTGGCGATGGGCGGCATGGTCGAGACACAGTTGGCGCGTGCCGTGTCGGCGTTGTCCGAGGACGAGAACCCGGAACTGCTCGACATCGTCAAGCGGAACGAAAAAGACATCAACCAGATGCAGATCGATATCGATTTGCAGTGCGCACAAATCATTGCCAGGCGGCAACCGGCGGCGGTGGATCTGCGGGTGATTCTGACCATCAGCAAGGTGGTGAACGATCTCGAACGGGTTGGCGACGAAGCAAAGAAAATCGCCCGCAAGGCGGCGCGGTTACAGGGCAACGAACGGCTTACCCGGATGCAGTACTACGACACGATTCACGCCGGCGAACTGGCGCAAACCGTTCTGCACCGGTCGCTGAATGCGTTTGCGCGGCTCGACATCGACGAAGCCATCGCCATTTACGATGCCGACGACGAAATCGACATGGCGTTCGATGTGATTACCCGGCAGTTGATCGGTTTCATGATGGAAGACCCGCGCACGATCAGCAGCGCGCTCGAAGTGTTGTTCGTCGCCAAATCGATCGAACGCATCGGCGATCACGCCAAAAACATTGCCGAGGCGATTGTGCAAGTGGTGATGGGGAAAGACGTGCGACATGCGTCGCTCGAAGAAATCAAAGCGGGACTCGCGGAGCGCGAATGACGACGATTCTGATTGTTGAAGACGAGCCGGCCATTGTCGAATTGTTGCGGGTGACGCTCGAAGCCGAACGTTATACCGTTCGTGAAACCGACAGCGCCGAAACAGCTTGGCAAATGATCGCGGAGGCGCCACCCGATTTGCTGTTGCTCGACTGGATGCTGCCGGGTCAGTCGGGGCTGGCGCTGGCGAAGCGCCTGCGGCAGCAGACGCGCACCAAAGCGTTGCCGATCATCATGGTGACGGCGCGTGCCGAGGAGGAGGACAAAGTCGCCGGGCTGGAAACTTGGGTCGATGATTACATCACCAAGCCGTTTTCACCACGCGAATTGAAAGCACGGATCAAGGCAGTGCTGCGCCGCCAGACGCCGGAAGCTTCCGACGTGCCGTTGCAGGCGGGGTTATTAGCACTCGATCCTGTATCGCACCGCGTGTACTGCGACGGAAAGCTGTTGACGCTGGGGCCGCTGGAATTCCGGTTGTTGCACTTCTTCATGGCGCGACCGGAGCGTGTTTTTACGCGGACGCAGTTGCTCGACACCGTGTGGGGCGACGATGCCGATATCGAGGAGCGTACCGTCGATGTGCTGGTGCGCCGTCTGCGGCAGGCGTTGGCAACGCATCGTTTGGACGCGATGCTTGAAACCGTGCGGGGCAGCGGTTATCGCTGGAATCCGGAGAAGCAAAATGACATTACCGCCACTGTATAACCGCGGCTGGTTGCTGCCGTCGCTCGTTATCGTCCTGACGCTGATTGCCGGCGGGCTGGGCGGTGTCTGGGCGGCGCTGATCGTGCTGGCGCTGGGCTTCGCCGGAGTGACGGCGTTTCATCTCACGCATTTGTACCGGCTGCAACGCTGGACGGGGAGTTCGCTGGAACATTACACGCCGCTGCCGGAAGGCGCGGGCATTTGGGGCGATGTGCTGGCGGCGTTGTCGCGCCGCGAACAGAAGCGGGTGGCGTTTCAGACCGTGCAAAAGCGAACCATCGAACAATTCCACCGGATGGCGGAGGCGTTGCCGGACGGCGTCGTTGTGCTGGATGGGCGCCGCCATATCGAGTGGGCGAATGGTCGTGCCCAGCAATGGCTGGCGCTCGATCTCGAAAAAGACCGTGGCCGACCGCTAGGCAATCTGGTTCGGATGCCGGAGTTTTTGCGTTTTCTTGCTGACGACCTCGATGAAACGGTGTCCGAAGAAGCAGTGCAGAGCCAACCACGCCTACTGGTGATTCCTCCGGTTCTCGATACCGGCAAGGCGCTGGCGTTGCAACAAGTGCCGTTCGGCCAAGGCGGGCGTTTGCTGCTGGTGCGCGATGTGACGCAATACGAAGCGGCAGCGCGGCTGCGGCGGGAATTCATCGCCAGCGTGTCGCACGAATTGAAAACACCGCTGACGGTGATCGTCGGTTTTCTTGAAACCTTGCAGGAAACGCCGCCGGCGGAGATGCCGGAACAGACGCGGGCGCATTATTTCGATTTGATGCGAACGCAGGCGGGCAGTATGCAACGGCTGGTCGATGACTTGCTGACGCTATCGGCGCTGGAAACCGGCGCTCGCGAAAAAGAAGAAGAATGGTTCGCCGCGTCGCCGTTACTGCAATCGTTGCAGCAGCAGACGCAGGTGTTGTCGCAGGGCAAGCATGAAGTGATGCTGACCTTGCCGAAAGAAGACACGCAGATTCACGGTGCTCGTGACGAACTGGCCAGCGCCTTTACCAATTTGTTGACCAACGCTGTGCGATACACACCGGAAGGCGGCAAGATCGCGCTTTCGTGGACGGTTGACGGTGAAGGACGCGGCGTTTTCACTGTGCGTGATACAGGCATCGGCATCGCCGCCGAACACCTGCCGCGGTTGACCGAACGTTTCTACCGCGTTGACCGCGGTCGCTCGCGAGCTTCCGGCGGCACCGGACTAGGGCTGGCAATTGTTAAACATGTGTTAATTAGGCACCAAGGTGAACTGGCGATTGACAGCAAGGTCAACAAGGGCAGTATCTTTTCCGCAACGCTGCCGGCGGCGAGAATTAAACAATAGAAAAAATCGATTCACATTTCTTGTTTTTCATTTTTAGCTGGACTAACCTTCTCGAAGTCAATGAGGGGGAACGCGTTGTTTCAAACGTGTGAAAAACTTAACGCAAAAGGGAATCAGGTCAGCGGGTTTTGACATGGTTCTCGTGTACGCGCGCATTAACTTCCTTTAATAGCCACAACACACATCGGCATGTGCCGGTTGTGTTGTTGGTGGTACTTCTGTCGTTATCGGTCAACAGCAGCGATGGGATTGCGCGCGCCGACCCGATTACAAACCACGAGAATTGCAGAGCAACACCGTTCTCCTTCAGGGAGGCGGTTTTTTTACAATCTTGTAATAAAGAAAGATGAAAGGCAGGTATTGAATAATGAAAACAATCAATAAAGCGTTGTCCTTGTTGTCGGTGTTCTTCGCTGCGGTGTCGATAGCCGCTGTTTCCAGCGCTACGGCGCAGGCGCAAACAATCACTCTTAACGGTCTCCCCTTCAGCGGTTCATTAAATGATGCCGTAGCAACAGCGAATACCGCCGGGAGCGGTACGATAGAACTGTCAGCCGGTACCTTTGTTATTACAAAAGCGCTGTACATAGGAAGCAATATCGATATCACAGGCGTCACCGCCGCCGATGGCCAGCCGTTTGATTTAAGAACGTCTCAAGGGGATGGCAGGTATTTGGTAACCGTCTCGAATGTTGTTCCTGCTCCTCCGGCGACGGTTGCCAATTTCACGAATATCAAAGTAGTTGCCGGAGACTCCAGTGCTTGTATCCGCGGTGGTGGGACAGCCTCGTGCACTTTGGGCGCATTCAATTATGTCGTAGGCAATACTTCGGGCTCTGTCAGCGGTACCCTTACCAATTGCGTCGCCACGGGAGGCTCGATCGGTCTGGTAATAAACAATGGCGGATCTTCAACACCGGGAACCAGCACGGTTACCGCTGACGGGTTTGCGGTTGCTGACCACTCTTGGGGCGCAGGCGTGAACGTCGGCACAAACGGTCTTTTAATCATCGGCGATGGCGGTATCACCGCGGCAACAGGAGTGCCTTCTCCGGGTCCCATGGCGGCGTACGGCGATAGCGCGACAGCAATGGTGCAATTCCCCGGCGGCAACACCGAAACCCTGGATCCGACGACAACGCCGCCTTCCGTTGTGTACATTTTCGCCTTTGATCCTAACGGCGGCAGCTTTGGCGGTAGCGCAGGAGCCAAACAAGTCAACCAATATTCGAACGACCTTGCGATCACACCGGCGAATCCTCCGACGCGAGCCGGATATGCTTTCACAGGTTGGTACACAGACACGCAAGGCACTACTCTAAGAGATGTCAATGCGTTGCCGACCGGCAACACGACGCTTTTTGCCGGTTGGACGAAAGCGGGCGGCACCGCATCGGTTCCGGTTCTCGGCGGAGGCACCCTTGCGGCGCTCGGAATCTTGCTGGTGGGACTGGCTGTCAGAACGTTGCGACGGAGCGGGGCGCGGTAACCAGGTAGCAGGAAACAGGCGTTTTTGAAAAGCGGGGCTGTATCAGCCCCGCTTTTTTTGGCGATGGGGCGGTCATTTACCGTTTGCGCGACGAAATGACGAAGGTATTTCGTGGTGCTGAGGCGGTTTGAAGCGATCTGGAGGCTGCTTAATGCATATTCGGGTGCCACAGTATCGCTTCCTGTCGCGTCGCGCTCGCGATTAAAAGCGCGCTCAATGACAAGAAGATTCTACTTTGCCTCTTTCTTCTGTTCCCGGCAATGGTTTGGTTGACGTTAAAAGGCGTCAAGATTAGAATAATACGTTTCGCTGGAGGGGTGCCCGAGTGGCTAAAGGGGGCAGACTGTAAATCTGTTGGCGTAACGCCTACGTTGGTTCGAATCCAACCCCCTCCACCACGAATGGTAAGCGTGAGGCATCAGCGTATGGCCGGATGTGGTCTGAGCGCGGCTCTGCCGGAGGAAATGCGGGTGTAGCTCAATGGTAGAGCAGAAGCCTTCCAAGCTTACGACGAGGGTTCGATTCCCTTCACCCGCTCCAGCGTTAAGGCTGTAAGTGTTTGAAGTTAAAGCGCTTATTGTATTTTTGCAGTGGCGCGGAGATGGAAGGAACAGGCGGCAGAACAGTCGCCCATGTAGCTCAGTGGTAGAGCACTCCCTTGGTAAGGGAGAGGTCGCGTGTTCAATCCACGCCATGGGCACCACGAGCGACGTCCGGCCGAAGTTTCGGCGAAACCGGCGGGGCGTCGGGCAAACGAATGGAAGTTTAGTCAAAAGGTTAGTCAAGAGATAAAGGAGTCGGTGAAATGGCCAAAGGAAAATTTGAGCGGAAGAAGCCGCACGTTAACGTAGGTACGATTGGTCACGTTGACCACGGGAAGACGACGCTGACGGCGGCGATCACCAACGTACTGGCGAAGAAATT
>JAIRJZ010000077.1 GCA_031260355.1 Burkholderiales bacterium
GGATGTCGTACAACGCATCGATTTCCGCCTGCTTGCGGCGCATCTTGTTCCAGATGCTGTAGATGTGTTTGGGGCGCCCGGAAATGTCTGCTTTGATATTGGCTGATCCCAGCTCTTGCTTCAGCATGGAAATCACGTTCTCGATGTAACGCTGGCGATCCACCTGCCGTTCGTCGAGCAGCGTCGCAATCCGCCGATATTCATCAGGCTCTAGGATACGCAACGACAAATCTTCCAACTCCCATTTGACCTGCCAAACGCCGAGACGGTTGGCAAGCGGCGCAAACAAATCGGCCACTTCCCGTGCCGTTTTTTGCCGTAGCGTTTCATCGCCCTCCGAAGCCAACCGTCGAATCGTCTGCAACCGTTCGGCCAGCTTGATCAGCACGATACGGATGTCTTCGACCATCGCCAGCAGCATCTTGCGCAGGTTTTCCGCCTGCCGGTTGCGCTCGGCGGCGTCGACGCCTTGCGGCGTCATGTGAATCTCCTGCATACGCAGCGTGCCACGAATCAGCGTTACCGCATCGTCGCCGTAACGCTGGCCGATGCCTTCCGCTTTTTCATCCCATGCCGGTTGGTGCGCCAGCGGCAGCAACAGCGCCGCCAGCAACGAGGCAGGATCGAGATGGAGGTCGGCCAGAATCCCCGCCATTTCCAGCGCGCATTCGTCCCATGGTTCGCCCGCCTCGGTGCAACCGTCGCCGACATCCTGCCGCATCTCGTCGTACGCCTGCGCGAACAGGGCGACATCGGCGCTGCTGTAAGCGCCGCGCACACGCTCAAGCCACGCCGAAAACGGTTGCGCTTCCGGCACAGCGTTCAATGCTTTTTCAGATAACGCTTTCATCGTCAAAAAACTTCCGGGGATCGCTTCAGGAAACCGTTTCTTCCCGCATCGCTTTTTTAACCGCTTCGGCAAGATGCGCCACCGATGTGCGCGCCAGCGCTTCGTCTTCCGCCTCAACCATCACCCGCAAAAGCGGTTCGGTGCCGGAAGCCCGCAACAGCAAGCGGCCACGCTCGCCCAGCGTTTTGGTCATCGCCTTTTCTTCGGCTCGCAACGAAGCGCTGTCCTGCCAGCGCCAACCCGCTTTCAACGGCACGTTGATCAGGCTTTGCGGATATAGCGTGACGTCGCGCGCCGCTTCTTCCAGCGATGCCCGCTGTTCGATCAACGCCCGCAACACCGCCAGCGCCGCCACGATGCCGTCACCCGTGCTGTGCTTGTCCAGACAAATCAGGTGACCCGAATTTTCACCGCCCAGCAGCCAGTCTTTCTGCAACAGCCGTTCCATCACATAACGGTCGCCGACCGCCGATCGTTCCAGCGTCAGGCCGTGACGCGACAACGCCTGCTCGAAACCGAGGTTGCTCATCAACGTTCCCACCACGCCCGACACCGCGATGCCGCGCCGTTGATAATCGCGGGCGATGATGTAAAGCAACACATCGCCGTCGTAAATGCGCCCTTTGGCGTCGGCCATCATCAGCCGGTCGCCGTCGCCGTCGAGCGCCAGCCCCAGATCCGCCCGATGCGCCCGTACCTGCTCGGACAGAAAAGCGGTGTGCACCGCACCGACGCCATCGTTGATGTTGAGGCCGTTCGGTTCGGCAGCGACGGTTATCACCTCTGCCCCGAGTTCGTGCAGCACCGGCGGCGCCACATGGTACGCGGCGCCGTGCGCGCAATCGACGACAATGCGCCAGCCTTTCAAATCCAGTTCGTTGGGGAACGTGCTCTTGCAAAATTCGATATAGCGTCCCGCCGCGTCGTTGACGCGCCACGCCTTGCCGAGGGCGTCGGCTTCGACGCAATGCAGCGGTTGTTCGAGTTCTTCCTCGATCGCCGTTTCAATCGCATCAGGCAATTTGGTTCCGGCCGCCGAAAAAAATTTGATGCCGTTATCGGGATAGGGATTGTGCGACGCGCTGATCACGATGCCCGCCGAACGCCGCAGCGCCCGCGTCAGATATGCCACCCCTGGTGTCGGCAGCGGCCCGGTCAGATACACATCAACCCCCGCCGCCGACAAACCTGCTTCCAGCGCCGCCTCCAGCAAATAGCCGGACGAGCGCGTGTCCTTGCCGATCAACACCCCGGCGTGATCAGTGCCGCGAGGGTCAGCTTGCCGCGCCAGCACCCTCCCCGCCGCCCAGCCGAGTTTCAGCGCAAACTCCGGCGTGATCGGCACCGTGCCGACGCGCCCACGAATCCCATCCGTCCCAAAATAACGCCGTTTCGTCATCATTTGTCCTTTCGGCTTCGCTTCAGGAAATTTGACTTTGCCCGCTTTGCCCCGCGTGACTCTGCTACGGAAGCATCGTACACCACACCCGCAGCGCATCGACCGTTTCGCGCACATCGTGTACCCGCACCAACGCCGCGCCCTGCGCCACCGCCGCCAGACTCGCCGCCAGACTCGCCGCCAAGCGTTCTTCGACGGCGCGACCGGTCAGATACCCCAGCGTCGATTTGCGCGACCAGCCCGCCAGCAACGGATAGCCCAATGCCGCCAGTTCCGGCAAGCCCTGCATCAAGGCGAGATTATGAGCCACTGTCTTGCCGAAGCCAAACCCGGGGTCGAGCACGATCCGTTCACGCGCCACCCCCGCCGCTTCCAGCGCGCTCGCCCGCGCCGACAAAAACGCCTTCACTTCGGCAACCACATCGTCGTAAGCCGGCGCTTCCTGCATCGTGCGCGGCGCTCCCCGCATATGCATCAAACACACCGCCGCTTGGCTGCGCGCCACGACCGCCAACGCCTCCGGCGCCTGTAATGCCTGAATATCGTTGATCATCACCGCGCCGGCATCGAGCGCCGCTTTCATCACCTCGGGCTTGACGGTATCGACCGACACCGCCACGCTGCGCGCCGCCAGCGCCTCGACCAGCGGCAACACCCGCCGCAATTCCTCGTCGCCGGAAACCGGCGATGCGCCCGGCCGCGACGACTCGCCGCCGATGTCGATGATATCGGCGCCGTCGTCAACCATCGTCAACGCCTTTTTCAACGACCGCTCGAAATCCGGCAATTGGCCGCCATCGGAAAACGAATCCGGCGTCACATTGACGACGCCCATCACATAAGGGCGGTCGAGCAACCAATGGTGGGAACCCAGCGTCAGCGTCCTGCTACCCATCTTCTACCCATTTCCGACCTCACTAGCGCGGGTTTGATTCAAACACATACCCTTCCCGCCCTCCCCCCTCGAGGGGAAGGGCGCCCCGAAGGGGCGGGAGAGGGGTGCAAAACGCAGCGCACCCTCGCAGGAATGTATTCACTTGAACCAAAACCGGTCTATCCTGCTCTGGTCAAAACAAAAGAGGGCGCTCATCACGCGCCCTCCTGAAACGTTCACCGGCGCCGAAACATCACGCCGGGTTGGCCGACGGCGCCGCCTTCGGATTCTCGACAACCGTGCCGTCGCTCGACGAATTGGAAGCATCGCTGCTACCGCTCGTCTTCGGCGGCCGCGGCGGTCGGCCTTCCATGATGTCGGCGATCTGGTCGGCATCGAGGGTTTCGTACTCCATCAGCGCCGCCGTCATCGCCTCGACCTTATCGCGGTTTTCTTCCAGCAAGCGACGCGCCAGACTGTACTGCTCGTCGATGATCCGGCGAATCTCCGCATCGACCTGCTGCATCGTCGCTTCCGAAACATTCTTGTGCGTCGTCACCGAACGGCCAAGAAAGATCTCGCCTTCGTTCTCGCCGTACACCATCGTCCCCATTTTTTCCGACATCCCGTAGCGCGTCACCATGTCGCGTGCGATGCCGGTCGCTTGTTCGAAATCGTTCGAGGCGCCAGTGGAAATCCGGTGGACAAACAACTCTTCCGCAATCCGCCCACCGAACAGAATGGCGATCCTGCTGAGCATTTGGTCTTTGTACATGCTGACGCGGTCGCGCTCCGGCAATTGCAGGGTCAAGCCCAACGCCCGCCCGCGCGGCACAATCGTCACCTTGTGCACGGGATCGGTTCCCGGCAACATTCGCGCCACCACCGCGTGTCCCGATTCGTGGTACGCCGTCGCCCGTTTCTCGTCTTCGGTGAGAATCATCGAGCGGCGTTCCGGACCCATGAAAATCTTTTCCTTGGCACTCTCGAAATCCGCCATATCGACCAGCCGCTTGTTGGAGCGCGCCGCAAACAGCGCCGCTTCATTCACCAGATTGGCAAGATCGGCGCCGGAAAACCCGGGGGTGCCGCGCGCAATGATGTCCGGCTTGACATCGCCGGCCAGCGGCACCTTGCGCATGTGAACCTTCAAAATCTGTTCGCGACCGCGAATGTCCGGCAGCGGCACCACCACCTGCCGGTCAAAACGCCCCGGACGCAGCAACGCCGGATCGAGCACGTCGGGACGGTTGGTCGCCGCGATGACGATCACGCCGGCGTTCGCCTCAAACCCGTCCATCTCGACCAGCATCTGGTTCAGCGTCTGCTCGCGCTCATCGTTGCCGCCGCCGAGACCGGCGCCGCGCTGACGACCGACCGCGTCGATTTCGTCGATGAAGATGATGCAGGGTGCGCTCTTCTTCGCCTGCTCGAACATGTCGCGCACGCGCGCCGCGCCGACGCCGACAAACATTTCGACGAAATCGGAGCCGGAAATCAAAAAGAACGGTACTTTCGCTTCACCGGCGATCGCCCGCGCCAGCAGCGTCTTGCCGGTTCCGGGGGCGCCGACCATCAACACGCCGCGCGGAATGCGACCGCCGAGTTTCTGGAATTTCGACGGATCTCGCAGGAAATCGACCAGTTCCTGTACTTCGTCCTTGGCTTCGTCGCAACCGGCGACATCGGCAAAGCTCACCGCGTTATTGGAGTCGTCGAGCATCCGGGCGCGGCTCTTACCGAACGAGAAAGCGCCGCCCTTGCCGCCGCCCTGCATCTGCCGCATGATGAAAAACCAGAGGCCGATGATCAGCAACAGCGGAATCGACGAAACCAGAATTTCAAAGAGCCAGTTGCGGCTGGCTTCTTTCGCCTCGACTTTGACGCCGTTCTTGATCAGGTCGTCAACCATCCACAAATCGCTGGCACTGTACGTGACATGCTTCTGACCTTCCTTGGTCTTCCAGCGAATCACCTGCCCTTCGATCACCGCCGACGCGACTTCGCCCTTCCTCGCCTGCTCCTTGAAATCGGAATAGGCTATCGGCTCGTTAGCGTTCTGCTGCCCGTCAAACTGCCTGACCGCCATCAGCACGACCGCCAAAACCACCAGCCAGATACCAAAATTCTTCGCCCAATTATTCAATGCCTGCTCCTTGCTTGATGACGCTCTCGGCGCGCCCGTTTTTCTGCACAGGGCTTCGCGCCGCGCGCCCTCCAGCTTAATTTGTCATTGTAGCGGTGTCGGCGTTCTTGAGCCAGCCCAAAACGCTGTCACTGCCGGTAAAACCCGATTCACACGGTTCCGTGAAAACCCTTCCCGACAACATAGATTTCCCGGCTGCGGCCACGTGAAGCTTTCGGCTTGCGCACATACGCCTTGCCGAAATGCGCCGCCGCCTGTTGCCGGAACGCATCGCTGCCCGCGCCCTGAAACAGCTTGACAACAAAATCGCCGCCGTCGCGCAAATGATGAACCGCAAACTCCAGCGCCAGTTCGGCCAACCCGATGCTGCGCGCCTGATCGGCCGCCTCGACTCCCGACAGATTGGGGGCCATGTCCGATAATACAAGATCGGCCGGCGCGCCTTTCAACACGTCTTGTACCGCCCGCAAGCCTTCTTCCGTCGAAAAATCGCCCTGAATGAACTCGACGCCGTTCATCCCGTCCATCGGCAGAAGGTCGATGGCGACGATTCTCGCCTGCCCGCCCAGCCGTTCGCGCACCGCCTGACACCAGCTTCCCGGCGCCGAACCCAGATCAACCACTGTCATTCCTGCCCGCAACAACTGATCGCGATCGGCCAGTTCGAGCAGCTTGAACGCCGCCCGCGAACGAAACCCCCGACGCTGCGCTTCCTTCACATACGGATCGTTGACATGCTCGTGCATCCACGCTTTGCCGAAACGGTGCTTCTTGCCGCTTTTGTTGAGATCCTTCATTTTCCAGCCTTATTTTCAGAAATCTTTGCCGCCGCTCCCTGTCGGTTCAGGTACACTTGCCGCATGCTAATCACACTCACTCCCACCGAACGCCGCGCCCTGCGCGCCCAAGCCCACGCGCTTGATCCTGTGGTCATGATCGGCCAACACGGACTGACGCCCGCCGTGCTGCGCGAAATCGACCATGCGCTGAACGCCCACGAACTCATCAAGGTACGCATCTTCAACGATGACCGCGCCGAGCGCGAGGCGTTACAGTTCGCCGTCTGCGATCAACTGGCCTGCGCGCCGGTGCAACACTTGGGCAAGCTGATCGTCCTCTGGCGTCCGGCGCCGCCCAAGGCGGAAGCCGTGACCAAGCCGGCCAAACGCCCTGCGAAAAAAACCGCCGCGAAACCCGCGCCTCTCCCCGGCGCCATCAACCGCCGGGGGCAGGCGATCAAGCCGCTGTCGGCGCGGCAGGCACGGCAGCTGAGCGACACCGAAGACAGCCCGCCGCCGCGTCCCTTCGGTCGCGGTTCCCGTCCGGCAAGCGGCAAATCACCGCTCCCGCAACCACCTGCAACCCATCGACGCCCGACCCAAAGCCCCGTTGCCCGGCGGCGGCTCGGCGCCCGCGGAAAAGCGTGATTCTACCAGCCGCCGGAACGCGTTCTCGATACCATGAAGCACGCTTTTCCTGGATTCCGGCTTTCGCCGGGAAAACGGCAGATGCCTGATGCCCTGACTCCTGCTTCCGAGCTCTGCTAGAATTCGGCATCTCCGGGATAAGTTATGACAAAAACAGTTCCTTTGTTCGACGCCGCCGGACTCGCGCAGCAACGGTTCCGGCAAAGCCTGCGCGACAGCACCCAGTCCGAAACGCCGCCGTCTCCCGCCCTCGACCAACGGCAACGGCCATTGCACGACCTGCGTATTTCGGTGACGGATCGCTGCAATTTTCGTTGTACGTACTGCATGCCGAAGGATGCGTTCGGTCGCGACCACGCTTTCCTGGCGCACGATGAAATGCTGCGCTTCGAAGAGATCGCCCGACTGACGCAACTGTTTGTCCGTCTGGGTGTACGCAAAATCCGGCTGACCGGCGGTGAACCTCTGCTGCGTAAAAATATCGAGAGGTTGATCGAAATGCTGGCGGCAATCGACGGCATCGACCTGACACTGACCACCAACGCCTCGATTCTCGCCAAAAAAGCGCAAAGCCTGCGCGACGCCGGTCTGCAACGAATCACCGTCAGCCTCGATACGATCGACGACACCGTGTTCCGCCGGATGAACGACGTCAATTTCCCGCTCGCCCGCGTGCTTGAGGGCATCGATGCCGCCGCCCGCGCCGGACTGACGCCGGTCAAAATCAACGCCGTCATCAAGCGCGGCATCAACGAAAATGCGATTCTGCCGCTGGCACGTCATTTCAAGGGCAGCGGTCACATCGTGCGCTTCATTGAATTCATGGATGTCGGCGCCACCAACGGCTGGCGAATGGACGATGTCGTTTCCGCCGCCGAGATCGTTGACATCATCAACGCCGAAATCCCGCTCGAACCCATCGACCCCAATTACCACGGTGAAGTGGCGGGACGCTGGCGTTTCAAGGACGGCAGCGGTGAGATCGGCGTGATCGCTTCGGTCACGGAAGCGTTCTGCCGCGATTGCACCCGGATGCGGCTGTCCACCAACGGCCGGTTGTTCACCTGTCTCTTCGCCGATCACGGTGTCGATATCCGCGCACCGCTGCGCGACGGCGCCGACGATGATGCTTTGCTCCGCGCCATCGCCGCGTTGTGGCAAAGCCGCGACGACAACTACTCCGAACGGCGAACGGCCAACACCCCGCGCCAGAAAAAAATCGAAATGTCGTACATCGGCGGTTGAAAATGAGCAGAGTAAACGCTTTCGTTTTAGAGCGCTTCCTGTTCAGTCGTACGCGTTTCTACGCTATGCCGCTCTGCTCCCTCTCCCGCTTGCGGGAGAGGGTTGGGGAGAGGGCAGGACCCACAAGTGAAATAACTTCGTCGTGAAAGCTCCCTGCCTGCCTCTCAAGGATGTCACCGGCCTCATCCTCGCTGGCGGTCAAGGCCGCCGGATGGGCGGCACCGACAAGGGGTTTCTTTTGCTTGATCACCGCACCTTGACGGCGCATGTGATCGAGCGCTTGCGTCCGCAGGTCGGAACGCTTTTCATCAATGCCAACCGGCATCTGTCACGTTACGCCGCTTTCGGTTACCCCGTCATTCGCGATGTTGTCGGTGGTTTTGCCGGACCGCTTGCCGGCCTGCACGCGGGGCTCACCGAAGCGCGCACACCATGGGTCGTCACCGCGCCCTGCGATTCGCCGTTGCTGCCGCGCGATCTCGTCGCCCGTCTGTACGCTGCCGCGCAACAACACGACGCGCCGCTGGCCGTCGCCAGGACCGGCGACCGTCTGCACCCTGTTTTTGCTTTGGCGCATCGCCGTATGTTGCCCAGCCTCACCGCTTTTCTACACGCGGGTGAACACAAGGTCGCGCTGTGGTTCGCTCGCGTCGGTGGTATCGAAGTGCCGTTCGACGATCAGCCGGAAGCCTTCCGCAACATCAACACGCAGGATGAGTTGAATGCTCTTCGGCGACGGCTGTTTTAGGTTCCTCCCTCTTCCCCATCCCCGCTTCCGCAAACGGAAGAGAGGATTCTGGATTCCCGCTTCCGCGGGAATGACGGAATAGTCGAGCGAACGAGCGCATCGTAATTTTGAAATGCTTTTTTGGAACACCCTTGAACAAAAAACACCCTTGGAAACTTTTTCATGAACACCTCGCAACATACACTCGATACGCTGACCCACCTTTCCCATGCGACGGATTACGATCCCGATTCGATGGCAGTTGACAAGGCGCGCGCATTCATCCGTCAATGCCTGGAGCCGGTGTGTCCCGTCGAACACGTTCCTTTGCGTGAAGCGCTCGGCCGCGTGCTGGCCGAAAACATCGTTTCGCCGATCGCCGTTCCCGGTCACGACAATGCCGCGATGGACGGCTACGCGCTGCGCTTCGCCGATGTCGTCCCCGGTCAGGAAACGCGGCTGCAACGGATCGGCGTGTCGTTCGCCGGCCATCCGTTCGACGGCGAAATCGGCTCGGGACAATGCCTTCGCATTTTCACCGGCGCGATGATGCCGCGCGGAGCGGATACGGTGGTGATGCAGGAACGCACCCGCGAAGAAAACGGCGTCGCCGTTCTGGCGCCCAACGCCGTCACGGCAACGGGACAAAACCGCCGCTTCGCCGGAGAAGACATCGCCCCCGGCGCCACCGTCTTCTCGCGCGGCCAGCGCCTCCACGCGGCAGAATTGGGGATGTTGGCCTCGCTGGGAATTGCCGATGTCCCGGTGTACCGCCGATTGCGCGTCGCCTTTTTTTCCACCGGCGACGAACTGGTCAGCTTCGGCACGACGCCGGCAGCCGGACAAATCTACGACAGCAACCGCTATGCGCTCTACGGCATGCTGCAACAACTCGGTGTCGAGCCGATCGATTTGGGCATCGTCGCCGATCAGCCGGAGGCGCTCGAAGCGGCACTGATGTCCGCCGCCGCCAATGCCGATGCGGTTATCACCACCGGCGGCGTCTCAGTCGGCGAGGCGGACTTCATCAAAGCCCTGCTCGAACGGCTGGGCAAAGTGCTGTTCTGGAAAATCGCGATGAAACCGGGGCGCCCGCTCGCTTACGGCATGCTCGGCCGCGCTCATTTCTTCGGTCTGCCCGGCAACCCGGTCAGCGCGATGGCCGTGTTTTACCAGTTCGTCCGCGAGGCGCTGCTGTTGCTGCAAGGGCAAGCGCCGGTGACGCCGCCGCCGACTTTTCGCGCGGTATTGACGGCGCCGGTCAAAAAAACGCCGGGGCGCACCGAGTTTCAGCGCGGGGTCTGCGAAACGAAAGACGGTCAGTGCGTCGTCACGCCGGTACCGGCGCAAGGCTCCAACATCTTGTCATCGATGTCGCGCGCCAATTGTTTCATCGTGCTGCCGATGGATTCAGGCGCCCAGCCTGCCGGTGCGACAGTTGACGTCCAGCCCTTTCATGGGCTGATCACGGGTTAGGGTCAAAGTGCACCTCAGCTTAAACCTCCGTCATTCTGCACGGAGCGAAGCGCGTCATTCTGCGCGAAGTCGCAGAACGCAAAATCCACTTGGATCGAAAGCCCCCATCCCAGCCTTCCCCCTCAAGCGGGGGAAGGAGCAAAGCAGTTCACGCGGCGGCGATCTGGGCTGGACCCAGCCCCTGCCCGCGCCCGACAGGATCGGGTATCATCTTGAGCTTTATCCGAAAACACAAGCTGGCTGAGGATTTATGATTTTCGATGTCGATAACGAGACGCTCCCGCGCGAAGACTTACAGGCATTGCAACTGCGACGCCTGCAAAAAACCGTCGAGCGCTGCTATGAGACCGTCCGTTTTTACCGCGAAGCGATGGATGAACTGGAGATCAAGCCGCACCATATCCAGACCTTGAGCGACGTCAAGTTTCTGCCGTACACCAAGAAAGAGCAGTTGCGCGACAATTACCCCTTCGGAATGTTTGCTGTTCCGACCGATCAAATCGTCCGCCTCCACGGCTCCTCCGGCACCTCCGGCAAACCGATCGTTGTCGGCTATACCCGCCGCGACATTGCCAACTGGTCACAGTTGGTGGCGCGCTCGTTAGGCGCAGCGGGGTTGCGCCCCGGCGACCGCCTGCACAACGCTTACGGCTATGGCTTGTTTACCGGCGGTCTGGGGCTGCATTACGGCGCCGAATTGCTGGGCATGACGACCGTTCCGATGTCGAGCGGACAAACGCAGAGGCAAATCATGTTGCTGAAGGATTTCGAGGCAACCGCTTTGAGCTGCACGCCGTCTTATGCGCTGAATATCGCCGAGGAAGCCGAGACGCTCGGCATCGACTTGCGCAAGCTGGCGCTGCGGGTCGGCTTGTTCGGCGCCGAACCGTGGAGCGAGGAGATGCGTTACGAACTGGAGTCCCGCCTCCATATCGACGCGCTCGATATTTACGGCTTGACCGAGATGATGGGACCCGGCGTCGGTATCGAATGCCTGGAAGGAAAACACGGCTTGCATCTGTGGGAAGACCACTTCCTGGTCGAATGCGTTGACGTCGATACTGGCGAGCCTTTGCCCTACGGCGAACAAGGCGAGATCGCCATTACGTCGCTGACCAAGGAAGCTTTTCCTGTTCTGCGTTTTCGTACCCGCGACATTTCCGTGCTGGACGCGGCGCCCTGCAAATGCGGCCGTACCCATGTGCGGATGCGCCGGATTTCGGGACGTTCCGACGATATGCTGATCATTCGCGGCGTCAACGTTTTTCCGACGCAAGTCGAGGCCATTCTGATGCGCACCGAAACGCTCTCGCCTTTTTATCAAATCGAAGTCTTCAAGGAAGGTTTTCTGGACTCGATGGTGATCAATGTCGAGGCCAGCCCGCCGTTGTACGCCAAGGGGCAGGACGCCATGGATCGGGTTTCCGCCAAGGTGCAGAAAGACTTGAAAGATTTCATCGGTATTACTTGCCGTGTCGTCGTTCATCCGACCGGCTCGATCGAACGCTCGATGGGTAAAGCCATCCGCGTCGTTGACCATCGCCGCAAAACGGTATCACATCAACCCGGCAAAATCCGTTAAGCCCCCCGTTCCAAGGAAAAACATTGAACCCGAAACCGTTAACTCCCCCCGCCGCCGGTTCGCGTTTGCTGATGTCCGGCAACGAAGCCGTCGCCCGCGCCGTCTGGGAAGCCGGCGTCCGCGTCGCCGCCGCCTACCCGGGTACGCCGTCAACGGAAATACTCGAAAATCTGGCGTTTTATCCCGACCTTTACACTGAATGGTCGGTAAACGAGAAGGTATCGCTGGAAGTGGCGCTCGGCGCCTCTCTCACCGGCGCGCGCAGTTTCTGTGCGATGAAACATGTCGGCATGAACGTCGCCTCCGACGCGCTGATGACGATGACGCTGACCGGCGTGGTCGGCGGTTTGGTGATTGCCATCGCCGACGATGTCGGATTTTCCTCTTCGCAAAACGAACAGGATTCGCGCTTCTGGGGTCGCTTCGCACATCTGCCGATCCTGGAACCTGCCGACTCGCAGGAAGCCTATGAGATGACGCTGGCCGCCTTCGCGCTCTCGGAAAAATTCAGTACGCCGGTCATCCTGCGGCTCACTACCCGCATCTGCCATGTGAAGTGTCTGGTCACCATCGGCGCCCGCGAAGCCAAGCGCGCCGCCGATGGTTTTACCAAAGACCCTGCCCGCTGGGTGATGGTGCCCTCCAATGCACAGAAGCGTCTGCCCGGCGTCTTCGCGCGGGAAAAGGCGCTCACCGAAGAATCGGCCGCCAGCGCCCTCAACCGGCTGGAACCCGGCAGCGACCGGCGTGTCGGGTTCGTCACCTCCGGCCCCGCCTACATGCATGTGCGCGAAGCCTTCCCCGACGCGCCCGTCCTGAAACTCGGCTTTTCCTATCCCGTTCCGATGAACAAGATCCGTGAACTTGCCGATCAGGTGGACACCCTCGTCGTCGTCGAGGAAACCGAGCAACTGCTCGAAACCGAAATCCACGCCGTCGGCATCCAGGCGCGCGGTAAAGACCTTCTCCCCACCGCCGGGGAAATGCCTCCGTTCGTTCTGAAGAAACACCTTGCCGCGCTCTTCCCGGAACTCTCGAACGCAGCGGCAGAAACCGCCGCGCCCCTATCCTCCGCCCTGCCGGTCTTCCCGCGCCCGCCGACGATGTGCGCGGCCTGTCCGCACTTGGGCGTGTATTACACCCTCTCGCAATTGCGCAACGTCAACATCATGGGCGACATCGGCTGCTACACCCTTGGCGCCGGTCACCCCTGGAGAGCGCTCGACACCACCATCTGCATGGGCGCCTCAATGGGAATGGCGCTCGGCATGGACAAGGGGCGCGGGCCGGACGATGAAAAGAAAAACATCGTCGCCGTCATCGGCGACTCCACCTTCCTGCACATGGGCATGCAGGGTCTGCTCGACATCGCTTACAACCGCGGCAACGTCACGGTTCTTCTGCTCGACAACCGTACCGTCGGCATGACCGGCGGGCAGGAGAACCCTGCCACCGGGCGCGACATTTACGGCGAGGAAGCGCCCAGGGTTGACCTCGCCAAAGTGGTCGAATCCCTCGGCATCGCTCCCGAGCACATCCATGTCGTCGATCCTTACCTGTTGCCCGTCCTGTTCAAGACGCTGCGCGAAGAAGTCAAGTACAACGGCCCCTCGGTCATCATCACCAACCGGCCTTGTGTGCTGACCGGCTATTACGAAGCCCTGAAACCTTACGAAGTCGAAGCCTCGCTGTGTACCGGCTGCGGCAACTGTGTTGACGTCGGCTGCCCGGCGATCCATGTGACGCGCCGCGAAAAAGTGATCAAGCCCTCCGGCAAGGAAGTGGAACTCGCTTTTGTTGACATCGAAACCACGGCTTGCACCGGTTGCGGTCTGTGCCTGCAACCCTGCGCGCCCAAAGCCATCCGTCACGCCGTACCCACGGCAACGATCCATGTCGTTCCCGCTTCTGGAGAAAAACTGTGACCAACAACCATCGTGTCGTCAATATTCTCGTCGTCGGCGTCGGCGGCCAAGGGGTCATGACCGCTTCCGAAGTTTTGTGCGAGACGGCGATCTCGCAAGGCTTCGACGCCAAAAAAACCGAAGTGGCCGGCATGGCGCAGCGCGGCGGCGTGGTGTCGTCCCATGTTCGCTTCGGCCCCAAAGTTCTTTCTCCGGGAATCGCCTGCGGCGAAGCCGACATTCTCGTCGCCTTCGAAGCCGCCGAAGCCATGCGCTGGTGTCATTATTTGCGTCCGGGCGGTATCGCCATGGTCAACCGCCTCCACTTGGTGCCGCCGGTCGTCTCGCTCGGGCTTTTTCCTTACCCGCCCGATCCGGTGGAAGAAATCCGCAAACAAGGCATACGCGTTCACGATTTCGACGGCAGCGCCATCGCCCTTGAACTGGGCGACAAGCGTCTGGTCAACACCGTGATGATGGGCGCCATTTCCGAAAGCCTGCCGTTTACGCCGGAACTGCTGAAAGAACGCATCGTCAAACGGTTCCGCATCAGAAAACCGGCGCTCGCTGATCTGAACGGTCAGGCTTTCGACCGCGGTCGGGCGGCGGCGCGCTGAGTTGTTCAATCGCAAAGGGCACAAAGAACCAGGGAAAGCTATGATGGCTTGATCAAGCTCAAACGCGAAGGGCACAGCGTGGAGCCGGTGGCGATGGCAACAGAGTTTCTGGTCGTACTGAACGACTTGGCACGCACATAGGACAGGGCACGATGGCACAATACGACGATAATGGCGGTAACTTGGGCTTTGAGGCCAAGCTGTTCCAGGCCGCTGACAAGCTGCGCGGCAACATGGAACCCAGCGACTACAAGCACGTCGCACTGGGTCTGATTTTCCTGAAATACATCTCCGATGCCTTCGAAGCCCGACACACGCAGTTGCTGGCCGAAGACCCCGCCGCCGCCGAGGACAAGGACGAATACCTCGCTGACAACATCTTCTGGGTGCCCAAAGAAGCCCGCTGGTCGCACCTGCAAGCCAATGCCAAGCAAAGTAGCATCGGTGCGCTGATCGACGACGCGATGCGCGCCATCGAGAAGGACAACGAATCGTTGAAGGGCGTGCTGCCCAAGGACTACGCCCGCCCCGCGCTCAACAAGGTAATGCTAGGCGAACTGATCGACCTGATTTCCGGCATTGCACTTCAGTCTCCCTCGCCTCCGCCAGCGGGGGAGAGGGTTGGGGTGAGGGGGCAATCGTTCGACGTTCTGGGCCGCGTCTATGAATACTTCCTTGGTCAATTCGCCGGCGCAGAAGGCAAACGCGGCGGAGAGTTCTACACGCCGCGCTCGGTGGTGCGCACGCTGGTCGAAATGCTGGAGCCGTACCACGGCCGCGTCTATGACCCCTGCTGCGGCAGCGGCGGCATGTTCGTGCAGAGCGAAAAATTCGTCGCCGAACATGGCGGACGCATTGGCGACATCGCCATCTATGGGCAAGAGAGTAACTACACGACATGGCGTCTGGCGAAGATGAACCTCGCCGTGCGTGGCATTGATTCGGACATCAAGTGGAACAACGAAGGCAGCTTCCACAAAGACGAGCTGCGCGACCTGAAGGCTGACTTCATCCTCGCCAACCCCCCATTCAATATTTCCGATTGGGGCGGCGAGCGCCTGCGTGAAGACGTGCGCTGGAAATTCGGCACTCCACCCGTGGGCAACGCCAACTATGCGTGGTTGCAGCATATCTTCCACCACCTTGCGCCACATGGTGTCGCCGGCGTCGTGCTCGCTAACGGCTCCATGAGCAGTCAGCAAAGCGGCGAAGGCGAGATCCGCAAAGCCATGCTTGAAGCTGCTGAAGGCGCTGGCGTGGTGGACTGCATGGTTGCCATGCCCGGTCAGTTGTTCTATTCCACGCAAATTCCGGCCTGTCTTTGGATTTTGGCGAAGGGCCGCAGCAACGGCTTGGTGAAGAAGACCCGGCTGCGTGATCGACGTGGTGAAGTGCTGTTCATCGATGCACGCAAGATGGGCGTGCTGGTGGATCGCACCCGACGTGAGTTGACCGACGAGGAGATCGCCAAGATTTCCACCACCTACCACGCATGGCGCGGTGAACCCTATGCGGGTGAATACGCGGATATTCCTGGCTTCTGCAAATCTGCCTCGCTGGACGAAATCCGCAAGCAAGGTCATGTACTAACACCAGGCCGCTATGTCGGCGCACAGGCGCAGGACAAGGACGACGAAGCCTTTGATGAAAAGATGCGACGGCTGACGGCGCAACTTGGCGAGCAAATGGCGCGCGGCGCGGAACTGGATTCGGTCATCCGCGAAAAGCTGCGAGCCCTGGGTTATGGTCTCAATGGAGGAATGAAATGAGCGAAGAAAAACTGGATTTGACCTCACTGGTCAAC
This sequence comes from Burkholderiales bacterium, assembly GCA_031260355.1. Taxonomy (GTDB): domain Bacteria; phylum Pseudomonadota; class Gammaproteobacteria; order Burkholderiales; family Casimicrobiaceae; genus UBA931. The sequence continues at coordinate 16,052 of JAIRJZ010000077.1, forward strand.
GCCATTGCGCGCTTGAGTGAGGGCTGGGCACGCTACCAGAAGGATCGCACCGATATACAGATTCGGGATGGTCTGATTCAGCGTTTCGAGTTCACCTACGAAATCAGCCACAAGATGCTCAAGCGTCACTTGGAAACCACATCGGCGAACCCCGCAGGGTTCGATGACATGAGTTTTCAGGACTTGATCCGCATGGGCAACGAACGCGGCCTGATTCCGGGCAGTTGGCCGGAGTGGCGAAATTTTCGTGATATGCGCGCCAAAACAAGCCACACCTACGATGAAGAAATCGCACTTGAAGTTGTGGCTTGCATTCCTGACTTCCAAAGAGAAGCGTCCTTTCTACTGAAAAAATTGCAGGACGCTCAAGCGTGACAGGAGTCAGCGTGTCCATTCCGGCAATTGACATCCGGCCTGACCATTGGCAAATCGTGCGGCACATCCTGCGTTTGCGCGTGCCGCACTACGCCGTATGGGCTTTCGGTTCGCGCGTCAAATGGACGGCGAAACCGCATTCCGATCTGGATTTGGCCATCATTACAGACAAACCTTTGCCGTTGTCTGTCAGCGCGGCCTTGGCAAATGACTTCTCGGAGTCGAATTTGCCATGGATGGTAGATGTCGTGGACTGGGCTGCTACCAGCGATTCGTTTCGCAAAGTTATCGAGCGAGACAAGGTGTTGGTACAAGAGCCAACACCACCTTCAGATTCAGACATGGGGTCTGATTGGCCAATCTTTCGGATTGAAGATATCGCAGAAAAAATTGCGATGGGGCCATTCGGTTCGAATATCAAAGTCGAAACTTTTGTCAAGACAGGCGTTCCCGTCATCAGTGGCGCTCATCTTCGTGGTATTCGTTTAGAAGACAGCGATTTCAACTTCGTAACCGAGGAACACGCGGAACGGATGAAGAACTCGAATGTATTTCGCGGGGACGTCATCTTCACTCATGCCGGGAACATTGGTCAGATTGCCTATATTCCACCCAATTCGCAATATGAGCGATACGTGATCTCGCAGCGGCAGTTTTATCTGCGTTGTAACTTGAGCAAGGCTGATCCAGTTTTCATTTCCTACTACTTCCATAGCGACGAAGGTCAACACAAACTGCTTGCTAACGCATCGCAAACTGGTGTTCCATCAATTGCGCGTCCGTCTTCGTATTTGAAGACGATTGAATTACAGCTGCCGCCGCTCGAAGAACAACGCGCCATTGCCAACACGCTCGGCGCACTCGACGACCGCATCGACAACCTGCACCAAACCAACGCCACACTGGAAATCATCGCCGCCGCGCTGTTCAAGTCATGGTTCGTGGACTTCGACGGCGTAGCCCCCGAAAACATGCAGGAATCGGAACTGGGCTTGATTCCGAAGGGGTGGCGGGTTGGTACGCTTGATGAAGTGTTTGAAATAAACCCAAAGCGCGAATTGAAGAAGAGCACCATTGCTCCGTATCTCGATATGGCAAGTGTCCCAACCGCAGGCGCGGTGCCGGATGCCCCAATGATGCGCGAGTTTTCATCCGGCACAAAATTCGCCAACGGCGATACGCTACTTGCGCGCATTACACCATGCCTTGAAAATGGAAAAACCGCATTTGTAAATTTTCTCGAAAAAAGCCAAGTTGGTTGGGGATCAACGGAATTTATTGTTCTGCGCCCCAAGCTCCCATTGCCACCATTTTTCGGCTACATCTTGGCGCGTCGTGAGGATTTTCGCGCACACGCCATTCAGGCGATGAGCGGCACTAGCGGTCGTCAGCGTGTTGAGGTGGGGCAACTTCAAAATTTCAAACTCGCTATTCCAGACGAAACTACAGCGCGCGCGTTTGCTGACCTCGTTGAGCCGGTTCAGAAAGCGCTGTTCGATAATCTGGCACAAGCCACCACCCTCGACGAACTCCGTGATACCTTATTGCCGAAGCTGATTTCGGGGCAGTTGCGGACGCATACCGCAGGAACCAAGTGAGTTTATGCGGCCGAAACTTGATCCGGATCGATATGCCGCCTGCCCGTCTTTCAATGATTGGTTAGATGAGCAGTATTCGGATGAGTCGGGGGATTTGAACATCTTAGGCTTTCGGCCACGCCCCAGCGAGGTGCTGTTTACGATGAGCCCAGATACCTATCAAGCAAATTTTCCAGATTTCATGCAGCAACGCGAGGAGGAAATACTGGATTTGGTATTCAACAACTATCCGTCGCCCATTGCTTACTACTTTTACCGCTTCAAGAACGGATATGAGAACGAAATCCAAAGACTCTTATTGCTGCGGGATACGTGGGAAGCCATTGTTGACGTGCTCCATGCGTTAGCAATAGCGGAGTGCCGGTTTCACAAAATTCACCTGTCCGCCCCTTTGAAATTCAAAGACCTGCTTACGGACAGCATTGCTCAAAGACTTGAGAATATTGAAGAGATTGCAAAGCAGATGCTGGTTGCTGGCATCGCTTCCGAATTCTCCAAAATTGTAAAAGCACAAGCCGTTGCCGCTATGCGAGACTTGAATCAATCAAGAAATGCCTTCTCTCATAGCGCGGCGCAATCAGAAACGCAAGCTCGCAATTGGGTTGATGAGTGCCATGATGACGTTCTTAACATCTTGGGGGATTTGGACAGTCTGCAATCTGTGCAGATCATTCGATACTTGGGCCAGCCAGATGCTTTGACTATACGTGGCGAAACATTCAAGGGTCATGGGGCAACTAGGACGATCCAGACCGTTCCTCTCGACGAGAAGCAGATACAAGGCTCGTCCTGCTATTTCCAGCAGGGACACATGCTGGCGTTCGTTGGGAAACTGATCTTCAGTCTCAAGCCGACTGTTCACTACCGAGAAGATGTGGCCGGGCACATGACGCGATTGTGTGTATTCCGCAGAACGCATGGTGACGTTCCAAACAGAAAAATTGAATTTGAAGTCGTCGGCGAATCTGCTCGAATTGAAGAAAACCGTAAAAACTTCTTTGTAGAGTTGACCGAACTGCGCGGATTTTTTGGCTTGGGAGATGACTAATGGCTTTTCTATCTGAAGCTGACATCGAGCAAGCACTGTTGGTGCAGTTGAACCGATTGGGCTACGCCATTGCGTCTGACGAACTCATCGGCCCGGATGGCCGTGCGCCGGAGCGCGACGGGCACGACATCGTTATTTTCCAAAAACGACTCGAAGATGCCGTGCAACGGCTCAACCCGCAATTACCACCAGAAGCACGCGCCGATGCGCTGCGCAAGCTGACCCAATCCATATTCCCTGCGTTGCTGGAAGAAAACCGCCGCATCCGCACGCTGCTGACCGAAGGCGTGGACGTGGAGTATTACGGCGAGGACGGGGTATTGACGGCGGGCAAGGTGGCGCTGCTGGACTTCGATGCGCCAGAGCGCAACGATTGGCTGGCGGTCAATCAGTTCGTGGTTATCAACGGGCAGATCAACCGCAGGCCGGATGTGGTGCTGTTCGTCAACGGCCTGCCGCTGGCGGTGATCGAACTGAAAGCGCCGGGCAGCGCGGGCGCGAATCTGGTTGGCGCGTTCAACCAGTTGCAGACTTACAAGCAGCAGATTCCGGCGTTGTTCCACACCAATGCGCTGCTGGTCACGTCCGACGGCATCGCGGCACGGGTGGGGTCACTGTCCGCCGATCTGGAACGCTTCATGCGCTGGCGCACTACAGATGGCAAGGAGATTGCTCCCAAGGGTTCCCCCGAATTGGAAACCCTGATCGAAGGCGTGTTTGAGCCATGGCGTTTTCTGGACCTGCTGCGCCACTTCACCGTGTTTTGGGAAACCGGCTCCGGTCTGGCGAAGATCGTGGCGGGCTACCACCAGTACCACGCAGTGAACCGCGCTATCGAATCGACGATTCGCGCCGCCGACTCGTGGCAGGGCGTGGCCGAGGAACCTGCGTCCTACGGATTGCCGAGCGTAAACACACAACTCAAAGGTGACCGTCGTGCGGGTGTGATCTGGCATACGCAGGGTTCCGGCAAAAGCCTGCTGATGGCTTTCTACGCCGGGCGGCTGGTGAAGCACCCGGCGATGGAGAACCCAACGCTGGTGGTACTGACCGATCGCAACGATCTGGACGATCAGTTGTTTGCCACGTTCTCGATGTGCAAGGACTTGATCCGGCAAACTCCGGTTCAATCCGAAAGCCGTGAGCATTTGCAGCAACTGCTGGCGCGGGCATCGGGCGGGGTAATTTTTACCACGTTGCAGAAATTCGGCGAGGTGACGGAACCGCTGACCACGCGCCGAAATGTGGTCGTGATTGCTGATGAAGCGCACCGTTCGCAATACGGTTTCCGTGCGAAGGTGGACGCTAAAACGGGCGAAGTCTCCTACGGTTTTGCCAAATACCTGCGCGATGCCTTGCCCAATGCCTCGTTTATCGGCTTTACCGGAACGCCCATCGAGGCGACCGACGTGAACACCCCGGCGGTATTCGGAAACTACATCGACATCTACGACATCAGCCGCGCAGTAGAAGACGGTGCGACAGTGCCGATCTATTACGAATCGCGGTTGGCGCGCATCGAACTGGATGAGGACGAAAAGCCGAAGCTCGATGCCGAAGTGGGAGCGTTGACCGAGGACGAGGCAGAAGTCGAGCAGGAGAGGCTCAAGCGCAAGTGGGCCACCATTGAGGCGCTGGTCGGCAGCGAAAAACGCCTCGCGCTGGTAGCGAAGGATTTGGTAGCACATTTCGAGGACAGACTGGCCGCGCTGGACGGCAAGGCGATGGTGGTATGTATGAGCCGCCGCATCTGTGTGGCGCTGTACGATGAAATCGTCAAGCTACGCCCGGACTGGCATAGCGCGGACGACAACGCCGGAGCAATCAAAATCGTAATGACCGGTGCAGCCAGCGACCCGCCAGCATGGCAGCAGCACATCGGCAACAAGGCGCGACGCGACTTGCTCGCCAAACGCGCCCGCGATGCGAAAGACCCGCTCAAACTGGTGATCGTGCGCGATATGTGGCTGACTGGTTTTGATGCACCGTGCATGCACACCATGTATGTCGATAAACCCATGCAGGGTCACGGCTTGATGCAGGCCATCGCGCGCGTGAATCGCGTGTTCCGCGACAAACCGGCGGGGCTGATCGTCGATTACGTCGGCATTGCGCAGAACCTGAAGTCGGCGCTGGCACAGCATTCGCTGCGCGATCAGCAAACCACGGGAGTCGATGAAGCCGAAGCGGTCGCGGTGCTGCTGGAAAAATACGAAGTGGTGCACGACATGTTTCACGGTTTTGATTACGCCACAGCATTAAACGGCGCGCCGCAGCAACGCTTGGCGATGATGGCTGGCGCCATCGAGTGGATTCTGGACAAACAGCAGCAATGGGCTGCGGCGGAAACCAGCGCAGAAAGCAAGAAGAACGCCCAACGCCGCTATCAAGATGCGGTGCTGGCCTTATCGAAGGCGTATTCGCTGGCTTCGGCCTCCGATGTGGCTCGTGCTATCCGCGAGGAAGTGGGTTTCTTTCAGGCCATCCGTGCCGCACTGGTCAAATCGTCCACCGGCTCCGGCAAGACCTCGCAGGAACGCGATTTTGCCATCCAGCAGATCGTCAGCCGTGCGGTGGTTTCGACCGAGATCGTGGACATCCTGAAAGCAGCAGGCATCCAGTCGCCAGATATTTCCATCCTGTCCGACGAGTTCCTGGCTGAAGTGCAGCAGATGCAGAAGAAAAATCTGGCGCTGGAAGCCTTGCGAAAACTCCTTAACGACGGCATCCGCTCACGCAGCAAAGCCAACATCGTCGAGACGCGCGCCTTTTCGGAACGATTGGAAGATGCCGTGGCACGTTACCACGCCAACGCCATCACCACCGCCGAAGTGTTGCAGGAATTGATTCAACTGGCAAAGGACATTCGCACGGCGAGGCAGCGCGGCGAAGAGTCCGGCCTGAGCGATGAGGAAATCGCTTTTTACGATGCGCTGGCCGAGAACGAATCAGCGGTGCAGGTGATGGGTGACGACAAACTAAAGGTCATTGCCCACGAGTTACTGGTCAGCCTGAAAGGCAACGTCTCGGTAGACTGGGCACACCGCGATTCGGCGCGCGCCCGGATGCGCGTGTTGGTCAAGCGTATTCTGCGCAAGTACGGCTACCCGCCGGATTTGCAGGACGCGGCAGTGCAGACGGTATTGCAGCAGGCCGAAGCGCTGTCTGCCGGTTGGAGTATTGGGCAAATTGATCGGGTGGAAACAAATGCCTGACCTCTACTCAGCCTTGCTCACGGAATGACACAAAGATTTTTAAGATTCTTTGTGCCTTTCGTGTTCCTTGTCGTTAATCCAGAAAAGCGCTATCTCCGCAACGACGACACGCGCAGCGGGAATGCCTCCTGCTCCTTCCGCCGGATTTGCCAGCGATCCCAGAAGTAACAGCGCAGTGTCCGGCTGACGGTGCGGAAGGCGAGGGTTTCCCACGGAATGTCCGCTTCATCGAAGAGGCGCGCCTCCAGCGTTTCTGCCCCGGCAGAAAACTCGGGATGCGGCAAATCGGCAAGAAACATCAAATGCAATTGGCCGATGTCCGGCATTGAGATCACGGTGTAAAGCCGGTCGATGGCGACCGCCGCGATCGCTTCCTCCAGCGTTTCGCGCCGCGCACCTTCGTCGATCGCTTCACCGATTTCGAGAAAACCGGCGGGCAGCGTCCACAGGCCATAGCGCGGTTCGATGCCGCGGCGGCACAGCAACACTTGATCGCGCCAGCGCGGCAACGTGCCGACGACCGTCTTGGGGTTCAGGTAATGAATGTGTCCGCATTGCCGGCAAACATGACGCGGCTTCACGTCTCCCTCGGGAACCCGGAATTCCAGCGCGTCCGCGCCGCAGTGACTACAGAAATTCATTGCCATGGTTTTGTTAACTTCGTTGCTCCGCGAGTATGGTGTACCCCATCCCCACCTTGGCCACCCCCTTGAAGGGAAGGGAACCTGTTACCGCATCTCAACCGGGCGGCAGGTTGCCGCCCCTACAAATAAAATGCTCCCGATAATATTTCAACTCGTCGATGGATTCGTACACGTCGGCCAACGCTTCGTGTTTGGATTCCTTGTTGAAACCGCGCGCGACTTCCGGCTGCCAGCGGCGACACAGTTCTTTCAGCGTTGAAACGTCGAGGTTGCGGTAATGAAAAAACACTTCCAGTTGCGGCATCAGGCGCGCCAGAAAACGGCGATCCTGACAAATGCTGTTGCCGCACATCGGCGACGCCTGCGCACCGACATGCTCTTTCAGAAACGCCAGCGCCAGCGCCTCGACATCGGCCTCCGACAGCGTTGACGCCTTGACACGGTCGATCAACCCCGAACGACCGTGTACGCTCTGATTCCAGGCATCCATCGCCGCCAGCACCGCATCTTCCTGGTGCACCGCCCATACCGGCGCTTCCGCCACCACATTCAACTCGGCGTCGGTGACCACCATCGCCACTTCCAGAATCCGGTCGGTCTCGGGGCGCAACCCGGTCATTTCGAGATCCAGCCAGATCAGGCGGTCATCGGCGGCAGTCATGCCAGCCTCCCGTTTTGTTCTTGCCGCTCCCGGCAATTCCCCATACACACATCACGCAGCCTCTTCACGTACAATACGACAGTTTTGATTGTCGCATATTCTTTCCGCCATTCCACCATGTCCTGGTTTACCGCCATTTTTCTTGTCGTGTTGCTGCTGACGCTGATGCTACGCGCTTGGCTGTCCTTCCGCCAGAGCCGTCATGTCGTCGCGTACCGCGATGCCGTTCCCACCGCTTTCGCCGAACGCATCGCCCTGCCCGCGCATCAGAAAGCCGTCGATTACACGCTGACCAAACAGGCTTTTGGCCGGATTGACGCTGCTGTCGATGCGGCGATCCTGCTGGCCTGGACGCTCGGCGGCGGCCTGGCTTGGCTGATGGCAGCAACCGGCCGGCTGCCGGTCGCCACGCTGTGGCAGGATGTCGCGCTTCTCATCGCCGTCGGGCTGATCGGCGGCATCCTCGGATTGCCGTTTTCCTATTACAGCACTTTCAACATCGAAGCGCGTTTCGGTTTCAACCGCACCAGCCGCGCTCTATGGCTTGCCGATCTCGCCAAAAGCACTTTGCTGTCGTTGCTCATCGGCATTCCGCTGATCGCGTTGCTGCTGTGGCTGATGCAGGCGGCGGGAACGCTGTGGTGGCTGTGGGCATGGTTCGTTTTCATGGGTTTTCAGTTGCTGATGCTGGTCGTTTATCCGACGCTGATCGCGCCGCTGTTCAACAAATTTGAGCCGCTGCCGGAAGGGCCAACGCGCACCCGCATCGAAGCACTGCTCGCCCGCTGCGGTTTTACCGCCAGCGGTTTGTTCGTGATGGACGGCAGCCGCCGCAGCGGCCACGGCAATGCTTACTTCACCGGCCTTGGCCGCGCCAAGCGCGTCGTGTTTTTCGACACGCTGTTCAACCGGCTCAACGAGGACGAAATCGAAGCGGTGCTGGCGCACGAACTGGGGCATTTCCGGCGCCACCACATCAAAAAACGCATCGCCTTTTCGGCGCTGTTGTCGCTGGCGTTTCTGGCGTTGCTGGCTTGGCTGCTGCAACAACCATGGTTTTACGGCGGCCTCGGCATTCCTTCCGATCAAATTGCCGAGGCGATGACGCGCCCCGGCGTGGCATTGTCGCTGTTCATGCTGGTACTGCCGGTCTTCATGTTTCTGTTCACGCCGTTGGGCGCCGCTTACTCGCGCCGCCACGAATTTGAGGCCGACGCCTATGCCGCTTCCCATACCTGCTCCGGCGCACTGGAGCAGGCGCTGGTTCGTTTGTACGAAGACAACGCCACCACACTGACGCCCGATCCGGTTCATTCGGCATTCTACGATTCGCATCCGCCGGCGACGCTTCGGATCGCGCATCTCCGCGCGCTCCGTTGCAGCGATTGACCTGCCCGGTTGACCCTCGTGCGCGCCTCCGAAAACATGCAAGGTCTGGTCGTCGAAACGTTTCGCCGCCATTACACCGTGGCGCTCGCCGACGGCAGTCGCCTCGACTGCGTTTTGAAAGGACGGCTTGCCACTTTGGCTTGCGGCGATGAAGTGGAAATAGAACGCATTGCCGGAGGCGGCGCCATCACGGCGGTCAAACCTCGGCAAAATCTTTTTTACCGCTCCGACGCCGTTCGCCAAAAACTGATCGCCGCCAACGTCACTCAAATTCTCGGTGTCACCGCTCCCGACATTGCGCTCGACGAAATGCTGCTCAACCGCTGGATCGTCGCTGCCGAAGCCGCGCATTGCCGCTTCGTCCTGATCGCCAACAAGCGCGACCTCTCCGGTTTTCCCGCTCTGCGCGAACGGCTCAAACCGTACGAGGCGCTCGGTTATACGACCATCGAAACCTGCGCCAAAAACGACGTGGGCGCGCTCCGGCCTTGGCTGGAAGGTCGGCAAAGCGTTCTGATCGGGCAGTCGGGCATGGGGAAATCGACGTTGATCAACGCGCTTTTCCCCGAAGCCCGCAGCGAAACGGCGGCGGTATCGGAGGCGCTCGGCAGCGGTAAGCACACAACGACTTCCGCGACATTGCATTTATTGCCGTCGCCGCCCAGCGGTTGGGTCATCGACATTCCCGGAATGAAAGTTTTTGGTCTGGCGCACCTGACGCCCGACGCGTTGACCGCCGCCTTCAAAGACATCGCGCCGCTGGTAGCGCATTGCCGTTTCCGCGATTGTCGGCACGACAAAGAACCCGGCTGCGCCGTACAGAAAGCGCTACACGAGGGACAGATTCATCCCAAGCGGCTCGAGTTGTTGCAGACGTTGATTCGGGAATCGTCGTTATCGGCTTAACGCGAATGCCGCCTTAACCGCAAAGAACGCATAGCGCACAAAGTTTTGAATCCTCTTTGGTTTCTTTGCGTGTGGTCAGGGCGTTTTCTGCTCAAGCGCTTACGCCTTTTCCCTCTCCCGCTTGCGGGAGAGGGAAACAGAGTTGTTTGAATCTTCTTTGGTTTCTTTGCGCCCTTTGTGGTTAATAACTTTTTTCTGCGCGAATTGAAATCACAGCTTCCCCGCGTCGCCGTGCTCTTCCGCCGCCGTCATTTGACGGTACGCTTCGAGCGCCAACCGCCGGTTCTGAAACAGCCGCACCGGCAATGATTCGCCGCCGCATCGCTGCATCCCCATCCATTTCGTGATCTGCTCGGTACGCCCCGTCACCGCCAGAACGACGCCGCGCGCCGCCAGCGTTTTTCCCAGATCGTACAACATCAGAGCGCCGGTCAAATCAATATTGTTTATCGAACGTCCGTCGATCACCACCCAATGAACGGGCGTTTCCGAGGTCTCGATCAGGCCGGTAAGGCGTTGCTTGAAATAATTGGCGTTGAAGAATATCAACGAGGCTTCGAAGCGGTAAAACAGCAAACCCGGAATTTCTTTCGCTTCCGGATAATGTTCGATTTCATAGAAGTCGCCTTGCGATTCGATCAACCCCAGCCGGTAATCCACTGGCCGCGCCGTCCGCATCAGAAAACGGGTCAGCGCCAGCAGTACCGCCAGAAGAATTCCCGGCATCACGCCGATGAACACCACCGCCAGCAATGTCACCAAGGCAATCCGGAATTCTGACGTGCTGGTTTCATGGAGCTTGGTAAATATCTTGAAATCGGTCAGCCCGATGGCGCTGACGATCAGGATAACGCCCAGCGCCGCCGTCGGCAGATACGCCAGCGGCGACGTCAACACCAGCAACGCCAACAAAATCGCCAGCGCCGCGAAAATCTGGACCATTCGCGTCTTGCCGCCCGCCGCGTCGTTGACGGCAGTCCTCGAATCGGCGCCGCTGATCGCAAATCCCTGCGACAGCGCCGACGCGACGTTGGCAGCGCCGAGTGCGACGAGTTCGCGGTTGTCGTCGATGCTATAGCCGTTTTTGGCGGCAAAACTGCGCGCGGTCAACGCGGCACTGCTGAAGCTGATGAACGCCAGTGCCGCTGCCGACGACAAAATCGTTCCCCAGGACTCGGGCGGCAACGCCGGCCAGTGCAGTCGCGGCAACACTGACGGAATGTCACCGACCACCGCCACGCCTTTTCCCGCCAGATCAAGCGCAAAACTGGCAACGATCGCCACTGCGGCCACCACCAGCGCCAACGGCCCTTTGCGCCAGAAGCGCATCAATACCAGGTAAAGAAGAATGAGCCCCAGCGAAAGCACCAGCGTCGGCCAATGCAGTCCTTGCACTTGCCCAAAAAAGGATATCAGTTGTCCGACGACATTCTTGCCTGTCGCACTGACACCGAAGACCTTGCCCAACTGCCCGACGATGATGGTGATCGCCACGCCGTTCAACAATCCCAGAAGGATTGAGCGCGACAATAAATCGGCCAGAAACCCCAGACGAAAACGCCCCGCCAAGAGACAGAAGAGACCGGTGAACAGCGTCAGCGACACCGCCAGCGCATGGTAATAATCGGGATCGCTGCCCGCCACCATCAGCGGCGTCAGCGTCGCCACGATCATCGCGCAAGTCGCCGCGTCGGGGCCGACGATCAACTGCCTCGATGAACCGAAAAAGGCATAGACGATCATCGGCAGAATCGTGCTGTAAAGCCCCACCACCGGACTGAACCCGGCCAATTGCGCGTAGGCGATGCTGACCGGCAAACACACCGCTGCCACCGACAAGCCGGCAATCACGTCGCGCTTGAGCGGTTTCCGGTTATAGCTCAACAGCTCCGGCAACCCCGGCATCCAGCGGGCAAGCCGATCCATGATGAGCGGCGGAATGGACAGTTTTCGCATTTTTGCTGCTTATAACCTGTAAAACACTTCGAATCGGGATTTTCAGAGATATTATCCTGCCAACGGCTCTCGCCGTCCATGGCGGGGAGGACAAGAAACGCCTTCAAAACTTCGACAAATGCCCGCCAGTGGAGCGGCTAACCTATGCGGCAGACGAGATAAGGTTCAATGGATTCGATGTTCAAATCTGGTATCGTTCTTCTCTTCGCCACCGCACCTCCTGATTGACCTCAAAACGCAAAACATGAATTCCGCTCTCCCCGTTCACCTGATTCTCGCCTCGACCTCGCCATACCGGCAGGCGCTGCTGAAGCGATTCAATCTGCCGTTCCGCGTTTGCGCGCCCGCGATCGACGAGACACCGTTGCCGGGAGAAACGCCATCGCAACTGGTTTTGCGACTGTCCGAGGCCAAAGCGAGAGCGGGGGAAAGCGGTTGCGCCCCTCACGCGCTGATTATCGGCGGCGATCAGGTGGCCGATTGCGATGGCGTCGCCGTCGGCAAACCCGGCGATTTCGACAACGCCCGCAAACAGTTGCGGATGCTGTCCGGCAAAACCGTCATCTTCCGCACCGGTCTGGCGTTGTTCAATCCGGCCGCGCGGCGCTGCCGCAGCGTGCGCGTCGATATCGCCACGACTTACCGGACGCTGACCGATGCCGAAATCGAGGCTTATCTTCATGTCGCGCTGCCTTACAACTGCGCCGGTTCGGTGCGCTCCGAAGACCTCGGCATCGCGTTGTTCGAGAGCATCGACAACAACGACCCTACCGCCCTGATCGGTCTGCCGCTGATCGCACTGTCTCGGCTACTGCGCGCCGAAGGCGTCAATCCGCTGCTGCATCAACCGCTTGCTTCGTATCCCGCCTCATGACCACCGGTACGCTGTACCTCGTTCCCAATCTGCTGGGCGCCGTCGCGCCGGAAACCGTGCTGCCGACGCAAACCCTCGATATCGCCCGCCGTCTCACCCACTGGGCGGTCGAGACGCCGAAACCGGCCCGCGCTTTTCTCAAAACGCTTGCGTTGTCCCGCCCTGTCGCCGAACTCGATATCCGTCCTCTGCCGCCGTTGCCTCCCGATGGTTCCGTCAACGCCGTCGAAGCGGAAGCGCTCACCGCTCTGCTCGCCCCTTGCCTGGCTGGAGCCGATCTGGGCATTCTGACCGACGCCGGTTGCCCCGGCTTCGCCGACCCCGGCGCGCCACTCGTCGCGCTCGCCCACCGCTACGGCGTTCCCGTCAAGCCGCTGGTCGGCCCTTCGTCGCTGTTGCTGGCGCTGATGGCCGCCGGCATGAACGGTCAGCGTTTCACTTTTCACGGCTATCTGCCGATCGCCGAGGAGGCGCGCGGTCAAACTCTGCGCCGCCTGGAACAGGAATCGCGCCAGCAACAGCGCGCCACCCAGATTTTCATCGAAACGCCATATCGCAATGCCGCGCTGCTTACCGCCATCATCCGCGTGTTGCATCCCGATTCGCGCTTGTGCGTAGCGGCAGACCTCACCCTTCCCTCCGAATCGGCCGTCACCCGCCCGATCCGGGAATGGCGCCATGTCAACACCGCGAACTACCAGAAACGCCCCGCTATCTTTCTGTTACAGGGCTGAGACAGCGGCAAACGCCCTGTTTCCGCCGTTCCGCCCCCTCTTTCCCCCGCGGCTTTCTTTTGCTAGAATCGCGCTTCTTCCTCGATAGCTCAGTCGGTAGAGCGACGGACTGTTAATCCGCAGGTCCCTGGTTCGAGCCCAGGTCGAGGAGCCAAATAATCAAGCACTTCCGGCTCGTTTTGGTTTTCCGTTTTCGTGGAACGTAGCCAAAACGTAGCGGATTTTTCCGCCGCCCGCCTCAAGTGCTCGGGAGCGAGGTGTGCGTACCGGCGCACCATCGCTTCATTCTTCCAAGCTCCCAACTCCTGCAATTCTGAAACAGTCGTTCCCGACATGATGTGTGCCGAGGCCCACGCATGCCTGAGGTCGTGCCAGCGGAAGCTCTCGATCCCGGCGACTTTTAAGGCTCTACGCCACGCCCGTGTATTGGCGCTGCGCAGCGGGTTGCCCATATAGGTAAAAACGCTTGTGGCGTGTTTACCGCGTTCGTTGGCGAGTATTTCTGCCGCCCTTGCCGTAAGCGGAACGCCTATTGGTGCCCCTCCCTTTGCTTGATCGGCAAATATCCAGCATACCCTTCTCGGAAGGTCAACCTGCGGCCATTCCAGCTTCAAAACATTTCCCTGCCGTAGCCCCGTCTCAAGGGCGAAATCCACACAAGCGCGCTGGTGTTCCGGTAGCGCCGCCAACAGTTCATGGCGTTGTTCCGGCGTTATCCAGCGGATGCGCCGCCGACTTTCCCGGAAGAGGTCGATCTGTGGTGCTCGATCAATCCATTCCCACGGCCCAGCCACACGGCGCAGCACTGCGCGAATCAGGGCAAGATAACGGTTCGCTGTTGCTGCCGATGTTTCGGCGCGCTTGGCGTCTCCGATGGCGGCAATTTCTGCCCGTGTTATCAAAGCAAGTTCACGTCCGGCAAAATACTTGTCGAGCCAGCGGAATTTGACGATATCCTCGGCGACTGTTTTCTTGTCCTGCTTATCCACGCACCACCGAACTACGGCGTCTTCCCAACGATACAAAGGTTTGTCACCGAGCCGGTGGACGCGCCACATTTCGGCGCGGGTGCGGTCGTACCATTCCTGCGCTTGCTTCCTGTCTTCGGTGCCAGAAGATCGGCATACTGTGCCGCCACCTGGCTTTGTGAAGGACGCCCACCAGCAGCGGGAATCCTTTCGTCTGTAGAGCGACATAAAATGCTCCTTTCATCGCTTACAGAATCCGCGCGCTGATAGTTTGCGCGCGCGTGAGCGAGTAAGTCAACCTCGACAAAGCGCCATGCCCTGCCCAGCTTGAATGCCGGGAGCCGCCCGTCGGCGGCCATGCGCCGGATGGTGATCGGGTGGACCGACAGGACAGATGCCGCCTGTTCGACGGTGAGGTAGGCTGTAGTTGTCACGCCGCTCTCCTTCTGATCGCCATCTCCGAAAAGCTTTTCCCTTTGTCGTAATGACCAATGGGGTTGACAGTGTACGGCATTGCCGTATAATTCAAGCCATGTACACGATCATCGAATCCGAGCTTTTCACGCACGACGCCAAGACGCTTTGGACGGAAAGTGACCGTGGCGAATTTTGCGCGTGGATTGTCGAAAACCCGGAGACCGGTGACGTCATCAGAGGTTCCGGCGGGTGCCGGAAGGTACGCTGGAAGCGCGCTGGCACAGGAAAAAGCGGCGGTGTCCGAGTGATTTATCTTAACCGGCTGCCGTCCGGCATTATTTATTTGCTGGCGATCTACGCAAAATCTGTGCGCGGGAGCATTCCTGCACACTTCCTGAAAGCCATTGTGGAGGAAACTGAAAATGTCTAAGCGTGAATGCATCACTGGCGCGGAGTTGGGCGAAAAAATCCTCATGTCGCTACGCCAGATCAAGGCTGGGAAAACGGGTCGCGTTACTGTGATCGAACCGCCGGAAACAGAGGCGTCGGAAGCGCGCCGTAAAATGGGATTGAGCCAAGCAGAGTTCGCGCAGCTTCTTGGCGTCTCTGCGCGCACATTGCAGGACTGGGAGCAGGGACGTCGTGAGCCTTCCGGCGCCGCAAAAACGCTTCTGAAAATCGCCGCTCGCCGCCCGGAAGCTGTGTTGGAGGTCAGGGCATAAAAGCCTGATGGGTGCTGCTGGGTGGGCATCACGTTTCCTTCACCGTGACTCTCGACAGCAGATACATCAACTCTTCCGCTTCGGTCATCGCGTCGTTGATGGCGATATGCTTGATGCGCTCGATTTTTGGCTGGTACCGTTCGCCGCCGACGATGTTGCGCAGGGTGCGCAAGCATGAGTTGCGCCAGTACGGCCACCGTAAGCCGTGCTGGCGGAAGGCGTGGGCGAGTATGCGGTTGTCGAAATCGGAACCGTTGCCCCAGATCGGCGCGGTTTCTTTGTCGTCTCCGGTATTGAGGAATGCCGCCGCGCCGAACAGCGCGTCAAAAAGCGCTGGGTGGTCGTCGCCAATGAGTTCGTGGCGCGCAGCGCATCGGTCAGGGTTACTCCACCATTCAAGCGTTTCATCGTCAGCCCAGCGCCCTTCCTGCCGGGTGTCGATTACCGTGTAAAAGCGCCCATCCCGAGCCCCGTCCTTCATTCGCACGATGCCGATGGCCGCGATGATGGCGTTGTCTCTGATTCCGAGCGTCTCGATGTCAAGAACGTAGTGGGCGCGGTCAGCAATCATGGCGTGGTTCCGTGATGTCTTTGGCGATCACGATGGCGATGCCGACTCTGTGCGCGACGTGCATTTCAAGGTGCGCGCCGTCAGAGTTCTGCCAGCCTTCGAGCATGGCTATCGTGTCGCAGATCAATAGGGCTTTCAGATCATTCCGTAACGCATCGCGCCACGAAATGTTCTGGTCTTGATTGATTTCGGCGGGGTTTATCACGTCGTAACCGAGCGCGCGTAGCCGCGCCGCTTCGGCGTGAAACGCTGGAAAGTTCCATTCTGCAAAGCCCGTCATCGGGCCGGAGATGTAAATTCGGTTCATGGGTTACGGCGGAGACGCGCTGAGCGCCACCGCCTTTTCCTTTTTATACGAAAGGGTTGCCGAAAAAGAACGGTGTCCCGGTCTTCTCTCTTACGACTTCCAGCATGGCTTTTGTGGCGTCTTCCAGCGCCTTATCAGGCCGCTTCAATTCGTACCAGAAGGTCAGCTTGCCGTCGCGCACCCGGTAGCGCAGCCGCGCTCTAACGAGGTACGGTTGCCCGTTCCAGAACACGGCAACGCCGATGTGGAAGCTGTCGAACATTTGCATTTTCGCCAACGTTGCGTCGTCGTCATCTTGGATAAAGGCCATTTGAACGCCGCCATTTTGCAAACGAATGGCGCTCTTGAAGCGCATGTCCTGATTAGCTTCGAATTGCAAGGCCATGTCGAGCATCATCGCGCCGGAGGCTGTGCCGTCTGCCGTTGTAATGTCGCCCATGTTGTCTTCGATAAACATGGCGAATTCGGGTTGCGACATCGGCTTCTTGTTCGACGCTGTCCAGCGGTTCCATTCTTCACTGAATATCGGCTCGAATCTCGCGATGTGGTCGCGCCACGCCGCCTTTTCTGGGTCGTCGCCGTTGTCGTTCAGTATGGCCGTCAGATTGACATCGCCCCGGACGTAGTTGGCTTTGCACCAGATAGATGAATCGGTCAACGATCCGTGACGCTTGACGTAGTCGATAAAGCTCTCGACGTCGTTCAAAAACACCGATGCCTTCTTCCGGCGCGGCGTCGGCAGATACTCTTCGCTGTCAATTTCGTGCCGATCCCATCCCGGCGGCAGCGCAATTATTGACACTGCTTTGATTTCTTCGTGCTCGAAGAAAACCGGCTCTTTCATTTCGCGCGCCAGCGTTTCGGCAATGTTGCCGGTTTCGGCCAGCGCTTCAAGGGTGGTTGTATCACTCATAATTCCCTCTTAAGCGGTTTTTGCTGCGTTGGTAGAAACGATCCTCAATTCCTTCGGGGGGTCTTCCGTGGTTTTGAGGTCGAGTTTGTTTTGCTTCGGATCGTCGGCGAGCAGATTTCCTTCCGGCGTCGCAAACAGCAACGCTTCCATCGGCGTTTCTGCCGGTTTCTTGAGGGTGTATTTGCCGGTGATGTGCATCGCGCCTCCGCGAGTTGCCGGTTTGACGCTGATAGTCAGCGTCAGCGCTCCGGCTTTCCCGCTTTCGCCGACGGATTGCACAAGTTCGGCCATTTTGTCGCTGGCGGTGTCGAGATACACGCCGCCGCCGATGTGTTTCAGTGTTTCGGTAAGGTTTTGCATTTCACTCTCCATTTTTCAATTCGCGGTCATCGCCGCACGGTTGCGCCATATTTCGCGCGCAATTTTGATCACTTTGTCGGTTGTATCGGCGCCCCAGCACTCGGCGAACGCCGCCTTCCATTCTTCGGCCTCGCCATCGTCGGCGACTGCGACAAGCTCTTCCGCCCACCAGCGCAGTTGCTGCTCGGTTATTTCGAAGGCCGCGTGGTCGCACTCGAAAACGAGGATGCCTTCGGAAATTTCCCGGAAGCCGGGGCGGATGGTGGCGGTGGTCATGGCAAGCGCCCGTATATGGCGGCGCCGCATCCTTTTTGGCTTAGAATCGAGCTTCCTAAGCCAAGATTCCAGCCAAGAAAGGATGTGCGCCAATGATGTCCAGAGAACTTCAAAAAGAAATTCTTGTGAAGCTCAGCGAAACGTATGGCTTCCCTGATGACCGTTTTGTCGATATGAAAACGGATGAGGGGAAAGCAATGTACTACCTCTCTCAACACGAGCTTATACGTGTTGAGCGCCGACGCGCTATGGGACATGACGCGCCGAACCAGCTTTTCAACGCAGAAATCACCGCCAAAGGGATGGATTTCCTTCAAGACGATGGCGGGCTGTCCGCTGTTCTCGGAGTAGTGACAATAAAGATTCATGAGGACTCCATCAGAGCCTTAATTGAAGCGCGGGTACAAGAATCCGATATCACGCCAGAAAGAAAAAGCAGGATCATGGAAGCTCTCCGGCAGGCACCAGCCGATGCCGTAAGACACTTGACAGTGAAGCTAGTGGAAAAGGGGGTTGAGAATGTCCCGGCGCTAATTCAATTAATTGAAAAATCGATGCTGTAGGGGATTTTCCAGTTCGTTTGTCAATGTTGTTGGGCAGCGTTTCCTTGCGCCCGGTGTCTTGGTACACGAGATAGCCTATTGCGCCTGTTCCTCTACCAGCAACAGCAACGCAGAATTTTTCCGGAACTGATCCAACGAAATACAGAAATTCTTCTGTTGACTCGTTGAATTTTCGGCCGTCAAGAAGCACACAGATCGCAGGAAAAAGTTTCATTTCACGCCCCAAACGCCAGCGCCAGCAGCGCGCCGTAGATCAGCAGGAACCAGATCGGTGCCGACAGCGTTACCAGCCGGTCGCGGCGCTCTTCGCGCTTCTCGATGGCGCGCAGGGTTGAATAAGTGTGACCGTTCATTTCCAGTCTCCTGAAAGTCTTGAGAGAATCCACGCTGCGCGCAGATCGCAGCCGTTGCGCAAGTAGGCAAGAAAGCGGCGAAGGCGAGTCATGATTTGCCCCTTAGTTGATCGCCGCGATACTGGCAGCTACAGTTCCGCATTCGTTGGCGCATGCAAGATTGCCGCGCAGGTTGAAACGGTCGATGCGCTTGCTCGATACAATCTCGGCAAGTGCCATCCTAGCCAACTGCTCGGTGTCCATCTGATCGCGGATATTTGTGTTTTTCCGTAGGCCGCGCGCCGCGCAAATTTCGCTCTTTTTGCCGCCGAGGATTGGACGGTAAATGGCGTTGGTGCAATCGGCGTAGCCTCGGCCGGTGACGCCATGGGCTTTCAATGTCGATGTCAGTCGGTTACGAGCAACCTTCCCTGCTACCCGGCGAGAGAGCCATTCCTGCTGCTCCGGGGTGGCGCGGTCGGCAACTTCGTCGGCCAACGTCACGTCGCCGGCCTTAAAACGGGCATAGACCTCGTTGACCTGCATGTGCAGCGCCGGCGACAGGTATTTGGCGTAGGCCAGCGCGATCTGCCAGTGCGCGAAAGTGCCGCCGCCCTTCCCTTTGGTGGCACGGTAAATGTCCCGCAACGGGACATTAAGAGTGGCTACCGCGAACTCGATGAATTGCGCTCCGTCTTGCAGCCGCCACCGCCTAGGGTCGCGCTTGCCGCCGGCAAACCCGGCAACCTGGGCAGCTGCAAAAATGTCGTTCAAGGAAACCAGCCCTTCCGGGTTGGTGTGGATCTGTGTGCCGCCAATGATGAGTGGGTACATGGCTATTTAGCCTCATGGTGGTGCGGTATGGGCGAATTATAGATTTTTCTCTTTTTCTTGTCAATAGATATATCTATGTTTTTCTGCTAAACTCCCTCTATGCGACAGATATGCGAGTGGTTTAGGGCTGGTGGCGGGCAAAGAAAACCCGCCGGGCGGCGGGTTGGAGGTGTAAGCCGAGTAAGAGCGCGCGCTACTTTTTGGTGACTCTTGCGTCAGGGTCTGTTGGCCACAAGTTTTGCGCGTCTTTGATGTAGTTGATTTCGTTTAAAAGCAATGCTTCTTTAGCGATCAGTTCTTTTTTAAGATAAACAGTCTGCGAAAGCAACCAGGAAACAGAGGAAGCGTTAAATACCAGCACTAATAATATTACAAGCGTAAGCTCCACACCCGACACAGGCTCCGCTGTCCTGAAGACGGAGAAGTAAACGAACGCTGAAGCGATCGGTATTAACAAGATGATAAGACGAATTGATGAGGATGAAGGAATGAATATGGCTAGAATCAACGGGCCAAGCGTAAAAAATAGCGCTATGAAAAAGTACAGGTTTTTACGTATGACGTCCTTGTTTTCGTCTATTGTCGGTTTAATTTTCAGCATTGCGCTTATTGCACTTGGTGTTGCAACCAATATAACGCCGATTCCAATGAGCGTTGCCATAAGTGTCGGGTGTTGCTCTATGTATTCAATCATCGGCCTACCCCTTGAAAATAAATCTTATATGTCCGGAGTGTTTGGTTTTTATTACTATCTGATTGGGGCAATATGGTGGTGGTCTATTGTTGGTTGCGCTATTTTTTTCATCGCCGCTCTCGCAGCCTGACTGGCTCTCCCGGCCACGGCTCTCGCTTGGCCTATTCCCTTTTCAGTATCTTCTGCTTTTCTTCGTCAAATTCTCTTTGCGTCAGAGCCCCTTGCTCAACCAATTTGTGTAATTCAGCGATTTCCTGCGCTTTTGAAGGTGATGGTGCATTGTTGACTGGCGGCGGGGGAGGTACCGCAATCGCCGGCTCAAATTGCTGCTGATTAAGTTGCGGTTTGGCGATGGCAAGGTCGCTGCCGGCAGGCGTCCCTGATTTGTAAGACCGATAAGCAAGG